>JAJZVL010000043.1 GCA_021845725.1 Actinomycetes bacterium | reverse complement strand
CCTCGAAGGCTGAACCGGCCTACGTAGATGGCGAACCGGGCGGCTTTCGCGCGACACTGGTCTCACGGGAGCTCGGAAGGACCGGGCTGAGAGGGCGCCTGACCGGCGTCGACCGTCGAACCTGATCCGGGTAATGCCGGCGAAGGGAGGGTGCGATGAGTGACCGTGTTCCCCGCGCAAACGCCGCTTCCCCCGCGAAATCAGCGGGCTCGCGGCGCAAGGTGCACGTAAGCGATCCGGGGTCGCCGACGATCCGCGTGCCGTTCACCGAGGTGACGCTCGGGGCGGGGCTCGGGAATGGGGTGTCGCCCGCGGACCTGTCGGTCCGTCTCTACGACACCTCTGGTCCCGGGAGCGACCCGCAGGAAGGCCTTCCTCCGCTGCGCCGCCCCTGGATCACCGGACGTGGCGATGTCGAAGAGTACGATGGACGGCCAGTCTCCGTCCGTGACGACGGCCGCGCCGTGGCCCGGAAGTCTGCTGAGGACACTCGTGCCGGTGCGGGTGCCGGTGCGGGTGCGGGTGCGGGTGCGGGGGCCGGCTCTGGCGCCGGTCTATCGCGGTGGCCAGCCCCTGGACGACGACCTCTTCGGGCGCGCAGGGCGGGCGCCGGCGGACGACGCCCGGTCACCCAGCTCCACTACGCCCGCGCCGGGATGATCACCGAAGAGATGCGGTTCGCGGCGCTGCGAGAGGGAGTGCAGCCAGAGATCGTGCGCGAGGAGCTCGCCGCAGGCAGAGCGATCCTCCCGGCCAACGTCAACCATCCCGAATCCGAGCCGATGGTCATCGGGCGGCGCTTCCTCGTGAAGGTCAATGCCAACATCGGCAACTCGTCCGTCACGTCCTCGATCGCGAACGAGGTCGAAAAGCTCTCGTGGGCGACCCGTTGGGGCGCGGACACGGTGATGGACCTGTCCACCGGACCTGCCATCCACACCACGCGCGAGTGGATCATCCGAAACTCCCCGGTACCGATCGGCACTGTGCCTATCTACCAGGCTCTCGAGAAAGCCGGCGGGCGGCCGGAGAACCTTTCATGGGAGCTGTACCGCGATACCTTGATCGAGCAGGCCGAGCAGGGGGTCGATTACGTGACGGTCCATGCCGGCGTGCTCTTGCGCTACGTGCCGCTGACCGCCGAGCGGGTGACGGGCATCGTCAGCCGGGGTGGGTCGATCATGGCCGCCTGGTGCCTGGCCCATCACGAGGAGAACTTCCTCTACACCCACTTCGAGGACCTCTGCGAGATCATGGCCGACTACGACATGGCCTTCTCGCTCGGCGACGGTCTGCGTCCCGGCTCGGTCGCCGATGCCAACGACGAGGCGCAGTTCGCCGAGCTACGGACCCTCGGCGAGCTCACCGAGGTCGCCTGGCGCCACGACGTGCAGGTCATGATCGAGGGACCCGGCCACGTACCGCTGCACAAGATCGCCGAGAACGTGACGCTCCAGCAGGAGGTCTGCCACGAAGCCCCCTTCTACACGCTCGGCCCGCTCACCATCGACGTCGCTCCGGGATACGACCACATCACCTCGGCGATCGGAGCAGCCGTCATCGGGATGCACGGTACGGCGATGCTCTGCTACGTCACCCCGAAGGAGCACCTGGGGCTCCCCGACCGCGACGACGTGAAGCAGGGAATGATCGCCTACAAGATCGCAGCTCATGCCGCCGACCTGGCGAAGGGTCACCCCGGGGCGCAGCGATGGGACGACGCGCTCTCCAAGGCCCGCTTCGAGTTCCGCTGGGAGGACCAGTTCAACCTCGCCATCGACCCAGAGACGGCTCGCAGCTACCACGACGAGACCCTCCCGGCGGCTCCGGCCAAGACCGCGCACTTCTGCTCGATGTGCGGCCCGAAGTTCTGCTCCATGCGGATCAGCCATGAGCTCCGGGAGTACGCGGCCTCTCGCGGTATCCCGGTCCGCGCCGCCGTGGGCGATGGGATGAGGGAGAAAGCTGCCGAGTTCCTCGAGGCAGGCGCCAGCGTGTACGTCGACCCCGCGACTACCTCGACACGGAGAGAGCACCCGTGGGTGACGACCCCAGAAGCCCCAGACGCCTGAAGCCCCAATCGCCTGAGCCCGGGACGGCTTCAGGTCTGCGGACGGCCCAAGAAGGCTGCAAGCCGGTCGCTCGGTGACGCCTCCGGCCCGCATGGCTGCTCCTCGGCGAACGGCTTGCCTGGTCCCCTCATCGAAGCGTCCACGCGTTCGCGTGACGCCACCAGTAGCTCGGTAGCGAGCTCCTGGTCGATGCCCTCGGTCGCCTGACCCGTCGCCCTGGCGAGGTCCCACGCGTGGGTGAGGACATCCGCCGTGCGCATCCCGATCAGCATCGATCCAGGCACTGCCCCGAACGGGAGCTCGTAGGTCCGGACGAGGCCGTCGGGCGACGCGAACCCAGCCTGCGCGTCCGCTGCCGACGCCGTATGCAGCGCCACGAGCTCGGCCACGCTCTCAGACCCCGCCGAGTACGACGCCGCGCCCGTCGCGACCCGCTGGTTGCCAGCGATCACGTGCCCGATGAGATCGCGCACTCGCCACTCGGTGCACGGGGTCGGCGATACGAGCTGCTCGTCAGCGGTACCCGAGAGGATGCTGCCGAACGCGTCTTGAGCTCGTTGATGCGCCACCAATGGGTCCACGAGATTCCCTCCTCGGATCTTCAAGGCCTCTCAGCGAGGCTACCGCCGTGACCGGAGGCGTACGGTCAGTGGATGCCCGCTCGGGAGCTCGTCGTCCTCGGCTCGGCCAGCCAGGTGCCGACGCGCACGAGGAACCACAATGGGTACTTCCTGCGCTGGGACAACGCCGGCGTGCTCTTCGACCCTGGCGAGGGAACCCAGCGCCAGATGCTCTTCGCCGGGGTGCCCTCCTCTGCGCTGACACGGATCTGCATCACGCACCTGCACGGTGACCACTGCCTCGGCCTGCCCGGAGTGCTCCAGCGCATGTCCCTCGAGCGCGTCGGCCGTCCCGTCAAGGTGTCGTTCCCCGCCTCCGGCGAGGTCTACGTCGAACGGCTCCGACGAGCGTCGATCTTCACCGACCACCTCGACCTCCGTATGCAACCGGTCACCCCCCCACCGCCCACAGGGACGCTCGTGACCGTCGATGACACCGGGACCTGGACCCTTCGCGCTGCGCGCCTGCAGCACTCGGTGGACACGATCGGATGGCGGATCGAAGAGCACCCGGGAAGGACGATGCTTCCCGAGCGGCTCGCCGATGCGGGCGTTGCCGGCCCCGACGTGGGACGACTCCAACGAGAGGGAGCGATCACGGTCGGCGGGCGTCGAGTCACGTTGGAGGACACGAGCGTCACGCGCCGCGGCCAGGTGGTCGCGTTCGTGATGGACACCTCGTGGTGCGACGGGGCCCTCGCCCTCGCCGACAGCGCCGACCTGCTGGTCTGCGAAGCCACGTTCGCATCCTCCGAATCGCACTTGGCAACCGCCTACGGCCACCTCACGGCCGCCCAGGCCGGGCGGATTGCCGCCCACGCCGGCGCCCGGCGCCTCCTGCTCACCCACTTCTCGCAGCGCTACCCCGACGTCAGCCAGCTCGCCGAGGAAGCGGCAGCGACGTTCAGCGGAGAGGTGGTCGTGGCAGCGGATCTGGAGTGCGTGCCCGTCCCCCAGCGCCGGCCGCCGTGAGCACACCGGCGGCTGCCTGCGGCCACCTCATGGCGTCGAGGCCCGGTCCGCTTAGACGATCTCGACCGGTTCGAGGTCATCGGCGGGCGAGAACCCGAGGATCCGTCCGTAGAAATAGAGCTCGGCCTCTGCCGTGCGCCGCACGTTCTCGGCCTTGCGGAAGCCGTGCTGCTCGCCCTCATAGGCGACGTAGGCATGCGGCACTCCGTTGGCACGGAGGGCCGCCACCATCATCTCGGCCTGCTCGGGTGGCACGATCGCGTCCTCCAGCCCCTGGAAGACGATCAGCGGAGTCCGCAGCGCCTCCATATGGCGCACGGGCGAGCGAGAGCGGTAGACGTCGGCCGCCTCGGGCCACGGGCCGAGCAAGCTGTCGGTGTAATGGGACTCGAACTTGTGGGTCTTCTCCGCGAACGCCACGAGGTCGGCGATGCCGTAGTAGCTCGCGGCGGCTGCGAACGCATCGCTGAACGCGGCCGCGCACAGCGCCGTGTAGCCGCCTGCGCTCCCCCCATGGATGAGCAACCGCCTGCCATCGGCACGTCCGACGGAGACAAGGTGACGCGCGGCAGCCACGCAGTCGTGGAGGTCCACGATCCCCCAGCTCCCGCGAAGGCGCTCACGGTACGCACGCCCGTACCCGGAGCTGCCGCCGTAGTTGACGTCAACGAGTGCGAAACCGCGACTCGTCCAGAACTGGGTCGCATAGTTCAGCACCGGGACGGCTGCAGACGTCGGACCTCCGTGGACGTTCACGATCAACGGTGGCAGCTCGCCCTCTGGGGCTCTGAAGTCACGGTTCGTCGGCGCGTAGTACAGCGCGTGCGCAACGTTTCCGCCCTCGACCGGGAAGTCGATCGGCTCCGCCGTCGACAGGTGCCCCGGATCGACCACGTCATCACGCGACCGCCGCAGGACCTCGATCGTCGGCCGCGAACCTGAGTCAGCTCCGAGCGCGAAGCGCACAACGCTCGGCGGCTGCGAGCCCGACCCCACCACGGCGACCGCCGCCGACCCGTCATGGGCGCCGCGGAGCTCGGACACGTACGTGAGCCCCGTGTCCAGTTGATGGAACGTGCCCGCGCCTCGAGGAAGGAGCCCCACGTAGCTCAACCCCGATTGGCGCCAAGTCGCCAGGACTCCCCCGTCACGCATCAGCGCGTACGAGGACGTGCCCACGACGAAGTCGGGCACACCCAGCTCGGCCTCCATGGGCGCGAGCGCGCGATCTTCCGTACCGTCGGGGCTCACTGCGTACAGGTTCCACCATCCGGTGCGATCCGATACATAGTGGAGCGTCCCGTCGGGCGCGTACTTCGGCTGGGTCACCGACTCGGACGGACCACCGGCGACGCGCCGCGCGTCGATCACGCGCCCGCGCTCGATGTCGAGCTCGCCTTCCCACAGCTCGGTGCCGTCCCACGGCATGCGCGGATGATCCCAGGTCACCCAGCACAGACGCCGGCCATCGGGCGAGAGCGCGAGGTGCGAGTAGAAGTCGCGGCCGGACAAGAGCACGCTCGAGACGTCCGCGCCATCGGTGGGGAGGACGACGACGTCGTTCTCGACCCCCGATGGCACATCGGGATCCCCGTGACGCTCCCGGACCACGATGAGGTGGCCCCCGTCGCGGGTGAAGACCGGCCCGGCGTAGCGCCACGCGCGCGGAGACGGTGGCGGCGGCGTGATCGGAACTGGGGCCTCTCCCGGCACCACCTTGTAGACACGCTGGTCGGAGAAGTTGGAGAAGCACACGACGTCGCCATTGGACGGGTCGGGCCACACCGCAGCACAGAGGCCGCCATACTCGTACACCGTGCTTCGCGCGCTGAACCCCGGCGGGATCACCTCCTCAGGCTCCGTGCCGAGCTCCTTGCCGGACCCTATGTCGAAGTCCTTGCCACGCCCCCCGTCGACGATGGCCGTCCGGACGAGCGCATTGCGGCCTCCCTCCTCCGGGCGCGCCTCGGTCCAGTACACATGGCGCCCGGTGGCCATCGGGAAAGAGAGACCGACGGCATTCTCGACGAGTCGGTCGAGCGTGATCGGCGATGCCCAGGTCCCGAATGGCGACGTATGAGGCATCAGCTGGGCAGGTCCGAGGAGAGCGACCCTACGCGTCTTCGGGGATCGCATCCCACCACTGGCACCACCAGTTCTCGCCCACCAAGATGCGCAGCTTCGGATGCCAGCAGTAGGAGAGGTCGTTGTACGGCTCGAGGTAGTAGCGGCAATTGCCGCACCGCTCCTCTCCCGACGGATGACCTCGCAGGACGGCGTTCTCTGCCATGTGCCGTAGCTCGATCGACAGCTTCTCGTCGATCTCCTTCGGCTCGGGCTCGGGGATCACGTACTCGGACACGATGAGAAAGTTACTTGATCGGCTCGGGGTCGGCCCTCCTCGCGTCGCCGTCGACTCTCCTCGGAGCCTTCCCACGGAGTCGGACCGGAGCGTGGAGGTAAAGAGCGGCCCGGAGCACGCCCAGGTCGCGGATCCGTCCGAGGTCCTCGACGGCTGCCTCGGACGAGACCTGCCGATAGGTCCACCCGTAGAAGGTCCACACACGGCAGGAGGAGCAGCCCCGCAGGCAGCCTCTCGACAACTCGATGAACCCGCAAGGGTCGAGGACTTCGATGAAGTACCTGCGCCTTCGGCCCCCGGCTCTACCCCGAGTGGCCTTCCTCATCATTTCAGGCCCACTGCCGCTGGCTGGGGCGGCGAGCCCGCTTTCAGGAGCCAGGAGCAGGTGGCCAGTCCACGGCCCAAGAAGGGTTGCGCCTCTCGAGGAACGCTGCCATTCCCTCGACAGCTGGCGCCTCCGCGAACACACGTTCGGAGAGGCCTGCCGCAGCGTCGATCGCCTCAGCCCACGGACGGTCGACGAGATCGGCCAGGCTCTTGGTCGCGGCGACCGCCGTCGGAGCGCAGCGCAGAAGCGACGCCACGACGGAGTCGACCCACTCGTCGAGGGCGTCGCTGTCTGGGACGGCAGCAGTCAGGACGCCGGCTGCAGCCGCCTCACCGGAGCCGAACACGTCTCCGGTGAGCGCGTAGCGATCAAACGCACGCCGTCCCATGCGTCGCAACGCCGGCACGGCGATCATCGCCGGCGCGACCCCTACTCGCACCTCGCTGAACCCGAACGTCGCCCACGCGGGTGCGACAGCGAGGTCCGAGGCGCACACGAGACCCATTCCACCTGCTCTCACGTGACCGTTCACCCGCGCCACAACGGGCTGCGGCATGGCCACGATCGTGGAGAGCACCTCGGAGAGCGACGCCGCAGGGGTGCCAGTGGGCGGGCGGAGGCGCTCGGCCAGGTCGACGCCCGAGCAGAAGGTGGAGCCTGAACCCGTGAGCACGACGACGCGGACATCGAGGTTGGCTCGAGCGCGAGCGAGAGCGTCCGCCAGGTCTGCGAGGAGCTGGCGTGACAGTGCGTTGCGGTTCGCAGGCGAGTCGAGCGTCAAGGTCACCACGGGACCCTCCCGTGCCCGGCGCACGAGCGACGCTTCACCAGCCATTCCCGCACTGTACGGCCAACGCGTCAGAAGGGCAGGCGCGGTGAGCTGGCCAGCGACGCCCGCTTCGCGCGTACGGCGCGCCGCGCCGACCGCGGCGACGGGTCGAAAACCAGCTCGGGACGAAAGCAGCGCACCGCGCGTCTCCCGGCGCGCCCTCCGACCACCTCGACCCATTCCTCACCGGTCCGCACGTTTCGTACGTACGCCAGGAACGACCACGACGTGGAGCGGGCGCTCAGCCCTGCGATCTCCACCGGGTCGCCTGCACGCACACCCGACCACTCGCTCGCTCGCTCCAGGTGCGACGGGCTCATCGTCTTCTTCTGCCGTGGCGTCTTCTCCCCTGGCGTCTTCTGCCGTGGCGTCTTCTCCCCTGGCGTCTTCTCCCCCCCTGGCGTGCTTTGCATCGGCGTCGATGATGGCACGGCGGCATAGTCTTGGCGGCGATGTCGCTCACGCTGCCGGCCTCGCTTTCCCCGACGCGTGTGTCGTCGTTCACCGACTGCCCGCTCGCGTTCCGACTCCGCGCCATCGACCGGCTTCCCGAGCCACCCTCACCGCACATGACCCGAGGCACGCTCGTGCACCGAGTGCTCGAACGCTTGATCTGGGAGCACCCGGGAGAGCATCGGACCCCAGAGGTGGCGGCCGCCGAGCTGGAGCGTGCGTGGACGGAGCTGCATTGCTCGGAGGAGTTCGCTGCTCTCGGACTGGACCGCGACGAGGAGGCCGCTTTCCTCGCGGACGCGTCGGGTCTCGTGACCAACTACTTCGCCCTCGAGGATCCTGCGCGAGTCGACGCCGTCGGTGTGGAGCTCTCCCTCGAGGCAGAGATCGAGGGCTTTCGGCTCCGGGGGATCATCGACCGGCTAGACATGAGTGAGACGGGCGAGCTGGTGGTGGTCGACTACAAGACCGGCCGAGCCCCTTCGGCGCGCTACGAGAAGGCCAAGCTCGCGGGTGTCCACCTCTACGCGCTGCTCTGCGAGCAGGCGCTCGGCGAAGTGCCGGTCGAGGTCCGGCTGCTCCACCTGCGCGAGCCCCTCTCGATCACCGCCGTGCCAAGCCCCCAGACCCTGCGGGGCCAGCGAGTACGCACGGTGGCAGTGTGGAAGGCGATCGAACGAGCGTGCCAGCGCGGCGACTTTGCACCGAAACCCTCGCCGCTGTGCGACTACTGCAGTTACCACGCGTGGTGTCCAGCCTTCGGGGGCTCCCCTCCCTCGATCTCCGCACCGTGACCCGCGGCGCGGAGCCAGCGCCTCTCGGCACGCTGTGGGATCGCTCGACGGCCCTGGGCCGGGCTCTCGGGGCGATCGACGACGCCGGCGACCGATGGAGCGGCGAGCTGCGGGGGAAGCGATGGGCGGATGCCGGCGCATCGGTCCTTTCGAACCTGTCCGACTACGGGGTCGTCTGGGTGCTGGCGGCCGCATGGAAAGCCCGGCACGCCGGTCAGGCGCGACGCCGGGCGGTGGTCGCGCTGGCCGCCGCCGGCATCGCCTCCTACGTCGCCAACCGAGCGGCGAAGCGCCTCGCTGGTCGTTCTCGACCGGACGGGGAGGACACCCTCGACGAGGTGCTGCCCGTCCGGTCCCCCACCAGCAGCAGCTTCCCGAGCGGCCATACGCTCGCTGCGTTCTGCACGGCAGCAGTGCTGCCCGACAGCCTGGCGGCCCGCCGCGCCGCGCTCACGTTCGCTGCCGCAGTGGCAGCAAGCCGCGTCCATCTTCGAGCGCATCACACGAGTGACGTGCTCGGCGGCGCGATCATCGGCGCGGCGCTCGGCGTGCTCGCGCGGCCCCTCGTAGATCTCGCCGCGCCGCGCCACAAGCGCGCTGCGTGAGCACGCAAGGGCAGCAAGGGCAGCAAGGGCAGGCTCTCCGGAATAGGGTGGGCGCCTGCCCGGTTGACCACGGCATGTCTGCGCGCACGTTCTCGGTCACCTGGGACTACCTCTGCCCCTTCGCCCGCAACGCCCACGAGCACCTCGTCGCCGCATTGGACGACGGTGCGCCGTGGGACGTGACGTTCACCCCGTTCTCCCTGATGCAGTCGCACATCGAAGAGGGAGACATCCCGGTGTGGGAGCAGGAACGCAAGGTACGAGGCCTTCTTGCGCTCGAGGCCGGCGTGGTCGCGCGCGACAAGTTCCCCGAGCGCTTTCGGACCGCCCACATCGCGCTCTTCGCCGCCCGGCACGACGACGGCAAGGAGATCGGCGACCCCGGCGTGGTCCGCGAAGCCCTCCAGTCCGCCGGGATTCCCCCCGACGAGGTCTTCGACGAGATCGCGAAGGGATGGCCCCTCGACACCATCCGAGTGGAGCACGAGAAAGCGGCCTCGGACTACGAGGTCTTCGGAGTGCCTACCTTCGTGGTCGGCGGTGACGCAGTCTTCGCTCGCCTCATGACACGCCCGCGAGGCGACGCGGCGAAAGCCCGTGCGACCATCGAGCGCATCGTCGACCTGGCAGCCGAGCACCCGGAGCTGAACGAGCTCAAGCACACGAAGATCCCGCGCTGAACGGGTCGCGCTGCCTGCACGCCGACCCAGCGCGCCGACGGGAACGGGGCACACCGGTCCGTATCGCGCGAAGGCCGCGCCCCGGTAACGTGCCGGCGTGCCAGCAGACGCAGGACACGTGGTCGAAGGTCCGATCGTCCTCGGCATCGTCGGAGCAGGCCAGCTCGCCCGCATGATGTGCCAGGCCGCGAGCGCCCTCGCCGTGCCGACCGTCGTGCTCGCCGCGCGAACCGACGACGCCGCAGTGTCCGCAGCCAGCGAGACCTTGCTCGGAGAGCCTGCCGACGAGCAGGCGCTGCGAGAGCTCACGGCGCGCTGCGATGTGGTCACGTTCGACCATGAGCAGGTCGACCTCGAGCTGCTGGACGCGCTCGAACGCGATGCGATCACTCTGCGCCCCGGCGTGGAGACGTTGCGGGTGGCCGTCGACAAGGCCGAGATGCGGACGCGGCTCTCGGCTGCCGGGCTGCCGGTCCCGCGCTACGAGCTTCTCGGGGTCGCTGGCGCCGCCGGCCGAAGCCCTGATGAGCTCGTCGCCGCGATCACGAGCTTCGCGGCGCGGGAGGCATGGCCCGTGGTGGTGAAGGCCGCGCGAGGCGGGTATGACGGCAGGGGGGTCTGGCTCGTTCGCGACCCCGCAGCGGCGCGCACCGTCTGCGAGGACGCCGCCCGCGTCACAAGGCCGCTCATCGTCGAGACCTACGTGGACATCGACATCGAGCTCGCTGCCGTCGTTGCCCGCGGACCGGACGGCAGCTCCGTGACCTGGCCGCCGGTCGAGACCACCCAGCTGGAGGGCGTCTGCCGCGAGGTGCGCTACCCCGGACGTCTCGATCCGCGCCTCTCCGCCGATGCGGCTGCCGTCGCCCAAGAGATCGCCACAGTCGTCGGCGCGGTCGGCGTGCTCGCAGTCGAGCTGTTCTCGAGCGGTGGCAGCGTCCTCGTGAACGAGATCGCCGCCCGTCCGCACAACTCTGCCCATTGGACGATCGAGGGGTCCGCGACCTCGCAGTTCGAGAACCACGTCCGGGCAGTGCTCGGCCTCCCCCTCGGGGACACCTGCCCCGCTGCGCCGCACGTGACCAGCGTCAACATTTTCGGCGCGCCAACGGCGAGCGGACCGAGCCCGCGCGACCGGCTGGCGACGGCGCTCCGCGTGCCAGGAGCACACGTCCACCTCTATGGCAAGGCAGCGCGTCCCGGACGGAAGCTGGGGCACGTGACCGTGTGCGGGCACGATGCGTCGAACGTGCGGGGACGCGCGTGGGCCGCCGCGCGGGCGTTGGGCACGCCGGTCCCGGACTCCATCAGGGGCGACCTCCCATGAGCGGGCAAGGCACCGAAGAGCTCGATGCAGGAGCAGCTGGCGAACCGCTCGTCGCGGTGGTCATGGGGAGCTCCTCGGATCTCGGCGTCCTTCGCGGCGCCGTGGACGTGCTCGACCGCTTCGGCGTGCCGAGGGAGGTGCGAGTCCTCTCCGCGCACCGGACGCCCGACGACATGCTCGAGTTCGGGCATGCCGCAGCTGGACGGGGGCTGAAGGTCATCGTTGCGGGTGCCGGCGGTGCAGCGCACCTTCCCGGCATGCTCGCCGCGGCGACCACGCTCCCCGTGATCGGCGTCCCGGTCGCGCTCGCCAGCCTGTCGGGGTTGGACTCGCTGCTGTCGATCGTCCAGATGCCTCGCGGGGTGCCCGTGGCAACGGTGGCGGTCAATGGGGCACAGAACGCCGCCCTTCTCGCGGTGCGCATCCTCGGCGTCGCCGACCCGCAGCTCGCGGCTGCGCTCGACTCGTACCGCATGGAGCTCGCGACCCTCGCGCGCTCGCAGGACGCGGACCTGCTTTCACGACGAGAAGGGGGGGTGTGACGGGGTGACGTCGAACTTTGCCGATCGGCTCGGATACGGTCCGGACGAGCGGATCGTGATCGTGAACGCCGACGATCTCGGCCTCTGCCATGCGGCCAACGTCGGCATCTACGACTGCTTGCGCACCGGCACCGTGACGAGTGCCACCCTCATGGTGCCCTGCCCCTGGGCCCGCGACGCGGCCGCGCGCTACCGAGGGGAGGACGTCGGCGTCCACCTGACCGTCAACGCCGAGTGGGAGCGCTACCGCTGGGGGCCGATCACCCACTCCCCGTCGCTCCTCGACGGCGATGGGGGGTTCCCGCGAACCATCGAGGACTTCTGGGACCACGCCGACGTCGACGAGGTCCGAAGGGAATGCCGCGCGCAGATCGAGCGAGCCATCCTCTGGGGGTTCGACGTGAGCCACCTCGACGCACACATGAGCACGTTGCTGCTCCGCCCCGAGTTCTTCGACGTCTATCTCGAGCTCGCTCTGGACTTCGGCCTTCCCGTACGCATCGCCGACGACAGCCGTCCCGACCGCCTCGGCTTTCCCGCCCGCGAGGTCGCAGAGGATGCCGGGGTGGTCTTCGTCGACCGCGTCCTCTCGGTACGCCGGCTCGGCACGCCGGTCACGATCGGGACGCGCCTCGCTGCGCTCGAGCCCGGCATCACCGAGCTGCGGCTTCACCCCGCAGTCGACACCCCTGAGCTGCGCGCGCTCGCCGGCGACTGGGAAGCGAGAGTGGATGACCACCGCCTCGTGTGTGCCGACTCGACGCTCGCCGAGGCGCTGGAGGCCGCCGGGGTGAAGCTTCTGGGCTACAGAGCACTGCGGGACCTCGTTCGGAGAGGCTGAGGCGCTGCGGCGAGGGCCCGTTGGCGAGGCGCTGCGGCGAGGGCCCGTTGGCGAGGCGCTGCGAGCTTCTCGCAGCTTCGGGCTCCTCGAGCGAGCGACAGGCTCACCGCACCCCGGAGAAGAGGTCGTCCTCCTTCTCCGCGCCCTTCACCACGTCGCGGCCTGCGACGGCCGCGACGCCTGCGGGACCGACACGGCTGCGGGCGAGGAAGAAGTCGTCGAAGGGATAGATCGTGCGAAGCACCTCGGCGGGAAGCCCGAACCAGAAGGGCGAGGCGGGATCGACCTGAGTGGCATGGGCGCGCAGCGCGTCTGCGCGGACATCGGTGAAGCCTGTGAGGTCGATCGAGGTCGTGACCGGCTCCTCGCGCCGCATTCGCTCGAGGCGCTCGTCGTCGAAGGGGGACTCGAGGCCGAGCTCGAGGAACTTCTCGTGCAACTCGAGGGTACGCCGACGTGGCCACACCGTGTAGTAGAGCTTCAACGGGGTCCACGGGGGTCCGGCCTCCGGGTAGCGCTCCGGGTCACCGGCTGCCTCGAAGGCGGCCACCGAGATCTCGTGGACCCGGAGGTGGTCGGGATGCGGGTAGTCCCGCTGCTCCTCGGGGTAGGTGACGATGACTTGCGGCTTGACCCGGCGAACGACGGCCACGAGCCGTGCGACCGCATCGTCCAACGAGACGTTCGCGAAGACATCCGGGCGGGCGTTGGCCTCGGTACCCGGCATCCCCGAGTCGCGGTAACCGAGCAGGACGACCTCGTCGTAGCCGATGATCTTCGCCGACGCGTCCAGCTCCTGGCGGCGGATCTCGGGCAGGTGCGCTCGGATCTCAGGGCTGTCCATCGCCGGGTTCAAGACGTCACCCTCCTCGCCTCCGGTGCAGCACACGAGCACCGTGTGCACTCCTTCGGCGTGGTAGCGCGCAACGGTCCCCGCACCCTTCGAGGCCTCGTCGTCGGGATGCGCGTGCACGGTCAACAAGCAGAGGCGGTCGAGCACGGGCGAGAGGCTACCGGCAGCGCAGAAGCACGCAGGCGAAGGGCCCAACTGGGGTGATGCAAGACTGACGGGTGCTGGAGCCCCGCCGACCGCGTCGGGGCTTTATGCTCGTAGCGTTAGCCGGCGAGTGCCGGCCAGCGGCCCACAGGAGGGCAGAGGCGTGCCAGGGGTGTGGCAGCGGACCAAGAACATCTTCCAAGCAAAGGCCAACAAGGTGCTCGACCGGGCGGAGGACCCCCGCGAGACCCTCGACCTTTCGTACGAGAAGCAGCTCGACAGCCTGCAGAAGGTGCGGCGGAGCGTCGCGGATGTCGCGACCGCGCGCAAGCGGATCGAGCTGCAGGCCGCCCAGTTGCAGAAGCAGGCTGACAAGCTCCAGGAACAGGCGAAAGCGGCCCTGGGCATCGGCAATGAGGACCTCGCCAGAGAGGCGCTCGCCAGGCGAGCGGCCATCGGCGAGCAGCTCGCCGACCTGAAGACCCAGCACGAGCAGGTGGCGCAGCAAGAGGAGAGCCTCGTCGCCACCTCCCAGCGCCTGCAGGCGCAGATCGAACAGTTCCGGACGAAGAAGGAGACCCTGAAGGCCAGCTACACCGCCGCCGAGGCGCAGACCAAGATCGGTGAGGCGGTGAGCGGCATCTCGACCTCCATGGGCGATGCCGGAGCCACGATGCAGCGGGCCCAAGACAAGATCGCGTCGATGCAAGCGCGGGCAGGGGCGATGGACGAGCTCCTCGCCTCAGGTGCGCTGACCAACCTGGCGACCCCGGTGACAGATATCCAGGCCGAGCTGGACAAGGCGCAGTCGGGCACCCAGATCGACCGGGAGCTCCTGGCGCTGAAAGCGCAGATCGCAGCGGCCGGGCCTGCCGGGGCGCTCTCGGCTGCAGGCACCACGGCCGGTGCCGCCCCCGCGGACACCACGGCCGGTGCCGCCCCCGCGGACACCACGGCCGGTGCCGCCCCCGCGGACACCACGGCCGGTGCCGCCGCCGCGCAGGCCGAGGTCGTGCCCTCCGCCGCACCGCAAGGCGCACCGGAGGGTGACGCCGCAACGGGCGGCGAACCCGCGACAATCATTGTGAGTGTCGATGCCGCCGAGCACGACGAGACGGAACCCGCCACGACGGACGATGTGGCCACTGGAGGAACGGAGCGATGACCAGCGCAGGACGGATCCCCGCAGATCGGGGCCTTACCACCCGTATGTTCCTCACCGGGCTCTTCCTGGTCATCCTCTACGCCATCTTCGGCGCCATCCTCTGGGAGGTCTTCAAGAGCTTCGTCGTCCTCTTCGTCATCATCTTCGGCCTGCTCTTCGCCCAGTACTGGTTCTCGGACAAGATCGCCCTCTGGGGGATGCACGCGCGGATCGTCACGCCCGAGCAGGCGCCACAGCTGCACGGCGCGGTGGACCGCCTCTGTGCGCTCGCCGACATGCCCAAGCCTCGGGTCGCGATCGCCAACACGGACATGCCCAATGCTTTCGCCACCGGACGTAGCCCGAAGGCCGCCGTCGTGTGCGCGACGACGGGGCTCCTGCGACGCCTCGACGAGCCCGAGCTCGAGGCTGTCCTGGCCCACGAGCTGTCCCACGTCGCTCACCGGGACGTTGCGATCATGACGATCGCGAGCTCACTCGGGGTGCTTGCCGGGCTGATGACGCGGGTGATGCTGTTCGCCACCATTTTCGGCGGCGGGGGTCGCGGAAGCCGCAACCAGTCCGCCGGCCAGCTCGTCATCCTCGAGATGATGGTCATGCTCGTGTCGATCGTCGTCTACGCGATCAGCTACCTCCTCACGATGGCGCTCTCGCGCTACAGGGAACTGGCCGCGGACCGGTCTGGCGCGCTACTCATCGGCCGCCCGTCCTTGCTGGCGTCAGCGCTCGTGAAGGTGTCCGGCGACATCGCCCGCATCCCTACGCGCGACCTGCGCAAAGCGGAGCCCTTCAACGCGTTCTTCTTCGCCCCGGCCATGACCCATCGTCCGGGCCAGCAGTCCGGGCAAGGCGGGTTCTCGCTGAGCTCCCTCTTCTCCACCCATCCCACGCTCGAGCGCCGTCTCGCACAGCTCTCGCAGCTCGAGGCTCAACTTGACCAGCCACGCTGAGCTCGCCATGAGCTCGGGATCCGCACGCACTCGGCACGCACGCACCACACGGTTCAGCTGACCGTGGGCCTCCTCGACAGCCTCCTCGGGCGCACGAAACCGGTCCGACCGAACCTCGACGCACTCTTCTCCCTGCCGTCCGCCGCGGTCACTCTCGAGACCTCCGCCGGCCTCGTGCTCTCCGGCAGGGCAGGGGTGTGCTGGATGCCGCCGGCGGGGCAATCTGCAGCCGACGTCCAACGCGAGATCTCCCAGCTGCTCGACATCCCCGACGACTCAGCCGGCCTCGGCCAGGCAACCGCCGAGGCTGGCCAGCCCTCCGCCGCACGCGACCAGAGCACGGGCAAGACCGGCCCGGGCGCCGGGCTGCTCACTCAGGCGGAGGACTCCTACGGTTACCGATGGCTCCTGCTCGAGGACAGCGATGTGGAGGACCTCGTAAACCGGGTGCACCTCGTGAACTCCCTGCTCGCCGAGAACGGATGGGGTCCCCAGCTTCTGTGCTCGGTCTTCGGCGTGGTTCCCGGGTCCGGTGCCGACAGCACCGCGAAGCCGTTCTATCTCGTCTACCTCTTCAAGCGCGGGACCTTCTATCCGTTTGCCCCGGTTGGCAAGGAGCGGCGAGACAACGAGCTCGAACTTCGGGTGCGCTCCCTCCTCGGCTCCGACCTGCCCGTCGAGCCAGACCTCTCGAGGTGGTTCCCCTTGTGGGACCTCCCCGTTCGCTGAGCGTTCTCACAGCGTGGACACGCCGGAGGGCACCGAGGGCGGTCTCGAGAAATGCGGACCCTTCCTCCGTCGCATCGCGCTCGATGGCGCGGTCAATTTCCGCGACATCGGCGGCTACCGGACCGTCGACGGGCGGACGGTCCGTTGGCGTTCGCTCTTTCGCGCGGACAACCTGTCGCAGCTGAGCGAGCGGGACCGGGCCGTGGTCCGAACCCTCGGGATCGCCACGGTCATCGACCTCCGCACCCACGGCGAGGTCGAGCTGGAACGATTCCCGGTCGACGAGATCCCCGTCGACTTCCACCACCTTCCGCTCACGGCTGAACTACCGCCCTTTACGGAGTTCCGCGGCGGCCCCAAGGTGTTCGCCGGGCACTATCTCGACATCGCCCGCCAGTCCGGCGACCAGATCGCACGGGCGCTCCGGATCGTGGCGCAGCCCCAGTCCCGTCCGGCCATCGTGCACTGCGCCGCGGGCAAGGACCGTACCGGCGTGCTCGTAGCCGTACTCCTCGCCCTGCTCGGGGTCCCTGACGAGACGATCGCCGAGGACTACGCGCTCAGCGCCGAGGCAACCGAGGCACTGCTTGCCCGCCTCCTCGAACGCCTGCCGGAGCTCGAGGAAGAGATCCGCAGCGTGGCGACCACCATGTCGTCCGCGACACCGGCCAACATCCAGGCGCTGCTCGACGGCCTGCGAGCAGAGCATGGATCCGTCGAGGGCTATGCCGCTGCCCACGGTGCAGGCGAGGCCATCGTGTCAGCGCTGCGTGACGGGCTGCTCGAGCAGGTCAGCGCCGTCGAGCGTCTGTCGCATCGATCCGAGCCGCGAGCGAAAGATCATGCTCGGTGATGCCACCCGCGGAATGGGTCGTGAGCCGAAGCACGACGGTCCGCCAGCGGATGACGACATCAGGATGGTGGTTCGCGCGCTCGGCGAGCTCTCCTACGAAGTTCACGTAGGCGAGCGCTCCAGCGAAGTCGCCGCAGTCCACCTCCTTCACCAGCACATCGCCATCTCGGCACCAGGCCAGGCCCCGTCGGGCGAGCGCCGCGTCGACATCGGACGGTCCGAGCACATCGGTCAAGGATGCGTCATCTCCTCGGGCCGAACCGCTTCGTCGAACTGCTCACCGGTGAGGTAGCCGAGCGCGATCGCAGCCTCTCGCAGCGAGATGCCTTCCTTGTGGGCCTTCTTCGCGACATCGGCCGATTTGTCGTAGCCGATCACCGGGTTCAGGGCGGTGACGAGCATGAGCGAGCGCTCGAGATGACGCGCAATCTGAGCCCGGTCCGGCTCCAGGCCCTCCACCTCGAACTGGCGGAAGGAGGTGCACGCCCCGGTGAGCAGCTCGATCGAGTGAAGGACGTCGTACGCGATGAGTGGCTTGTTCACGTTCAGTTCGAAGTTCCCACGTGCGCCCGCGATGCCGACCGCCGTGTCGTTGCCCATCACCTGGATCGAGACCATGATCATCGCCTCGGACTGCGTCGGGTTGACCTTCCCCGGCATGATCGACGACCCCGGCTCGTTCGCGGGGAGCACCAGCTCGCCCAGCCCGCTGCGCGGGCCGGAACCGAGCCAGCGCAGGTCGTCTGCGATCTTGTGCAGCGACCCCGCGAGCACTCGTAGCGCGCTGCTCGCCCAGACGACGGCGTCGTGTGCGGCGAGCGCGGCGAACTTGTTGGGCGCCGTCACGAACGGAAGGCCCGTGAGCGTCGCGATCTTCGCGGCCACGCGCTCTCCGAACTCGGGGTGGGTGTTGAGCCCCGTGCCGACCGCCGTCCCGCCCGCGGCCAGCTCGTAGAGGCCCGGAAGCGTCTGGCCGATCCTCACGAGATCGGCGTCGAGCTGCGCGACGTACCCCGAGAACTCCTGGCCGAGCGTAAGAGGGACCGCGTCCATCAGGTGGGTGCGCCCGATCTTCGTGATGCCCGCAAAGGCGGTCGCCTTCTCGTCCAACGCGTCGCGCAGCGCGCGCACAGCCGGCACCAGGTGGTGCACGAGCTCCTCGGCGATGGCGATGTGCATGGCGGTGGGGAACGTGTCGTTGGACGATTGCGACATGTTCACGTGGTCGTTCGGATGAATCGGCGACTTCGAACCGAGCACACCTCCTTCCAGCTCGATCGCACGGTTGGAGATAACCTCGTTCGCGTTCATGTTCGTCTGGGTACCACTCCCCGTCTGCCAGATGCGTAGCGGGAAGTGGTCATCGAGCTTCCCATCACGGACCTCGCGGGCCGCGGCTGCGATCAGCTCGGCCCGGTGCGGGTCGAGCTTCCCGAGATCGGCGTTGACGAGCGCCGCGGCTTCCTTCAGGATGCCGATCGCCCGGATCAATGGACGCGGCATCACGTCCCGCCCGATGGAGAAGTGCTGCAGGGATCTCTGCGTCTGCGCGCCCCAGTACCGGTCCGCAGCGACCTCGACCTTCCCCATGCTGTCCGTCTCGATCCGCGTATCGCTCACTGCTCCTCCTCGATCACTTCCTCGGTCGCTTCCTGAATACCTCGTCTCCCCCATTCTGTCGCTATGGCCGGTGCACAGGCTTCCGTCATCCACGCCCTCGGCCGGCCTGGCCGTGGACCGCTCCGGGCACCTCGAGGATCGCAGAGAGCCCCGCGAGGAAGGGATCTCCAACCGAGCGCGCCAGCCCACGTTCTCCGATGCTCCCCTTGCCGAAGCACCTCTGGCGCGTGCCGGACACATCCATCCCCGCAGGTCCTGGAGGAACACCTGTACGACATCGGCCTCGATCGCCTCCGCGCGCTCGAAGACGCTGAGAAGGTTCCCTGCGGCGCTGACATGAGCGCCGAGATCAGCACATGCCGGAACGGACCTCCTACCCTTCCGTGGCAGGCACGTCTTGTGAGTGGCCGACCCCCGGCCCGACCCGTCGCTCGGCAATCACCTGGCATCGCGCACCCCACCGCTTCGAGGGCCATCCCGGTCCCCTTCTTCTTCGTCAACGCCGCCAAGGATCGAAGCATGAGGAGAGCCGTTCGGCGACGCGTTCTGCGTCCGACGCGTCCGACACCACCGCGGCGTCGACGCCATCGCGCTTACCTCGCGGCGAGTCCCCTCGGAGGCGCACGACGATCCCGTCGGCACCGGCGGCGTGAGCAGCCCCGGCGCGAGTGGCGACACCGCCGCGGCCGGCAAGCGGCGTGTCTCCCCCATCTTCCTCAAGGCTGGTCCGGCAGAAGATGCGAGGCATCTCGCCCGTGCCGCCGTCCCGCATCAGCATTCCGGCACGATCCACAGCGAGCCTGCGCCACATTGCAATCTCACGCGGATCGTCTGAACAGAGGATCGCTGTGGCGCCCACTGCCACCTGGCGAAGGAGGTACGACACGCCGGGGCCGCGGCTGGCAGGCTCTGGAATCCCGCTCGGGACGTCGACGAGCAGTGGCAGTCCGCCCGTGCGAGAGGGTGGTGGTCGGTTCACAGCTCCCGCGATGTGGAGGTAGCGCCCCTCGAAGACCGGATCCTCGTCTTGCAGCACAGCCCGGCAGACCGCGACCGCTTCGCCAAGGTACGTGCACACAGCCTGGAGATCGCACGTCGAACCTGCGGGCTCCTGCGTGCCCACCCACCGCAGGACGACAGCGGCGCGCCCACCGGAAAGAACGTCGAGCGTCGTGACGTCCCTGGCCAGCACTGCAGGGTGACGGTCACCCGGCAGTCCCGACACCACACCGAGGACCCCGTCGTCGACGAACGCCAGGCCGCCCGCAGCGATGGTGCAGGCATCGCACCATAGCGGCACAGTCAGCGATGTCGCAGCGGCAGCGACCTCACGAGCTCGACCGCTCGCCGCAGGACCTCCGGTGACCCACACCACGCCTGCGCCGACCTTCACGCAAGCGAGGGCCAGCTTCCACCAGGATTCGAGAAGTGCCTGTCCGAGCGGCCCCGAGCCCACCGGAACCGGTGGAAGCTCGACACCAAGAGCCAGCCGGGGATCGGGAACCCGCGGATCGGGAAGCCGCGGATCGGGAAGCCGGGGATCGGGAAGCCGGGGATCGGGAAGCCGCGGATCGGGAAGCCGGGGATCGGGAAGCCGGGGATCGGGAAGCCGGGGATCCACCACATGAGCTTATGTTCACGGGTTGTCGCCTTCGGCTACACGCGTTCCCACCACCCGCCTTGCCCGTGGACTACCCCGCGTGCACGCAACCGCTCGAGTGCACCGCACACGGCATCCATGCCGAACCCACTGCGCATGAGGATCTCGTCAAGGGGGGTCGGGTCCCAACCGACTTCCCGTATGACTTCCGCTGTTGGAGACGGGAGATCATCGACGCGTTCGCAGGGTGACGCCGGCCGAGGCGTGGGCGTCCTCTCCATTCCGGCCGTCGCGAGCCCGACAGCCACGAGCACGTCCGACGCGTCACGCACTACGACGCAGCCGTCAGCGAGAAGCCCGTTCGTGCCCGCTGACGCGGGGCTACGAACCGAGCCGGGCACCGCGCCGACCGTCACACCCCGGGCGGTCGCGGCTTGGACGGTATGAAGCGAGCCACCGCGAACATGGCACTCGACGACGACCACCACGTCGGAGATGGCGGCGATGATGCGGTTCCGCATGGGAAAGCGCCATGCGAGGTCGGCAGAGCCGATCGGTGACTCCGAGAGCACCGCTCCAGCGGTCGCGACACGTCGCCAGAGACCCGCGTGCTGACGAGGGTAGGGCGTCGCGACACTGCCCGCCACGACGGCGACCGGGGGGGCGGCGCACCGGTTGCTTCTGTTCTCGGATTCACAGGGAGACCTCCCAAGGCTCGAAGCTCCGTGGTCGCCGTCACCGTCGCAGTCGCCGTCACCGTCGCCGTCACCGTCACCGTCGCAGTCGCCGTCACCGTCGCCGTCACCGTCACCGTCGCAGTCGCCGTCACCGTCGCCGTCGCAGTCACCACTCGCTGCCCGCCACGCAGCCACTGCCCCTTCGTGAGCTGCTCCGTCGATGCCGAGCGCGAGGCCGGAGACAACGACGACCCCGGCCGCCGCCAGGTCCGCACCAAGTTGGGCAGCAACGCCGAGCCCATAGCGGGTTGCCGACCGCGTGCCCACGATGGCGACGCGAGGTGATGAGTCGAGAACCGATGGACAACCGAGGAAGAACAGCACGGCCGGAGCCTGGGGATCGGCGGCCAGCACACCCGGGTACTCGGGCTGCCCAAGCGTGCACACACGTACACCCGCTCGCACATGAGCCGCCCACAGTGCCGCCACGTCGGTCTTCCGTGCGTGCGCGACCGCGGCCCCAGCCCGCCGCGATACCAGAAAGCTGGCCCTTCCTCTCACCAAGCCTTCCCAGGCCGCGCGAGGCGCCACCTCCTGAAGAAGCATCCGGAGCGACTTCGGGCCGATCCCAGGGACGGACGCCAGCGCCACCGCGTACGCCTCTTCGGGCAGGGCGCTCGACGCTGCCTCTGCTGCAGGAATCGTGGACGGCATCGATTGTCAACGGTCGTGACCACGAGCTTGGCCGCGCCGGCGCGCTGGAGTCGCGCCGGATGCTAGGCATTCGCCATGCGCGCCGACCCGTTCACCAGTGCCCTGGATCTTGCAACACTGATCCGGTCGGGAGAATTGAGCCCGCTCGAAGCTCTCGACGCGTCCCTCGAGCGTATGGACCGGCTCAACCCCATCCTCAACGCCGTCGTGTGGCGGGATGACGATAAAGCGCGTGCGGATGCCAAAGAGGTCGGCCGGCGCCTGGCCGCCGGCGAAGCGGTCGGCCCCTTCGCCGGAGTCCCCACGCTGGTGAAGGACCTCACGAAGGTGGAGGGCGAACCGGCCACCTTCGGCTCCTTGGGTGCGCCCGAAGGAGCGTCCGACGAGGACGAGCTGGTAGTTGCCGCAATGCGGCGTGCGGGGTTCGTGCTGTGCGGGAGGACCAATACGCCGGAATTCGGCCCGCTCCCGGTAACTGAGAACACCCGCTATGGCATCACGCGCAACCCATGGGATCCGGCGCGCAGCCCCGGGGGCTCCAGCGGTGGATCGGCAGCGGCAGTCGCCGGAGGGATGGTGCCGGTCGCACACGGCAACGATGGAGGTGGGTCAATTCGAATCCCCGCGTCATGCTGCGGGCTCGTGGGGCTGAAGCCGAGCCGATGGCGCGTCCCGAGCACGACCCCAGGCTGGCTCGGAATGTCCGTCGAGGGTGCCCTGTGCCGAAGCGTTGGTGACGCTGCCGCAGTGCTCGACTGTCTCAGCGTGCCTAATCCCCTCGTGTGGGAGCAGGCCCCGCCACCGGCACGTCCGTACGCGACAGAAGTCGGAGCAGATCCTGGCCGGCTTCGCATCGCGCTTCTCACCACGAGCGTCCTTGGCGTGGAAGTGGAAGGGCCGTGTCGAGCGGCCGTCGAGGACGCAGGACGGCTGCTCGAAGAGCTTGGTCACCACGTGGAGCCCCTCGAGGAGGACCCGCTCGACCCTGCCGTGATCGGCCCGCTCTTGAACATCATCAACACCTCGTACGCCGCATACGAGGGCATCGACTGGGGCCGCGTCGAGCCGCACAACCAGGCATGGCGCGCAGCCGGACTCGAGATCGACGCAATGACGTTCGTAGCGTCGTTGAACGCGCTGCGGCGCTTGACTCCGCGGATCGTAGAGCACTGGGGACGCGACTTCGACGTCCTCGTCACCCCGACGCTCGCCATCGAGCCGCCCATTGCCGGTGAGGTGCTCGCGGAAGCACACGCACGGCCTGGCACCCCGCCGCTCTCCGCCCTCGTGATGGTTGCGTTCACTGCCACCTACAACTTGACCGGACAGCCCGCAGTGAGCCTTCCACTTTCCCAGGCTCCGAGCGGTACCCCTCTCGGAACCCAGCTCGTGGGAGGTCCATGGGAGGAAGCCACCCTCATCCGCCTCGCTTCGCAGCTCGAAGCCGTCGCTCCCTGGTCCATCCGGCGGCCCCGGATCGCGAGCACAGAAGGCACCGAGCACGAGTGAGGCGCATGAATCCCTGCGCGCGACAGCAACGCAACGACCACATCGCGCGGTGCATCACCCCATGACAATCCACATGTGGGCCTCGCGTTGCGGACGGTAGGGGAGGCGACGACTTGGCCCCAATGCGTGGTGGGAGTTCTTCCTCACCAGAGGCGCTGGCACCGCGCATGC
>JAJZVL010000128.1 GCA_021845725.1 Actinomycetes bacterium | reverse complement strand
CTCCGGTGTCCTCTCGCAGTGCGGTACGCCGTCAATCATCAGCACACCGTTCGCGTCGCGGGGACCGTGGTCGGCCGGGTGGATGTCCTGGACCTGACCGAGGCCCAGGGCGCGAAGCGGCTCGGCCCAGTCCTTGGGCTTCTTGTAGGAGTAGCCCCGGTCGGCGATGACCTCGTCGATGTCAAAGCCTCGCTCCAGGAGCTGCTCCAGGGTTGCGATCGCTGGCGAGGTCACATCCGTTGCCGAAGGCTGAACCCGCATGGCGAGCAGGAGCTTCGGTCCGATGTCGGGGCCGCCCACGCGCGGCACCGCCACCGCCGCGGTCAGCTCGTAGCCGTGGTTGTACTTCGACTTGGAGTCGTAGGTCCGGGTGCGATAGCCGGTGCGCGCATCGGGGTCGGCCGAGTAGTAGTCGTACTTCGAGCGCTCGTTGTCGGCGAGGTCCTCTTCACCCTCACCCTCGAGCTCGTCGCTCGCGGCGCCGGCAACATCCTTCGCGCGCCGCTTGGACTTGGCGAAGGACTCGACGCCCGAGCCGTCGACGGCGATGGAGACGGCCTTGGCGTAGTTGGCCGGGATCGTCGCGCCGATGAGCTGGTCGATGATGCCTTCGAAGCGCTCGCGCCGCGCGTCGCGCAACGCGTCGTCGAGTTCGGGGGCGCTCGCCGAGGTGTAGCCGAGACGGCGCTCGATGGCCTCCATGACGTAGCGCACCTGACGTATGGTGATGGGTCGCGACGTCGTCGCCGGATCGTCCTTCACGCGCACGCCAATCGCGTTCTGCAGCGAGGACGACAGTTCGCGAGTCAGCGTCGCGTAGATGTTGGTGAAGGTGAGGGGCAGCGAGCGACTCGCCGTGAGGACAGCTCCCGCGAGGAAGACTTCGACGGACAGACCGCGCGGACGGCCCTTGCCCTCGGGCGAGAGCAGTCGCTCGATCTCGCGGGCCACGCCGCTGCGCTGGATCGCGCCCGCGACCAGTCGGTACTCACAGAGCCGGATCACGAGCTGACCGACCTCTCCCCCGCGGCGCGCAGCTCGGCGAGCACCGCCTCCTCCGACGGCTCGGGGCAGTAGGGAAGGAGATCGACGAGCGTGCGGGCACTGCGCAGTCCCGAGACCTTGAGCAAGACACCGAGGGGCAGGTCTGCGCTCATGAGGGCCACCAGCCACGTCGAGCGCAGTCGCGCCGGGTCGATTTCGACGCCAACGCCGATGGCCGTGCGCGCCGAGCCGGTGACCGTCCCGCTGGCGTTGTGGCGATCCACCTTGGTGCCGTACAGCGGCTGGTTGGCTCTACGGCCCTGCTCGCGGTGCAGGGTGATCGCCTCGCGCAGCAGATCGTCGTAGGGCGCGCGCACCACGACCCGACGCGCTCGGGCGCCCGGCACGTCGACCACCAGCACCTTCTCGCCGTCGAGGTCGACCTCGTGAACCCGCTCGTCGCTGACCTCGCGCTGCTCCTGAGAGGAGAGCCCGGCCCCGAGGCCTAGCGCCACGAGCGAGGACATCCCCCGACGCGTCGCGGCGGTCGGCTGCAGTCGCGCCAGGCGCAGGAACGCCGCGCACTCGGCCGGGCTGTAGGGGGGATTCACGGGGTGATAGGCAATGGACCCCGTGGGCAGGGGCGAGAGATTCCGCGTCGCTCGGCGCACTAAGGAGCGCGCCGTCGCCCGGCTCGAGTCCGGTACGTTGGCGAGCGGCCCGGCAAGATAGACGTCAATGAGCCCGGCCTCGAGGGTCTCGTCGGCGCGAAGGACCTCGCCGCGCTGGATCCGCTCGGGTCGCGTCGCCACCCAACAACAGAAGCGAGCGATCACCCCGGCCTGGGTCTGAACCCACGTCACGCTCGGTGGGCCGTAGGCGCGCAGCAGCGTGCGCGTCGTCTCCTCGACGAGCGACCAGTCGGTGTCGGAGAAGCGGTAGGGCCGGAAGGCGGCGATCGCCTCCTCGATGGCTGGAAGAGGCGCCGACAGTTCGTCGAGGGACTTCGCCGTCGGCCCCACTGCGGCGAGGACCCGGGCTTCTTCACGCCGACGACGGGCCTCGCGTGCCTGGCGCAGCACCGCGGTGCGTGAGGGCGTACGAGTCGAGGTCTTCGTGGTCCGGCTCGGGCGGGCTGTCCGGGAGCTCACCTCGCCTCCCACCTGCTCGCCGTCGGACAGACTCCGCAAGGTCCGAGCGACATCATGAAGCACGCTCACCGTGCTGGCGTCGCCCTCTCGCGCACACCCCGCCACGAGTTCAGCGAGATCGGGAGCCCCTTCGATCAGGCTGCCCGCCACGTCGGTGAAGGTGCGCGGAGTGAGGACTCGCCCGCAGCGCCGGCTGGCCACCACCAGCGCCGTCAGAGGCCCACGACCGGCCACGGCACGCCAGAACGCCGTCGCTCCGACGGGCGGACGCTTGCTCGGCGTGGTCGAACGCTGGGGCATGGCACCGATGCACCGGGCGAGGCGGCGCAGCCCAGCCCCAGCGTTGCGGTGCTGAGTTGATGAGGCCACGTAGGCGTCGATGTGAATCGGAGCGAGCAGAACGGCGAGTTCCGGCTCCACCGTCCGGTCCCACAGCGGGTGCCAGGCGAGGTAGTTCGCGAGTAGCGACAGCAGGGATCGCGCGGTTACGGGCGTGTCGGCCGTGGCTCGCAGAACAAGAGCGAGGGCGCTGGGGCGTGCCAGGTCCCACTGAGCACGACTCAGGGCCCTCGGTTGGTATGGGTTGAGATCCTCGCCGATGCCGGTCACGGAGAGGATGGGTCTCCTCACGTGGAATACGGCAATCGACCGCAGATTGGTGCCGAGCGTGACATCTCGTGCACCGTGAACAACATGCACAAGCCTTTCCAAGCCAATTCTTCAGAGCGGCGGATCAACCTCTACGCCGTTCCGTCCTATGTGGGAAACCATGGCCCACAAGCCACTGTTGCTGCGCTATTCGCGAGGCCCGCCCGCCTCAGCATTGCGCTTGAATGGGCTCAATGATGACCTGTCGCATGCAGCGCATCCTCGCCTCTCTCCTCGCCGCAGTGAGCACCTTCTTGTGGACCGCGGGCACGGCACGAGCAAGCACCTCGAGCGACTCCCACTCACACCCTGAGCTCACCCGGGCACCGGCTCCCGGCCAAGAGGTCACGAGTACGTCGCTCGGGATCGGCACCGTGATCGACGCGACGGACATGGTTACGCCGCAAGTCGGCTTCGCCCTTGTCTCGAACGATCCCTTCCACCCGACGTCAGCCGTCTGGGTAGCCGAGACATCCGACGGCGCACGCACGTGGCATTTCCGTGGCACCCTGCCCTCACGGGCCGACACGGTCGGGGGCGGGAAGTACATCCCGAGCATCCACTTCGTAGGTTCCCGGGTGGGTTACGTCATGTCCAACTACGACGTGATCATGACCACCGACGCCGGGGCGGCGTGGAGCACCGTGCACGCCGCCGGCGTACCAGCCGGCTGGGCGTTCGGCCATGGGACGCTCGCTCTCGTCACACGCGCGTGCGGTCCGTACTCTGGATCCGCGACGTGCCCCGCGACTGCGTCAACCTGGCCCTGGGGCGCCCAAAGACCCACGTGGACCAGCCCGGTGCCATTCCTTTCTCGCGTGGACGTTCGGTCGGTGGAGCCCCTCGCCCTCACCTCAGCGGGTGACCTCATCACCTGGGAGGGAGTAAATGGTGGGGGCGGTGCTCCTGGTTCGGGCGCCCTCTTGAAGTCGGCTCCCGGCTCGAGCACGTGGCACCGAATCGCCGATCCCTGCGGCATCGAGATGGGCAGTCAACAGATCGTGCAGCTCAGCACCACCACCTGGCTGCTCTCGTGCTACCTCGGTGAGGGGATGATGCAGGGTAAGAGCCAGATTTGGCGCACAGAAGACTCTGGCACGCACTGGAACCTGGTCTACCGCCTCACCGACACGGTGAGCACGCGAGCCAACGTAGGCACCGGTTTTGGCGGCATTCCTATCTCCGCGAGTGGTGACGGCTCAATCCTCTACGGCACTAGAGGCGGCGCCGTAGGTGGGGTAGCGACAAGTCGCGACGGCGGCGCCGACTGGACGGACGCCCCGCTGGACGGCTTGGGTGGTGCTCCCTCATCTATCTCACCGATCGGCCCACGCGGCGCCATCGTCTCCATCGACGACGGTCTCACCTATCGCACGCTCAACGGGCGCACCTGGTCGTTCCTGCCACCGCTGCCCGCCGGGCGATACCGCGGGCTAGCGATGTGCTCCCCATCGACGACGAGCGCGATCCTGAGCCCCGTCCACCGTCGCGGTATCCCCGGGTACTACCCACTCGTCTTCACCAACCATTCCCCCGTTTCGTGCTACCTCAGCGGGACCCCGATCGTTCAGGGAGTAGAGCGCGGCCGCGCGGTGGGATTCCCCGCCACCCGCAACGTCACCTTCACCACTCACACGGTGATCCTCAAGACGAAGGGTTCCGTGGCCAGTGTGAGTCTGGGGATCGACCTCACGGGCATCTCCGGCCTTGGGTACCCAGCAACGTGTGCGCCACGCCATGTCGACG
>JAJZVL010000127.1 GCA_021845725.1 Actinomycetes bacterium | reverse complement strand
CGGCGATGATGTTCTCCCACGAGCCATCGTCGCCCTCGATGTCGCGGCGGGCCCGCGCTCGGCAGGCTGCATCGTGGAGACGCCGCATGACGGCGTCCGCCCCACCTTCTTGGAACCAGGGCGGCAAGCAGGCAAGGAGCGTGGTCGAGCTCGCGTCATAGGGGTAGACGTCCTGGTTCACGTCGACACCCTCGCGCCGCGCGTCGTCGAGCTGCGCCAAGGCTGAGCCGACACTCCCCCAGTACGGGACGCCTGCCGCCTTCAGGTGCGAGATCTGGACGCGCACGCCGGCCCGGCGTGCCACGTCGAGCGCTTCGGCGATGCTCTCGTGGAGATTGCGGCCTTCGTCGCGCATGTGGGTGGCGTACACGCGACCTTCTGGGAGCCTCTGGGCCAACGCGACCATCTCGTCAGCGTCAGAGAAGATGCCGGGTGGATAGATGAGGCCGCTCGACAAGCCCCACGCGCCTGCCTCCATGGCGTCGTCGAGCATGCGGGCCATCTGGCGAGCCTTCTCGGCGTCGGGCCTTGCGCTCCTCATCCCCATCACCGCCTCGCGCAGCCGGCCGTGGCCCACGAGCGGGCAGTAGTTCGTGACGTAGCCCGCGTCGTCGAGCCGCTCGTAGAGCCCTCGGAAGCCACCGTGCGGGCGCGGGTCGGGGCTTGTGCCGCAATTCCCGACGATCTCGGTGGTGATCCCCTGGAGGATCTTGCTGGTGTCGTCGAGGACCTCGAGCGGCGACTCGTCTGAGTGCGAATGCGGGTCGATGAAACCTGGGCACACGACCAGCCCGCTCGCGTCCTCGACCCGGTCCGCGTCGGCGTGCCGGAGGGAGCCGGCAGGAGCGATCTGCGCAACCTGGCCGCTCACGATGTCGACGTCGGCGAGCCGGCCCGGACACCCCGTCCCGTCCACCACGAGGCCACCGGTGATGACCACTCGTCTCACGCGTGCCGACCGCCCGTCGGGGTGCTCATGGGGCCTTCTGGACCTGCGCGGCCTGGGTCGTGGGAACGTCGCGTCGGCACGTCGCGCCGCAGCAGGTCCGCGATGGTCTCGCGCCGCACCACCAGCCGGGGTTCGCCATCCCGGCAGAGCACCACCGGCGGCCGCAGCGCGCCGTTGTAGTTGTTGGCCATCGTGAAGCAGTAGGCGCCCGTCGCGGCCACCGCGACGACGTCGCCGGGCACGAGGTGCGGAAGCAGCGCGCCGCTCACCAGTCGATCACCGGACTCGCAGTGCCGGCCGACGAGCTCGACGGGCGGGCCCGTCGCCAGCGCATCGTCCACGGCGACGGCCTCGAACACCTGCCCGTAGAGGGACACCTCGAGGTTGTCGCCCATGCCTCCGTCCACGGCGACGAACGTCGGCTCGCCGCGCTTGACGGACACGACGCGGTACACCGTCATCCCGGCCCGGGCGACCATGCTGCGGCCGGGCTCGATCACCAGGGTCGCCGAGGCCGGGAGGTGACGACGGGCTGCGTCGGTGAGCGCACCGAGCCACGCCTCGACCGACGGGCACGATTGGTCTCGGGTGTACTTGACGCCGAGGCCGCCGCCGAGGTCGTAGACGTCGAAGTCGCCGAGGGCGGCGACGCGCTCGACGGCCGCCGCCCATGGGGCCGTGTCCAGGATCTGGGAGCCGAGGTGAACGTGCACCCCGTCCAGGCGAAGGTGGTCGCTGCGACGGAGCCGCGAGATCGCCGCGGCAGCTTCCGGCAGCGGGAGACCGAACTTCGACCCCTGCTGGCCGGTGCTGATGGCATCGTGGGTCTGTGGGTGGACGTTCGGCAGCACTCGGACGAGGACGCCCTGCTCGCCGGTCACGATGGCCTCCAGGCGGTCGAGCTCGTCGAAGTTGTCGATGACGACGAGGCCCACCCCGGCCTCGACGGCCATGCGGAGCTCGGCATCGGTCTTGGCATTGCCGTGCACGATGATGGACGCGGGGTCCATGCCGCCCGCCAGCGCCATGGCGAGCTCCCCTCCGCCGGCGACGTCGGCTCCGACGCCCTCTTCCGCCATCAGCCGGTAGATGGCGGTGCTCGGGAAGGCCTTGGAGGCGAAGACGACACGCGAAGAGGACCACCGGCGCTCGAGCTCGTGACGGAACCGCCGCGCCTGACCCCTCAGTGCGTCCTCGTCGAGCACGTAGACCGGCGTGCCGTACGCATCGGCCAGGTCCGACAAGCGGCAGCCGCCGATCGAGAGATGCCCAGCGGCGTCGATGTCGGCCGTCGGCGGGAGGACGTCGGCGAGCTGGCCGTCAGGTACCGAAGGACCCGTCTGCACCACCGGTCCACCCTAAGTCCGGCCCTTTGGGGGGTCAATTGACGATCGTACTATGATGCAAGCCGAGTGTTAGCCAATCGGACAGAATTGCAGTCGGAAGCGCAGTCGCAAGCGCAGTCGGAAGCGCAGTCGGAAGCGCAGTCGCTCGACCGGTTGCTCGGCACCATGGGGCCGGCATTGCTCGACGTCCTCGTGGCTCCTCGCGGGCTGGACGTCGTCCTGACGAGGACCGAGCTCGTCGATGCGGCCGACGAGGTCGCATTCGGCCCGGGTGTCGTCCTCCTCCTCGTCACCGAGGAGCCGAGCGGCCCGTCCGCCACGGCCATCGTGCGCAGCGCCGGCACCTCCGGGGCCGCCGCCGTGGTGGTGAAGCGTCACGGTCGTGACCTCGCCCCCCTCGTCACGAGCGCGGAGAGGTCCGGAGTGGCAGTCCTCGTGGCTGCGGACGAAGTGTCGTGGCGCCACCTCGACGGCCTGATGTCGTCGACGCTCGAGCCGGCGCCCGGCGAGATGTTCCCGGGCGTCACGCCGGGAGACGAGCTGTTCGCGGTCGCCAATGCGGTCGCCGCAGCGGTCGGGGGGTCGGTGGCGATCGAGGATCTGGCACACCACGTCCTGGCGTACTCGACCGTTCCGGGGCAACGTATCGACGAGCTGCGACGCAGGGGCATCCTGGATCGCCAGGTCCCGGCCGGACCTGACGACCCCGACCAGTACCGGAAAGTTCTGGCGTCGAACGGTGTCGTGCGCTTTCCAGGATCCGGCGACGAGCTCCCCCGGATGGCAACGGCGATCCGCGCCGGATCGATGGCCATCGGAACGCTGTGGGCCATCGAAGGTGCGCTGCCTCCCGATGCCGTCGCAGAGCGCAGCGTCGCGGATGGCGCGCGCCTTGCGGCGCTCGCTCTGCTTCGGCGGCACAGCTCCGACGACCTGGAACGCCTGCAGCGCGCCGAGTTGCTCCGTGGTCTGCTCGATGGGCGCCTCACCCCTGCGACCGCCTGGCTGCGGCTCGGCCTTCCTGCTTCCGACCGTTCAGTGCTCCTCGGGGTGACGGTGTCGTGGACGGATCAACCAGCGGCGCTGCTCTCGGAGATCGATCGTCACGCGCGGCGTGCGTGCCTGGCAGTGCTCCCACGCGGGGTGGTCACCGTCACCGATCGGGCGGTCTACGTACTGGCCACCGGCAAGGAGCCGGACCGGTCCGCGCTGCGCTTCGCGGAGCACCTGCTCGCGCTGCTCGGCGGTGCCGACATCGGCGAGGTTCACGTTGCCATGGCCGCGCTCGCCGGGAGCCCAGCCGATCTCCGATCGCGCCGTGCCGAAGTCGACCAGATCCTCGCGATGGCGACCACGTTCGGCGGAATGCCCCGCATCGTCCGGTTGGCCGACGTACGAAGCCACATCCTCCTCACCCATTTCTCCGAGCTCCTCGGGGAGCACCCAGAGCTCGCACACCCGGGCATCACTCGGCTTGTCGAGCTGGACGCGGAGAACCAGACTGATATGGCCGCGAGTGTGCTCGCCTGGATCCAGGCGAACGGGGACTACCGCGCGGCGGCCGAGGTGATGTCGGTTCATCCCAACACCATTCGCTACCGCCTGCGGCGCGTCGAAAAGCTGACCGGCGTCCACCTCGACGACCCGAACGACCGTCTCGTCGTGTGGCTCCAGTTGCTCGGCGGCGTGACGCCCTCGAGGCGTCTATCCCCGGCGTGGGCCAGACGTCCTCCCCACGCTCCAGAGACACGTGAGCCGGCAGGGCGGATCGTCTGATCCGCCCTGCCGGTCCCTTCGCGCGACGTGGGTGGTGCGGGAGCGCTCGTGCCCCGAGGGCCCGGCGCTCAGCTTCCCGCTGGCCGCGCCGACATCGTGATGAAGTCCCGGGCCCAGGCGGGGTCGAAGAAGGTGGCCGGTCCCTGCACCGTCGAGGCGACGAGCTTGGCGCCGTTCGCCGGGGATGCGGCTCCGTTCGGTGTGGCGGGGTCGTAGGTGACGAAGACCGGCCAGTACGGGTTGATGTCGAGCTGCATGCCGCGGATCGCGCCTGCGCGCACCAGCAGCTCGGCGAGCTGGAGCGGTGACAGGGCCGGCCCGGTGACGTAGACGAGCGCGCCGTCGGCGGTGGTTCCCACACCAGACCGCCACTGGTGCTCGATGCCGGGCCCTGTGCACGTGTCGACTCCGCACGTGGCGCCCCAAGACAGCCAGTCGGGTGTCGACGCCTGGGGCGTCGGAGCGCCGCCGGCGACGAGCAG
>JAJZVL010000126.1 GCA_021845725.1 Actinomycetes bacterium | reverse complement strand
GCTCCCAGAAGGTCGCGTGTACGCCACCCACATGCGCGACGAAGGCCGCAATCTCCACGAGAGCATCGCCGAAGCGCTCGACGTGGCACGCCGGGCCGGCGTGCGCGTCCAGATCTCGCACCTGAAAGCGGCTGGCGTCCCGTACTGGGGGAGTGTCGGCTCAGCCTTGGCGCAGCTCGACGACGCGCGGCGCGAGGGCGTCGACGTGAACCAGGACGTCTACCCCTATGACGCGAGCTCGACCACGCTCCTTGCCTGCTTGCCGCCCTGGTTCCAAGAAGGTGGGGCGGACGCCGTCATGCGGCGCCTCCACGATGCAGCCTGCCGAGCGCAGGCCCGCCGCGACATCGAGGGCGACGATGGCTCGTGGGAGAACATCATCGCCGGGGAGGGCTACGACCGCATCCAGGTGGCGTCCGCAGCGTCTCCCGAGCACGAGGGCGCGACGCTGGCCGAACTGGCGTCGAGCCTCGGCGTCGATCCCTTCGAGGTCGTCGTGCAGCTCCTGGCGGAGAGCCGGCTCACCGCCACGATCGTGGACTTCTCGATGGACGAGGCCGACATGCTCCAGGTGCTCGCCCATCCCCGCACGAGCGTCTGCACCGACGGCGATCCCGACCATCTCGTCGGGAAGCCGCACCCTCGCCTCTACGGGAGCTTTCCCAGGGTCCTCGGCCGGTACGTCCGCCAACGCCAGATCCTCGGCCTCGAAGCCGCGGTGCGCAAGATGACCAGCCTCACGGCCGACGTCTTCGGACTGACCAGCCGCGGTCGGCTGTGCCCGGGACGCGTGGCGGACGTCGTCGTGCTCGATCCCGACACGATCATGGACCGAGGGACGTACTCGGAGCCGAGAGTCCCCCCGCAGGGCATCCACCTCGTCATGCAGCAAGGGACCGTCGTGGTGCGAGACGGGGAGTGGCTCGGGGTGCGGCGCGGGCGGCGTCTCGTACCGGGGGACTGATGGCAGGGTACCTCGTGCGTCGCCTGATCCAGGCAGTGGTGGTGCTCGTCCTCGTGACGTTGGTCACCTTCGTCCTCCTGCACTTCTTGCCCGGGAACGTGGCGCGGGCAATGCTCGGGCGCCGCGCCACGCCCGGAGCGATCCGTGCCTTCGACGTGGCGAACGGCTACAACCGCCCGCTGCCGGTCCAGTACTGGCTCTACCTCGACCGGCTGGTGCACGGGAACCTGGGCTTCTCGTACACGTTCGACCAGTCCGTGGGGTCCCTGCTCGCGATGGACCTGCCGAAGACGGCCCTGCTGGTCGGTTCGGCTCTGGTCTTCGCCTTGGTGATCGCGATCCCCATGGGCCTCTTCCAGGCGATGCACCGGAACAAGCCGATCGACCACGCGCTCACGACGTTGTCGTTCGTCGGCTACTCGATGCCGACATTCTGGCTGGGGATCCTCCTCATCGTGGCGTTCGCCTCGAAGCTCCACCTGTTCCCCACCGAAGGCCCCCAGGGAGCGAGCGTCACGGCGTCGTTTCACGACCCCGGCGCGATGGTGCTCCCCGTCGCGACGCTCACGATCACGACCGTATCGGTGTACTCGAGGTACATGCGCTCTTCGGTGATCGACAACCTTCTCCAGGACTACGTTCGCACGGCCCGGGCGAAGGGGGTATCGAACAGCCAGCTGGTGAGGCGCCACCTGTTCCGCAACAGCGTCATGCCGATCGTCACCCTGGTCGGGCTGAGCCTGCCCACAGTGCTCGGAGGCGCCATCATCGTCGAAGCCTTGTTCAACTACCCCGGCATGGGGTGGCTGTTCTGGCAGGCTGCGGCCCGCCATGATTTCGCGGTACTGATGGGCTTCGTCGTGGTCGTCGGCGCTGCGACCGTCGTCGGGAACCTTCTGTCCGACGTCGTCTACGCCGTGACCGACCCGCGTATCCGGTACGCAGCGTGACGGTGCCCGCGGCCCTGGCCGGCCGTCTCGAAGGTGTTCCCGAACCCGAGCCGGACTATGCCGGCGGGCGGGCGAAGAGCCCCTGGCGGCTGGCCGCCGCCGAGTTCCTCTCCAGCAAGATCGGCGTCACCGGGCTCGTGATCGTCCTGTTCATGGTGCTCTTCAGCTTCGTGGGGCCCGTCTTCTACCACACGAACCAGGTCACCGCCGACCTGCTGACCCGCAATATCGCCCCTGGGCGGCAGTATCCGCTCGGCACGGACACAGTGGGCTACGACGTCCTGGGCAGGCTCATGGTCGCGGGCCAGTCCTCACTCGAGGTAGGGCTGGGGATGGCGTTCATCTCCGTCGTGCTCGGCACGTTCTTCGGAGCCGTGTCAGGGTTCGTCGGGGGAGCGGCGGATGCCGTCATCATGCGGGTCGTCGACACCTTCCTTGCGATTCCGACAATCCTCATCCTGATCCTCTTGGCTGCGATCGTCACTCCGAGCAACTTGACGGTCATCTTGATCCTCGGCTTCATGTCCTGGCCGAGCACTGCTCGGCTCGTGCGCGGCGAAGTGCTCGTCATCCGGACCCACGACTACGTCGCCGCCTCGAAGATGTTCGGGGAGCGCCCCATGCGGATCGTGCTTCGCCACGTCGTGAGAAACGTGCTCGGCGTCCTCGTCGTCACAGCCACGTTCGCCGTCGCCAACGGCATCCTGCTCCTTGCCGCCCTGAGCTTTCTCGGTCTCGGACCGCCCCCGCCAGCGGTGAATTGGGGCGGAATGCTCTCAACCTCGACTTTCGCAGTTTCGAGGTTGCCCAGCCCTATCCCTGAGGGCCCCCAGCTGTGGTCCGTCGAGGGCGGGTTACCGCCCGCGTAGGCTTAGCGCCCCCCAGCTGCCGACGTGGTCGGTCCTGGTGTTCCTCGACGATCTGCAAGGTGAGCTTGTGGAGCTCGTCGACGAGCTCGCGTAGTCGGCGGGCATTGTCGAGCCACCTCCGGTAGCCGGCGAGCTCCTCCTCGCTCAGCACCTTGGTGACCGTGCGGGCGTTCACCTTGCGGGTCCACACGATGTAGGGGCCGTGGCGCGCTGCGTCGTCGGTGTGGCAGCGGCAGCTCGGCTTGCCGCAGCGGGTGCGCCGGACCTCGACCGAGCCAGGAAGCGCGAGATCGATGCTCGCGATCGCAGAGGCGATCCTGCGCTGCTCGCGTCGCTGCTTGGCTGAGAGCACCAGCCCCCCTCGCTCCTCGACCACACCATCCACCCTATCTGCTCGGTCCGTCGGTATACAGGCCGACGGGTCGAGCACAGGGGGTGCCATGGCACGGTCGGAAGAGAAGAGCCGTCGGGGTGCTGGTCGTGACCAGCCGGCGGTGCCGTCGTCGCTCGAAGAGCTGCTCGCCGAGTTCCGGGGGTGCTATTCCGCTTGGACCTTTCCGGTGTTCATGGCGCTCGCCTGCGGGCTCGTCACCCAGAGCGCCCGGCGAACCGTGTGCGGGATGCTCGTCGGGGCCGGGCTGTCACAGAGCTGGAGCCACCACCGTGCGCACCGGTTCTTCTCCCACGCCCACTGGTCGATGGAGGAGGTGTCCTGTGTCGCAGCCCGCCTGGTCGTGCGCCTATTGGTGCCAGCCGATGCGGCCGTCAGCGTTGCGATCGACGACACGCTGTTCCACCGGCGGGGGCCCAAGGTCCACGCCGCCAGCTGGTTCCACGACGGATCGGCGGTCGGCAAGGCCAAGGTGGGGTATGGGAACAACTGGGTCATCTTGGCGATCGTCGTGCGTCTCGGGTTCCTCGACCGGCCGATCGCACTGCCGGTCGGGTTCGCGCTCGTCAGAAAGCACAGTGACGACTCCTCCCGCCTCGCGCTGGCTCGTCGGCTCGTAGAGGCGCTCAGCGTCGCCCTGCCCGGTCGTACGATCCATGTGGTCGCCGACTCCGCCTACGCGCGCAAAGTGCTGCGCGGCCTCAAAGGGTCGGTGACCTGGACGACGCGGTTGCGGTCCAACGCGTCGCTCTACGACCTGGCACCTCCACGAACCGGTCGGCGCGGCCGTCCCCACCTGAAGGGGAACAAGCTCGGCTCGCTCGCCGCACTCGCCACCAGCGTGGCCTTCGCTCCGACCACCCTCACCCGTTATGGGACGACCGCGACCGTCTCGACCGCAGTGCTTCGCTGCTTGTGGTACGGCGTGTTCGGGCCACAACAGGTCCGGGTCGTCTTCGTCCGGGACCGCTCGAAGAGCGGCTACGACATCGCCCTCGTCACCACTGATCTCAACGCCACTGCCGCCCAGGTCGTCGAACGCTACGCGGCGCGCTGGTCGATCGAAGTCGCGATCGAAGACGCCAAGCAGCTCGGCGGCGTCGGCCAGGCCCGCAACCGGCTCAAGAGGGCAGTGGAGCGCACGGTCCCCTTCGGGCTCGTCGTGAACACCCTTGCGATCTGCTGGTACGCGACGGCGGGCCATGATGGCCATGACGTCGAGGCGGTCCGTGCCCTCGCCCCTTGGTATCGCCAGAAGGCCCAACCCTCGGTCCTCGACATGCTCGCCAAGCTTCGCCGCGTGATCATCGCCGCCCAATTTCGGCGGCCCGACCCAGCGCCGGTCACGCCACAGGAAATCTGCGTCATCCGCCTGGCCTGGGAGGACGTCTCGGTGTAGGTGAGAAAGTCGAG
>JAJZVL010000125.1 GCA_021845725.1 Actinomycetes bacterium | reverse complement strand
GGCGCGAAGCGTGCGGGTAGAAGCGGTCGAGCAGGTGTTCCACCTTGGCGTCGTCGAGGTCGCTGGCGAAGATGGCCCGTAGGGCGTCCCTCAGCCAGTTGCCCGCCGCAGTTGCCCGCCGCAGTTGCCCGCCGCAGGTCCCCGCCCCGACGGCGTAGCTTGCGAGGGTCATACCTGACGGTCGTGTTGGCGGCATGTCCGTCCTTGGCGACGGACTCGGCGCGGATCAGGTGGGTCGCGGCCCGAGCTTCGAGCTGGTTCGGTAGCTGGGCGAGGTTCTCGAGCGCGAGCGGCGCTTCACCAGCCGATCGTCGTAGGAACCTTGCGCCCACGACGAGCGGTGGCGAGGTAGGCGCGTTCGAAGGCCTGCTTGGCGAGCAGCCAGGGACGTCCCTCGGAGACGGTCGGGATCTTGTCGCGTGGTGGGCGTACCGGGTCGACGGCCATGTACACGCCGCGGTCGCCCATGTCGAGCACGCAGCGAGCGGAGAGCTCCGCGGTCGCACCTTCTCGTCCGTCGATGCGCGCCGCGATGTCCCTGGCGGCGATCTCTGCCATCTGCTCGGTCATGTGCCCGGTCTTCGGAAAGTTGACCGGCACGGGGGTCTCGTCCGCCGGAGGGAGGGCGACGGCCACCCCGACGGCGTAGACCCCATCTGCGAGCTGATGGCGGTAGCGGGCGTCGACGGGAATGAAGCCCTTGGGGTTGGACAGTCCCGGGCTCGTGGCGACGGCTTCGACGCCCGCGAGGGGTGGGATGACGATGGAGCACACGGATGGCGTAGGGGGAAGCCCCTCGGTTTCGACGGCCTCTCGAGTGATCTTGGTGATCGCGATGGAGGTCCGATAGGCGATGTCGCGCTCTTCGAGAGCCGCTTCGAGGAGCTGGCGGATCTTGCCTGCTCCGCCCATGCCCATGTGGCCGAGGGAGGGCTCGGGGGTGAGGACGCTGATCGGGACCTGATGACGGAGCTTGCGTTGCCGGAGCAGGTGGTCGAGACCGAAGGCGAGCTCGTAGACCGGGCCGATGCAGCTTGCTCCGGGCGCGGCGCCGACGACGACTGGCCCTGGGTCCGAAAGGAGCGAGCGGATCGCACCGGCGAGCTCAATGGTCTCGGGTGCCGACATCGGCGAGTGGCCGGGCCCGTCGAAGGGTCCGAGGCCGGGGACTGCCTCGTTCGCGCTCCGGTGCCCGGTGGCGATGACCAAGAAGTCGTAGGGGTGTTCTCTGCGTGCAGTCGTGACGACCTTGGCGTCGGTGTCGATGCCCGTGACCGTCTCGTTCAAGAACCGGACCTTGCGTGAGGCGAGCGGGGCGGCGAGCGGAAAGGAGATCTGCTCGAGGGTGCGGCGTCCCATCGCCACCCAGGGAAAGGACGGGACGAAGCTGAAGCGCTCGTCCTTGGCGACGAGGGTGATCTCCGCCCGTTCGGGGGAGAGGTGCCGGCGCAGCTCGTATGCGACGCTCAACCCGCCGAAGGAGCCGCCGAGGATGACGATGCGCACGCGGGAGCTCAAAACGTCACCACCTTGTCAGCCCAGATCGTCCAGTCGGTCGCCTCGTCCAAGGTGGAGCGCCGGGCGCCCGTGACGAGCACCTCGTCGGTGAAGCCTCGGGCATCCATGCAGGTGCCGCAGCAGCCGATCTCACCACCGTGGCGGAGCACGGCGGTCGCCATGCGGTCGAGGTGGTAGTAGCCGTCAGGCACCTTCTGGTTCGAGAGCGCGCAGCCCACGGCGTCGCCGAAGAGGAAGACGCGCACCTCGACGCCGTCCCGCCGCGCCAGGGACCCCGCGAGGCGAAGGCCGTTGTAGGAGCGTTCGGTGCCATAGGGAGGGTCGTTCAGCACGACGAGGATCTTCATTGGCATGCTCACTTGTCTCCTCTTCGCTTCGAGGTCTGAGGCAGGTAGTGCTCGTCGCGTGCCCGGCGCCAGGCAGCGACGAGGGCGTCGACGATGAGGGGGACCGGAACGCCGGTCGTGTCCCGGCCGAGCGAGAGCCGCATCGCCGAGTGGGCGACCTCGGGGGCGGCCTCCATGGCGGCAAGGGTCGCAGACGGCACCTCTCCGGCGGTGTGGCATGTCCAACCGATCGAGGCAGTGATGCCCGGCGCCCGGCCGAGGAGGTCCGCGCCGGCCACCCCTCGGAACGAGACGAAGAGCGTGTGTTCGACAAGGTCAGGTTGATAGGGGCATGGCTGACGAGCCCGGAAACGCCGACAGAGAGCTGTGCGAGCAGATCTGCGAAGCGCGCAGCGGGCCGTTGGCTTCGAGGTGCCCGAAGGGGCTGGCCGTTGCGGGCTGCTCGAAGGGCTGCCGTCGGCGGTCTGCAGGTACGGCAGCAGCGCCTCGAGCGCCTCGGGAGCGATCGCCGTCGTGGAGCTGTGGTCGAGGCAGACGGTCTCGTTGTCCACGGTGCTCATGTGCGCGGGCCGAGGTTCTTCTCGCTGCCGTCCGCCGACGCCTCACCGGCGTGCTCGATGCCGGTGGCGACGGGGAGGCCGGCCTGGCGCCACTCGGGGAGGCCGTCCTCCAAACAGCGCGCGCGCAGCCCCCGGGCCCGGAGGGCTGCGACCGCCTCAGGCGCGAGCAGGCACAGCGGCCCTCGGCAGTAGGCGACGACCTCGAGGCCGGGGTCGAGGTCATCGAGATGGGCCTCCAAGTGCTCGAGGGGTAGCGAGATCGCTCCTGGGATGTGCCCGGCCGTGTACTCCTCCAGCGGGCGGACGTCGAGCACGACCACCTCGCCGGACCGGGCGCGCTCGAGCAACTCGTCACGGGTCACCCGCTCGGCGCTCTCGCTACGTGCTTCGACGGCACGAAGGATCTGGTCGATCTCCGCCAGACGCGCCCGGCCGAGGTCGCCGAGCGCGCTGACGAAGCGGCAGACCTCCTCGCCCGCCGCTCGGTAGTAGACGCGGTTTCCCTCCCGCCGCGTCTCGACGAGGCGAGCCTGTCGCATCACCTGGAGGTGCGCGGACGCCGTCGAGAGCTTGAGGTCCACCGCCTGCGCGAGGGCCTCGACGCTGCGCTCGGCCTGGCAGAGCAGGTCGAGCAGCTCGACGCGCTTGGGGTGGACGACCACCTTGCCGATGCGGGCGAGCTGCTCGTAGAGATCCGGCCGTCCATCGGCAGAGGTTCCATATTCCATGGATCTATGGATAACAGAGGCGTGCGGTACAGCGCAACCTCGCGCCTCGGCCAAACCTCGCGCGCTTACCTATGTAAGACACCTATACTCCGGTGACGATGAGAGTCGATCGCCAGCCACGCTGCCGCTGCCGGGTCGGTCCGGGCCGCTTCGAGGTCCGGGCGCGCATCGAGCGCTTCGCCGAGCCGGCCGTGCTGCTGTTGCTGGCCGAGGGCCGAAGCCACGGCTACCAGCTCGCGGAGGATCTCGAAGCGCTGCTCGGCGAAGGCCGCGTCGACTTCGGCAACCTCTACCGGTTGCTGCGCTCCCTCGAGGAGGAAGGCCTCGTCGCCTCGACGTGGAGCGAGGAGGCCCCCGGACCCCAGAAGCGCGTCTACCGCCTGACCGGCGAGGGCGCCGCCCTGCTCGACGCCTGGGTGGCGTCGCTTCGGGCCCGAAGCGAGCGGATCGGCGCGCTGCTCACCCGCTACGAGGCCCTCGGTGCTGCGAACCGACTGCACGGCATGCCAAGAGGCGAGATCCACCAGGAACTCGACCGAAGTGACCAAGGAGGAGAACCATGATGAAGACGATGGGACGAGACGATGTCGAGCGCGGCCCGCGGGGCCGTGGTCGAGGCTGCTGCGGCGGCCCGGGTTGCTGCGGCGGTCACGGGCGAGGCCCGCGTTTCGAGCGCGAAGGTGAATCCGGGCGTGCGCGCGAAGAGGAGATGACCAGCCGCCGGCGGGTGCTCGAGGAGCGTCGGCGGGACCTCGAGGAGGCGCTCGCCGAGGTGACGAGCGAGCTTTCCGACCTCCGCACCGAGCCTCGCTGAATTCGGGCGCCACTGAGGGGGAAGGACGACGGGCGCGAAGAGGAAGCCGATCTCGGTGTTCGAGGAGCTCGCCGCCCGCTACGACGCCTGGTACGACACTGCATCCGGTCGGCTGCTATTTGGTCTCGAGGTCGCCTGCCTGCGCCCGCTCGTCCCCCCGGGGCCCGGTCCCCGGTTGGAGGTCGGCGTCGGCTCGGGGCGCTTCGCCGCCGCCCTCGGCCTGGAGATCGGCATCGATCCGGTCCGGTCGCCGCTCCGGCTTGCCGCCGAGCGCTCGGTGGTGGTGGTCCAGGGTGCCGGAGAGCGCCTGCCGTTCGGTGACCGCACCTTCGGCGCCGTGGTGGTCGTCGCCACGCTCTGCTTCGCCGACGACCCCGCCGCCCTCCTCGCAGAGGCGTATCGGGTGCTCGCCCCCTCGGGCTGCCTCGTCGCCGGTGTCGTCCCGCTCGACAGCGCCTGGGGCCGCCGCTACGAGGCTCAGGGACGCGCCGGCCACCCCTTCTACCAAGGCGCCCGGTTCCTCACCCTGGCCGAGCACCGCCGCTTGCTCACTGGTGCCGGGTTCACGGTCACCGGCACCTGCTCCACCCTCACCCAGGCTCCAAGCCGCGACCCGGTCGAAGAGGACGCACGAGACG
>JAJZVL010000124.1 GCA_021845725.1 Actinomycetes bacterium | reverse complement strand
TCTGTGCGCAGCGCTCCTCACCCAACAGGTCGAAGAAGCCCTCGAGCGTCTTCTTCTCACGGCCCATCCCCACCCACACCAGCCGACCCGAGTCGTGGTCGACGACCACGACCAGGTAGTTCTGCCCTTTTCTGGGGTCGCGAGTGTGAGTTAAGACTTCTGACCTGGTGCTTCGTGTGGCGCACATGTGAGCGCCACCGGCGATCACCGCTGTGCGCGGTTGAGCCTCCCCAGGAGCTCGCGGTTGATCTGGCGGGCGGCCTCGAGCTCCTCGGTGCGCCGCGCGAGAGACTCCTGGGACTCGAAAAGCGCCTGTTCGAGCTCCGCGCCCCGAACCCCCGTGGAAGCGCTGTCCCTCGAGGCAAGGGCGGCGTCTTCTGCCATCACCTCGTGGCCGAGCAGTTCGCCGAGGCGACGCTTGAGGGCAGACAGCTCGGTCTCGAGGCGGTGGGTACGCGCCCTCTCGTTCTCGAGGTCTGCGCGAAGGGATGCGGTCGTCACGCGCATGCTGGCAGAGACGCGCGAGGTCTGGCGATCGGCGATCTCGGCTGCACGGCGCTCTGCCTCCGCGCGCAGCTCGGGGTGGTCGTAGATGAACCGGCGGCTCACCGCCGCCTTGCGGGCAACGACCGCGAGCACCGGAGGCTCGCCGGCGGCGACCATGGAGTCGAGGACCGAGAGAACCCGCGCCACCTTGGCGTTCGAATCCGCACGGCGCAGGCGGACGAGGTGCTCGGCGCGCTCAGCCACCGCTCGCCTCCTCCTCGACGCTGCGCTCGATGCCGGGGAACAACGTGGGGCGGACCGGCCGGACGAGGCCTCGCAACTCGACGGGGAAGGTGCTGGTGAGCGAGGCTCGTGCCTTTCGAAGGGTGGAGATCGCGGACTCGAGCCGTTCGCGCTCGGAGCTGTCGAGGCTCTCGAGCACCTCGTCGTTCGAGCGGATCAAGTTCCGCACCGCTTCGATCTCCTCCTCGCTCGGCGCGGCGTCGCTCCTGGCCCACTCGGCCAGCTGTGGGACCGCGGCGGCGAGGCGCTCGTGGTCTTCGACGAGCTTGGCGAGATAGGCCCTGAGCTCGGGCTGGTAGGAGGGGTCGGTGCGGAAGTAGGTGCACCCCATGCAGCGGTGCCTGAAGGGACACGAGCGCCCATCGGCGGCGACGTTTCTGGGCTCGGTGCAGATGCCGAAGGGAACCGCCACCTGTCCGATCTGTTCACGCAGTGCCTCGGCGTCTTCGAGAGCGGTGACGCCCCGACGCACGAGGCGACCGGCCGCGTCGATCTGGAGCGCTCCGAGCGCGTCCTGGGCGGCGCGCTTTCGGCGCGTAGTCACCCGATAGTAGGAGCCGGTGACCCGTATGGTGTCGTGCCCGAGCAGCTCCTTGAGCACATCGATGTCAGTCCCAGCATCGGCATGGCGCTGGGCGAAGCAGTGACGAAAAGCATAGGGAAAGGCACGGGATCGATCGAAGGGCACCGGGCGACCTCTGGCGTCGGTCTCCGGACCATCGAGATGCGGCAGCGCATCGACCCACGTGCGCATGACGCGCTCGAGCCAGTTGGCCGCAACCGATCGTGTGCCGTCTGGGTTCTTGAGCGGGCGGGGGAACAGTGCCAAGCGCTCGGGAGGCGTGGCGGGGAACGCCGCGCGTACGCGAACCTGTTGGGCGGCAATGATCTTCGCCTCTCGATCGTGGATCGGGAGGCGGTAGCCGACCCTGCCGACCTTCGGCATGTCGTGGACCAGCACCGGGCTGGCCACGCGCGCGCCGTCTTGGCCCGCGTGCTCGTCGTAGTCGAGGCACGAGAACCTGAGCCCGCACAGCTCGCTGGTGCGCCGACCCACGCCGGCTTGGAGCTCGACCGCACCCCGGGCCATCGGCCCCGCCAGCTCTTCGAGCAGCGACAGGCTCTCTTCGCTGAGCAGCTGGGCGAGGACCGCCTCGGGGAGGGCCCGGCCGACTTCCCCGTCCTCCTTGCGCGGTGGCGCGGGGCGATCGCTCCGCCGCAGCGCGACGTCGTCGGCGAGGCCTTGCATCGGGCCATCTGGGCGCGTGAGCCCGAGTGCCCTGCAGTCTCGAAGGAACCTCGCCAGGTGGTCCACGACGTGGCACCGCACGTAGGCGGTGAGCGATCCAGCTTGCTGAAGACGGCCGAGGCGGGCGAGGAAGGCCTCGACGTCGCGGCGTGAGAGCGCGCCCGGGTCCTCGCCGGCGTCGTCGCGGCGTCCGAGTTGCTCGGAGAACATGCCGAGCGCGTTCAAGGTGCTCTGCACGCTCACCTTCCCTCTCGAGACCAGCGCGTCGGCAGCCCAGGACTTGGCGGCAGCCTTGAGCCACCCCTGGGTGATCGGTCGTGCCCAGGCTCGTCCGTTCTGCTTCAAGGCCTTCCCGCCGACGAACGAGAGCCGCCCGCGCTTTCCCCAGTGGCGCAGATCCCAGACGTCCTTGTTGCACTCGGCCTCGATACTCGAGCAGGCAAGCGCTGCTTCGCTCACGGCCAGGCGCACGAAGTGGCGCACCGGTGAGGGAAGCTCGGCCGCATCGAGATCGCTCATGGTCTCGGGTGCACTCGATCGCACGTGCATGACTGCCGCACGCAAGGTGGTCGGCGGGAGCTTGCGACCGTCGGCGATGGCGGCCTGGATCCCGAGGAGCATCTCGAGCACCACCCGCTGCGGCAGTCCCGCCATCGCCACCGTGCCGGTGTTGTCGCGTCTCGCGCTGACCGACCTCCGGGCGAAGGGCTCGAGCACAGGCCGCCCCGCGCGCCGCCAGGAGAAATGGTGGGCGTTGCACAGCCGGCTCGTATGGGCGGCGAGGCGTCCGCAGGCCTCGACGATGCACGTGCCGTATCCGGCGCGTGGGCGAGCCGGCGCGTAGCGATCGTCGCCTGCAAGGAACGCCTCGACGCTCTGTCCGCGCGACACCCGAACGGTCTCGCAGCTTGCGCACAGTCCGTTCGAGGAGCCGCTCGGGCGCTCCTTGCCAGGCAGACGACACACCAGGCACATCCGAGGAGCGACCCGGGCACCAGGTCCCCGACCCGCGGCGCAGAACTCCTCGAGATCGAGCTGTCGCTGGCCGTTGCGGCGCGTGGCGCACCCGGCGCACAAATGCTCGTCGGAGGTTCCTTCGTTGCCACATCCCACCACCGGACAGCGGAAGTAGCCGAGAAGGGAGTGACCCTCGTCGGGGCTGAACATCTGACGCTCCGGGTCCCAGCCGAGCCCGACGAGCTTTTCGATGTCGACCGCGGCGGACAGCCGACCGAGCTCCCCGTCACGCAGAGCACGACGGGGAGCGGCAGGCCTTGGCGCGGCCGTCGTCATGGTCTTGCCGTCCCACCAAGGGGACCGAGGCTCTCCACCGCCGCACGCAAGGCGTCGGCGTCGGGGTTCAGGTAGGTCTGGGTCGTGTGAATCGAGGCGTGGCCGAGGAGCTCCTTCACCACGTCGATGGCCGTCCCCCTGCGGAGCAGCTCGTTTGCCGTGGCGTGACGGAACATGTGCGGACGAAGAGAGCGATCGAGTCCAGCGCGCCGCGACAGCGCGGTCAGCCACTTGCGCACGGTGTCTGGCGTCATGGGCTGGCCGAGCGGTTCGTGGCCGAGGTTCACGAGCACGAAGTCGCAGCTCTCTGCCGCCGGGCACGCCCGGCGCTCAGTGACGTAGCGGTCGTAGCAGGAGAGGATCTCGTTTCGCACCGGGACGCTACGGTCTCCTGACTTGGCCCGCGCGCGGTTCGGGTTGTCGCGTCCCACCACGTGGAGGTGCGGGCCGGGGATCGGACACCCAAGGGACGCTGCCGAAGCGATGAAGTGCAGGTCCGATCGGCGTAATCCGAGGACCTCGCCGACGCGAAGCCCGCAGAACCACAGCACCGCGAGCATGAAACGCTCCCGCCAGGAGTGCGTCACCCGAAGGAGTGCTGTCACCTCTTCCTGGCGCACCGGCAAGGGCCGGGGGCTTCGGCCGGTGCGCTGAACGTGGCGTGGCCGAGCGCGATAGCGAATGCTCGCTCCCTCGGGCCGGAGCTCAGCCGGAAGGTAGCGGTCGTCGCCGACCTCGTAGAGGCAGGTGAGCACCGAGGCATCGAGAGCACCCTCTGCCACGGCATGCTTGTAGAGCTCGCGCACTGCGACGAGCAGGTGGTTGATCCGTCTCGGGCTGCGAAGGCGACCCTTGCCCGCACCGTCACGGGTGACCGGCGTGGTCTTGAGCATCGCCACGAACATCGCGAGCCCCTTGGCCCCGCTCAGCAGGTCGCGCCCGGTCTGTTCGCACCAGTTCAGGTAGCAGGCCAGATCACCCGCGTAGCTCCGAGTGGTTCCCTCAGCCCGATCGGCTCCGAGGCGCAGGTGACGCAGGTACGCGTCAGCAACGGGGACAGGGCGCCAGTCGTCGTCGAGCACCGTCCAATAGGCGAGCGTCTCGGTCAGCGCGACGCGAAGCGTCTGCATTGGTTCTTCCGGTGTCGGTGTGGTTCACAGTTGTGCACGTGGCGCACGGTATCCAGAGGGTGTGACGACAACCTCGCCAATGCGCCTTCCCACGCACACTCCGGGACAGATCTGGCACTCCAGAAAACTGCCCGCGCTTGTAGCTGATCTCGTCGATGCCGATGCGCGTGAGGTCCGAGAACGGGTCACGGGCCGCCCGGCCGTCTCGGACGACCCGTGTGATGATCGCTCCGACGCTGCGCCAGGCGATCCGC
>JAJZVL010000123.1 GCA_021845725.1 Actinomycetes bacterium | reverse complement strand
CGGCTGCCGGTCGACCGACACCTCCCGGGGGCAGGTGAAGCGCCAGCAGCCACTCCGACCGCGCCCGAGGGCCGGGGGGGTGCGACAGGAACGACAGGAAACCCACAGCCATCTGAAAGGGGACGCTCAGAAGGGCCTGGTTGACTCGGGCCCATGGCATCCTCATGTCCAACGAGCAGAGCGGACGCCTCCTGGTTCCCGCGTAGATGCCTCTCGGCCCACGGAGCCACGCCGCCGACGCATCCGCTGTCGGGCGCTGCGGGCTCCCCTGCGAAGGCATCGGGCGATACCACGCGTGAGGAAGCGAGCTCCATCTGCCGAGCCCTGCTTCCAGAGGCAGCCCGCCCCCATGGGAGGATCGGACGACATCGGTCGGGCCACAAGGCGCCGACCGCCTCGCAACAGGCGGCGCTCACCACGTACGAGCAGTGCCACTCGGACCTGAGGGGCGCATTCAGACCTTCGGACACGCGCCGGGCGAGATGACCGCGTGGGCGGTCCATCATGTGCTCGGCCGGCGAATCCTACCTTCGTGAGCGCCGGGTCCGAGGGAGGAAGGAAGAGCAAGGAAAGGGAAAGGGGATGACAAGGCGGTCCCGATGGATCACCGGAAGGAGGGTGCTCGACGTGCTCCTCGGCGCGGTGATCGTCGCCAGCGGCGTGATCTCCGCGATCGCCAGCGGCTCCTCGGCGTCCGCATCCTCACCGCCGATCACCGGAACCGTGACGAGGGGGACGGTCCAGGCCACTGAGAGCGCCTCGGGGACCGTCGTCGCGGCGGCGACGTACTCGCTGGGGTTTCCCATGACGGGGACTGTCTCCGCCATCGATGTCTCGGTGGGTCAGCAGGTCGTCCAGGGAGAGGTGCTGGCGTCGATCAGCGCGACAGCTGCTCGGTCGGCACTGACCGTCGCCGAGGACAACTTGGCTTCGGCCCAGGATCGGCTCACGCAGGACGAGCAAGGTGGCACCTCTCCAGCCCAGGGTGCCGCCGGGTCGCCCACCACAGCGGGGACCAACACCGCGCCGGGGAACCCTGCGACCATCGCCGCCGACGAGGCCGTGGTGGTCGCCGACGAGCAGGCGGTCGACGCTGCCCGGCAGGACCTGAGCGGCACCACGCTGGTGGCACCGGCGAATGGCACGATCACTGCCATTGAGGGGCAGGTTGGCCAGACGGTCGGTTCGGGGGGCAACGCACCGGCCGCGAAGTCGTCGGGCGGGGCGGCCACCGCGTCCGGGGGCATCGCAGGCGGTGGCGGGGCGAGGAGCTCCGCGATGGGCGGATCTTCCGCGGGAACTGCGTCGGGAGACTTCATGACGCTGGAGGATCTCTCCCAGCTCGACGTCACATGTGCCGTGGCTCAGGCGGACATCGGGGCGATCCGCCAGGGCGAGCCGGCCACCGTCTCACTGAACGCGCTTCCCGGGCACGAGCTCGCGGCCACCGTGGCCTCGGTGGCACAGGTCGGGACGACAACGGGCGGCGTCGTGACGTTCCCGGTGACGCTGACGCTGTCGCATCCGACCAGCGCGGTGAGACCTGGCATGTCGGCAACAGTGGCGATCGTCACTGCGTCTGTGAACGACGTGCTCGCCGTGCCGTCCAGCGCGGTGCACGGGACCGGACGGGTGGGCACGGTCACGGTTCGCTCGGCTCGAGGCGTCGACTCCCCGGTGACGGTCGTCATCGGCCTGGCGGGTACATCGACCACCGCGGTCTACGGGGACCTCGCGGTGGGTGAGACGGTCGTCCTTCCATCCGTGTCCATCTCACCGCCCGCCATAGGAGCCATCACACGGAAGGCGGCGCGGACCCTGGGAGGCGGCCTCGGCGGCCTCGGCGGCCACGGCGGCGGGGGAGGAAAGCTCGGTCGTCGAGGATGACGAACCCGTTCACGAGCACCCCGGTCATCGAGCTCCGCAGGGTGGTGAAGACCTATGGAGCCGCCCACAGCGCGGTCCACGCTCTGCGGGGGGTGTCGCTCACGGTACGACGCGGCGAGCTCGTCGCCATCGTGGGGGCGTCGGGCTCGGGCAAGAGCACCCTCATGAACGTCCTCGCCCTGCTCGACGACGTGGACCGGGGGAGCTACCGACTCGATGGCGTCGACGTCCGGCACCGGACCGAGAACGAGCTGGCGGAGATCCGCAACCGGCGGATCGGGCTCGTCTTCCAGGCGTTCAACCTCCTCCCGGGATCGAGCGCGCTTCGCAACGTCGAGCTCCCGCTCGTGTACTCGGGGGTGGCGCGGGCCGAGCGGGAGCGTCGGGCACTCGAGGCCCTCGAGACCGTCGGCCTGGTGCGGCGGGCCCGCCACCTTCCATCAGAGCTTTCCGGCGGAGAGCAGCAGCGGGTGGCCGTGGCCCGCGCGGTGGTGAACGACCCCGCGATCGTGCTTGCCGACGAGCCGACCGGCAACCTCGACACCGTGGCCTCGATGTCCGTGCTCGAGATGCTGCGCCGCCTCCACGAGCAGGGCAGGACGATCGTGGTGATCACCCACGAGCACGACGTCGCTGCATTTGCGAGTCGGGTGGTGGAGATGCGCGATGGGCGCATCGTCGCCGACCACCTTCAGGATGCGCCGGCCGAAGCGTCGCGTGCCGGTGTCGGGCAGACGGCATGAACGGGTTCGACACCCTGCGGGTCGCGCTCGGAAGCATCGCGGCCAACAGGCTGCGGTCGTCGCTCACCATGCTCGGGATGCTGATCGGGGTTGCCTCGGTCATCCTCTTGGTGGCGGTGGGGAACGGGTCCTCGGCCGCGGTGGAGGCCAAGATCCAGGAGCTCGGCACGAACCTCTTGGTCGTCGTTCCTCGCGCGACCTTCGCCAGCACCGGAAGTCCCACCCCCGCCACCTCCCTCACGCAGTCCGACGTCCGAGCCCTCGAGAACCGGACGACCAACCCGGACGTGATCTCAGTTGCCCCGGTGATCACTGCATCGGCCACGATGGCGTACGGGAACAGCACCTACACGCCGTTGGACGTTGTCGGCACGACGCCCGCCTACCGATCGATGCACGGGTACTCGCTCGCCGGTGGATCGTTCTTCACTCGCCGGCAGGTGCAGTCCCACGCCCGGGTGATCGTGGTTGGGCAGACAGTGGTGCAGGGGCTGTTCGGCGGGGCCGATCCGATCGGGGACCAGGTCCGGTGCGGTGCAGCGAACTTCGAGGTCATCGGTGTGCTTGCCCCGAAGGGGTCGAACGGGCTGCAGAGCCTCGACAACGTCGTGATGGCTCCCTACACCTCGGTCCAGGACCAGATCAGCGGTTACGGTCCGTTCTCCTCCGTCGACCTGGAGGCGGCCTCGGCCAGCCAGGCCACAGCAGCACAGGCAGAGGCCGCCGCCACGGTGGAGTCGGTCAACCACACGTCCACGGCTTCTCCGGGGTTCCAAGTGGTCAACCAGGCGACGTTGCTCCAGACCTCCAGCGCGGCGCGCCAGGTCTTCACGGCCCTGCTCGGGGCTGTCGCGGCGATCTCCCTCCTCGTCGGAGGCATCGGCGTGATGAACATCATGTTGGTGTCGGTGACCGAGCGCACCCGAGAGATCGGCATCCGCAAGACGGTCGGAGCCCGCCGGGCCGACATACTGACCCAGTTCCTGGCGGAAGCGGTGCTGCTGTCGATGCTCGGCGGGCTCGCGGGCGTGGCCGTCGGCTTGTTCGGCAGCGCGTTCAAGATCGAGGGCATACAGCCGGTGGTGGCGTGGTACTCGGTCGGTCTGGCCTTCGGAGTCTCGGCGGCCGTCGGGCTGTTCTTCGGCCTGTACCCCGCGAGCCGCGCTGCGGCGCTTCCGCCCGCAGTGGCATTGCGCAGAGACTGATGAACCCAACCCGAAAGGGAAGTGGAGAGGAAGAGCCGATGGACCAGGAGCACGACGAGAAGCGCGCAGAGACGGGAACGACCGTCCCGGCCAGGGCCAAAGCGCCGCTCTCCGCCGATACCGCGGAGGTGCCAGCCGCCGCGGGTCGGACCGGAGCCACACACGGCATCGGTGGTTTCGATGCCGACTGGGACGACGGAGAGGAAGCGGCCGAACAGGCGCGTCGGGCGGATCGGGAGCTCGCCAAGCGTTCACGCCGGCTGACTGGAGCGCTTGCGCTGGTGGCAGTCCTGGGGGTGGGCTTCGTGTTCGGCGTGCTCTACGAGAAGCATGGCGGTCACGGCTCTCCCGCCAGGCTCCACGCCGCCGCTGCTTCCTCGCACAGCCGGCGGGCCGGAGGGCATCGTCATGCCGGCGCAGCGGGAGGAGGAGCCGTCGTCGGCACGGTCACCTCCATCTCGGGCGGCACGCTGTACGTGACCGCAAGACCGGGCAGTGCCTTGGTGAAGGTCGTGACGGGGCCGTCGTCCACTGTCACGGTTCCCTCCACCGCCAGCGTGGCGAGCATCCAACCCGGCGACGTGGTCGTCGTGCAGGGTGCCAAGCAGGCCAACGGCAGCTACATGGCCGGTACCATCACCGACAGGGGACCGTCCGCCACTGCTGGGGCAGCTGGCACCGTCTGAGCCCCAATACCCACGAGCGGCAAGGGATCTCGTGTTGCAGTTCGATCGCGTGGTGCCGGGATCTCGCCCCGTGCCTGCGGATCACACGACCGTTGGCCGACACGGCGAGAGTGTGGCCGTGGCGCCGCCGGGTCCTTTCGTCGCGACGAGCGCGCGCATCGCGGGGACATCGCCACGGATCGCGCTGAGCGAGCTCGCAGCGCAGCTCGATGACGGCTCGCTGC
>JAJZVL010000122.1 GCA_021845725.1 Actinomycetes bacterium | reverse complement strand
CGGCGCCCTCCAGCCAAGGTCAACACTTGGTCAACCGTGCTGGAGCGGCGCCCGCCGAGGACGTCCCCGGCGCGGGAGATTGCCTACGTCGTGAAGGTCGTGATGCCGCTGCCGGGCTCGTAGCCCGACGCGCTCACCGTGGCCAGCGCGCACCACGTGCCCACCTGGCGGGTGGTGAATGTGAACGTCACCTCGCCGTTCGAGCCGGTGGTGCCTGTGCCGGTGGCGACCGGCGTGCCCGTGCACTTCGTCCCGGCGAAGACCTGGAGCACCGCTGTGGCGCCGGCGACCGCCGTCGTGGAGGACGTCGCGTCGACGGTGAGGGGGACGTGGTAGTGAGGGCCCTTCTTCACGACCGTGCCGGCTGCGACGGTCACTGCCATCGGCTCGAGGCTCGTGACGGTCACCGTCGCCGTCCCCGAGACCGTTTTTGTTGTCGCGGTCTTTGCCGTGGCGGTGATCGTTCCTGTGCCCGTCGCCGAGCTCGAGGCCGTGAATGTCGTCGATGCGCCCGTCGTCGGACTGAAGGTGCCGAGCGACGAAGCTGTCACCGACCAGCTCGGATCGACCGTGACCGCGTTGCCGTAGGCGTCGGCGCCCGTCGCGCTGAAGGTGACCGTGCCGCCGTCGGTGACGCTCGCCGTCGACGGACTGATCGTGATCTTGGCCAGGGGGCCCGGGTCGACCGTCACCGACAAGGTCGCGCTCGACCAGCCCGTCGCCGCCGCGGTGATGGTCTGTGTGCCTGCCACCGTGTCGTGGTAGGAGAAGGAGGGGCTCGTCGTGGATCCGCCGGGCACGGTGACCTGGTACGGGCTCGTGAATGTGCCCGTGGACGACGTGGCGAACCCGCCGCCGGACGAGGTCGTCGAGAGCGTCACGGTGAGCCCCGTGCTGGGCGCGGCTGTGCTCAGGCGCACCGTGAACGGCCCGGCCGTGCCGCCGGCGATCAGCGTGGTGCCCGACGACGACGAGGTTGTGAAGCTGAGCGACCCCGAGGTCGCGGCCGCGGTCTGGAAGGCGCCGACGCCGTCTGGGGTCCCGAGCCCGGTCGGCCCGTTGTACCCCGAGGAGAGGCGGTCTGTGGCGTTGCACAGGTAGTCCCCGCATGACGCGTCCTGCCCCGAGGTGACCGGCGTCAGCCCCGCGGTTGAGCTGGTCGCCGTCGTCGTCCCGTCGGGGTAGAGGCCCGAAGGTGTGGGCTGGAGCGTGCCGGTGCCGGCTGCGAGGCCATAGGTGGCGCCGATGATCTGGGTGGCGACGCTGGTGCCGCCGAAGACCATCCAGCCTGTGCCGTGATAGGTGTCGTAGACCGCGACGCCGGTGTAGGGGTTGGCCACGGCGGAGACGTCGCCGATCTCACGGTTCTGACAGACGGCCTTCTCGCGGTAGACGCCTGTGACAGCCTGCCAGGAGGGCACGGGCTCGTAGGCCGAGCACCCCGCGCCGGCTGTCGACCACACGGTCTGGCTCCACGCGATGGTCGAGCCGCTGCCGGTGAATGTGAGCGAGGTCCCGCCCACGGCGGTGACCTTCGGGGAGGCGGCCGGGAACTCGGCGCCGTAGCCGCTGTCGCCGGTGGCGGCGGTGATCGCGGTCGTCGTGCCGGCGGAGTAGGTCGCGTTGTATGTGGTCTCCGTGGAGAACTCGCCCGCGCCGTAGCTGTTGGTGACGGCGGCGGGATCGAGGGACTTCGCGTACTCGACTGCCTTGGCGAGGTTCGACATGCTGGCCGAGGAGGCCTCCACGAGCACGATGTTGCAGGCGGGGCAGATCGCCGAGACCATGTCGAGGTCGACCGAGATCTCCTCCGACCACCCCGCCGAGGGGCTCGGGTAGCTGGTACCTCCGGACTGGTTGACCTTCCTGAACGTGACGCAGCCTGTCGCGGGCGTCGAGCCGCACAGCGGGGGGATCTTGGCGTCGGTGAGCCCGGTGGCGGGATCGGTGGCGCCTGTGAGGCTCGTGCGGTAGGCGGCGAGGTTCGACGCCGCTGTGGGGTCGTCGTAGGCGTCCACGATGGCGACCGTCGCGGCCTTGGGGCCGGCCTTCATGCTCGACGCCGCCGTGCCCAGGCCGTAGGCGCTCAGCAGGTCGCCGGGGTAGTAGCCCGACGTCGGCAACGCCACGGCGGACCCGCCGCCGCCCCCGTTGCCCGTCCCGTGCTTGGCCGCCCCTGCGGCGGGACCGCGGGGGTGCCAGTTGCGCGCTGGTGTGAGGAGACGGATGGCGGTGCAGGCGGCGTGGCCACCGCTCGGCGTGCTGCAGGCGTGGGCGAACGGGGGCGCGCCGGGAGCGGTCGAGGCCCCCACGGCGCCGGCCGTGCCGGCAGCGCTCAGGCCTCCGGCGGCGAGCCCGGCGAAGGCGAGCGTGGCCGCGACGAGGGCTTTGCCCAGCGCGCCCGTCATGCCCACATGCCGCACGGCTCGCGGGCCCTTCTCCGACGCACCACGAGCCCCCATGTCCCTCTCCCTCCACCGAACGCTGCGTCGCTGCCGTACCGTTTGCCGCGCGTATGAAAACACTACCCCCGGCGCGCGAGCGCGGCAATGCCCTCGCCGACCTCGCTCCAGCAGTGCTGGCACGTTCTGCGAGCCGTGGTGGTTCGTCTCCGGGCTCCCCGGCTTCGAGGCCATGGCCTTCCGAGACAGCCCGATCGAGCTGAAGCAGCACGGCGGCTGGGAGCTCGGCACGGCGGTGAAGGATGCGGGACGCCGCCGGGTGGGCAATGATGGTGCGGGATGTTGGGGGAGAGCTTCGGGGAGGTGCTCGAGGGCGCGCGGGGAGGCGATGAGCAGGCGTTCACGCGCCTGTACCGCGACCTGAACCCGGCGCTCCTGCGCTACTTCGGCGCGCAGGCGCCCTCGGACGCGGAGGACCTCGCGTCCGAGACGTGGATGGCCGCCGCGCGCGGCCTCCGCTCGTTCGAAGGCGGCGAGGGTGCCTTCCGGGCCTGGATCTTCACGATCGCCCATCGCCGGCTCGTCCAGCACTGGCGGGGCGGCAGCCGCCGCCCGGTACGGGCGTTCGACCCAAGGGCCTTCGACCTGCTCCTCGGAGCGGCCGACACCGAGCGCGAGGCGATCGAGGGGATCGAGGCGAGCGAGGGGGTCGCGGCCGCGAGGGCGCTCATCGCCGAGCTGACCTCCGACCAGGCCCAGGTGGTGCTCCTGCGGGTGCTCGGAGGTCTCAGCGTCGAGGAGGTCGCCGCCGCCGTCGGCAAGCGGCCCGGGACGGTGCGGGTCCTCCAGCACCGAGCGCTCCGACACCTCGCCGCCCGGCTCTCCCTCGAAGGTGTAACGCGATGACCTCCGAGCGCGATCTCCATGACGAGATGCACAGGTGGCCAATCGACGACGGTACCGCGGACCGCTTGCTCGCGGGGAGGGTCGACCCGAAGGACGCACCGCCGGGCTACGAAGGCGTGGCCCGGCTGGTCCGGAGCGCCCGGGGTCCCGCCCTCCCCTCCGAGCTCGGCCATGAGGCGTTGATCGTGTCGGCCGCCGTCGCCGCGCTGGCGCCGGCCAGCCCGCCGAGGTCCAAGGAGATCCCGATGCGCAAGAAGCTCGTGCCGTTCAAGCTCGCCGTTGCCTCCGTCGCCGGCGTGGTGGGCTTCGCCACCGCCGCGGCCGCGGTCGGGGTGGACCTCGCGTCGCACCGCTCGCACGTCGGCTCCCACGCGGTCGTGCAGTTCTCCAGCTCCTCGCAACCGGCGAACGGATCGTCGGGCTCCACGGCGGGCTCGGCGACGACGGGATCCGGAGACACCGGCGGCACGGGCGGCTCCGGGGGCAGCGGCAGCACCACCGGCTCAGTCGGGGCGAAGACCACGCCTGCCGGCCCCGTCACCGGGATGACCAATGGCCACGCGACGTTCGGCCTGTGCACGGCGTTCCTGGCCAGCTACCGCACAGGAACAGGGGCGACCTCGAGCGCGCTGACATCGACCGCCTTCAAGGCCCTGGCCACACACCTCGGGACGACGACCGCGACAGCCACCGCGACGAAGTGCACCACAGTCGTGACGACGACAGCGCCCGGAGCTGCGGCCTCCTCCCGCACAGGCGTCACCCCGGCGTCGCACGCCTCGGCCGCCACACATCCCTCGGCCACCACACATCCCTCGGCCACGACCCACTCGACGGGGTCCGCCCCCGCGTCGACGATCACCCACCCCACGGGGACATCCCACCCCACGGGGACATCCCACCCCACGGGGACGTCCCACCCCAACGCTGGGACACACCAGGGCGCCTGACGGGTCGAGCCCGCTGACGGGCCCCGAAGCGGTCCGGAGGGGCCCTGCGGAGCCGCGGCGGGCGCATGCCTCCGCGCCGACGATCGCTCCGCCCGCGAGGCGCTCCGCCGCCGACACGTGCTCAGCAGGGAGAACAGGGGCGAATCGCGCGCGAGGTAGGGTCGGGATCGGTTCCATCCAAGGAGGCAATTGCCCGTGGACCCCACGGATCCCACCGACCCGAGCTACTACCACCGCGTCGTGGACTGCCAGTGGGCCTGCCCCGCGCACACCAACGTCCCCGAGTACATCCGGCTCATCGCGCAGGGCCGCTACGACGACGCCTACCTGCTCAACCGCGAGTCCAACGTCTTCCCGGCGATCCTCGGCCGAACCTGCGACCGCCCCTGCGAGCCGGCGTGCCGCAGGACCCGCGTCGACGGCGAGGCGGTGGCCATCTGCAGGTTGAAGCGCGTCGCCGCCGACCTGTCCGGCGACGTCTCGGACCGGCTGCCGAAG
>JAJZVL010000042.1 GCA_021845725.1 Actinomycetes bacterium | reverse complement strand
GACCCGAACCGCCAACACGGGACCACCGGGAGCTAGGCCGGCGAAGACCGTTCGTGCCGGCCCGTTGGGCGAAGGCTCACTATCGCTCAGTGTTTAGGAACGGTTCGACGGCGTCGTGCGGGGCCTCGGCCCCGCGCGCCTCGGGAGGCGATCAGCCATTGGACACCGCGGGCTCGGCGTGCGCCGGAGCCTGGGCCTGGGCGTCGGCGGGCTGGGCGTCGACAGGTTGGGCGAGGAGGATCTGGCCGATCGCCACCGCTGCGGCCCCGATGCCGCCGGCGACGACCAGGCGCGCGAGCGACCTGGGAAGGCGCAGCCCGAGGCCCGACCTGCCGGGGCTGCTCATGAGCGCCACCGCCAGCGCGAGGTTGGTCAGGGGGAGCTCGAAGCCACCCTTCTGCGCCAGCGGGCCCTGCCTGCGATGCACCGCCGCGGCGACGGCCATGGTGCCGGCGACCGCGACCGGGCCGAGCGGATCGGCGAGGCCGGTCGCCGTGAGCACCCCGCCGCCCATCTCGCTCACCCCTGCAAGCGTCGCCATAACCTTGGCGGGTCGCAGGCCCAACGATCCGAAGCCCGCCGCCGTCTCCTCGAGGCCATGGCCTCCGAACGCGCCGAACAGCTTCTGGGCGCCGTGCACGGTGAGGTAGCCCCCGAGGACCCAGCGGGAGATGAGCAGACCGAAGCGACGCATGTGACCGATGTCCTCCGAGCGTTTCGAGATGCCGTGACCGACACCAGATGAGACAGCATACGAACGAAAGGTATGCTGCTAGGAACCCGTTAGCAACTCTATCAGAGTATGCTTGGTGCTCGTGCAGGAGGCCGCCGACGCCATGGAGGAGAACGCCGAGCGGGGCGTCTGCGAGGCGATCACCCGGGTCTTCGGACTGCTCGGCAAGCGCTGGAACGGGCTCATCATCGTCACCCTCCTCGACGGGCCCGCCCGCTTCTCCGAGCTGGTGCGACTCGTGCCCGGACTGAGCGAGCGCATGCTCGCCGAGCGGCTCGGCGAGCTGGCGGCAGCCGGGCTCGTCGCACGCGACGTCGACGGCGGACCCCCGGTGAGCGTGCGCTACGCGCTGACCGCCCAGGGAGAGGCCTTGCGCCCAGCCCTCGAAGCGCTCGAGCGCTGGGGCCAAGAGCACCTCGTGACCCGCTCGGCGGCCCCGTAGGGCCGGGACCTCAGCCAGCCCTTCCCTCTTCGTCGCCACGATCACCCAACAACCGGTGAGCACACGTCGCCAGCAGCAGCGAAGAATGGAAATAGGCGGAGTGGATGTCCACCTCGACGAGCTCTTCGATCCGCTGAAGGCGCTCGTACATCGACGCACGCCCAATGTGGAGCTCACGACTCGCCCGCGTCGCGCTGGAGCCTAGACGTAAGTACGTCTCGAGCGTTGTGACCAGCCTCGTCGCGTGCTCTTGATCCCACTGCACCAGAGGACGCAATAGGTCGCCGGCACAGGCACGCAGCGAAGCACGGTCAGGCTGATGCAGAAGCAGCAGCTCCAACTGCATTGCTCGTGCCACTACGACTCGCGGTCTCCCACCGCTGCGAAACTCCCGACCCGATCGCACGAGATCGAGCGCGTCCAGCGCCTGGTTCAGCGACGCAGCGACCCCGGCGGCAGCGTCATCGAGGCTCACTGGATTGCCAAGAGCAACCAGGAGCTGGCTTGTGCCGAACGCCGAGACCAGACGGTCCATGACGCCTTCGGCTACCTTCACAGGGTTTACATCGCTTCTCGGCACGGCAAGGACTCCAACAACCTCACCGCGCACCACGCCTCGCAGGCAGTACGTCCCGCTCTGTCGGCCTGCCCGATCGAGCAGCGCCAGCGCCGACGACACCTCGGGCGCATCGACGGCGATGCCCATGACGCTACTGTCCGCACTGGGTCGAAATCCTGCAAGGTTGGATCGAATCAGAAGATCTGCTCTGCGGGACACTTTCGATTCCAGCAGATCTGACAACAGCGCCTCTGATTGCCGTGACATATCAGTAGACGAGCGACCGGACGCGAGAAGTGCCAACGACAATGCGCCGCTGGTGCGTTCGAGAACAGTGAGCACTTCGTCGGACGACATGGTCGCCGGAGTTCGAGTGCAGAGCCGACCCCATTGGTGCCCCTGGACCGACACTGTGGCCTGGAGGAGGGACTCCGAAGGTTCTCGCGCAGGATCCGGTGCAACTCCTGCCGTTGCCACGAGCGAGCCACCGGACGTCACCAGGGTGAGCGGGATCCCGAAATTGGACGAGATGGCAGCGAGGATGTCGGTCACCCCCGCCTCGGCGACGAGCGCATCCTCGAGCGCACGAGACACCTCGCTCTCGATCGTCAGGCGGCGCAGGTTCGAATCGACGATCGCGCTGTTCGCCTCTTCGCAGATGCGAACGAAGGGCACCACTCGATTGAGCGCGACGAGCGGCAGCCGGTGCTGCCGGGCCTCCTCGACCAGCTCGTAGGGAACCTCCCTGAAGGAGCGGCCGACCTCGAGTGCCAGACAAGCCAAATCCTTCGCGATGAGCTCCCTCAGATAGTGACGCCGGGTACCCGCGTCGCTGTTCACGATCCCCAGTCCGGTAGTCAAGAGAACTTCCCCTCCCGCGAGGAGTGGTCCCATCTCGAAAATTTCGCTGGAGTGCACCCAGCGCACGGGCGTATCGAGCTCGTCGCTTGCAGCGAGCACCTGCGGTGTGGCCGCGCGCATTGATGGCATCGAAAGAAGCTGGCGAATAGTGACAGGCATCGACTGGCCCTCCGATCTGTCCACCGCGAGGCGTCGAGAACCCTACAACCTGCGCGTTGCGAGCCAACGCCGACGCTCCCCACAATGTCCCATGGTCAACGACGAGGCGAACACCACCGAGAACTACGGCGAGATGCTCGCCGTAGCCCTGGCAGAGGCGAAGCAAGGGCTCGCGGAGGGTGGGGTCCCGATCGGTGCTGCGCTCTTCGGACCGACAGGCGAGCTGCTCGGCCGTGGCCACAACCGCCGCGTTCAAGACGGAGATCCCTCGATGCACGCCGAAACGGCGGCGTTCCGCGCTGCAGGCAGGCGCCGCACCTACAAGGGGACCACCCTGGTGTCGACCTTGTCGCCCTGCTGGTACTGCAGCGGCCTCGTGAAGCAGTTCGGCATATCTCGGGTCGTCGTCGGAGAGGCCCGAAGCTTCGTCGGCGGCCACTCCTGGCTGGACGAGCACGGCGTCGAGATCGTCCTCCTGGACGATTCGGAGTGTCGCGCATTGATGGAGGGGTTCATCAATGACGCGCCTCATATCTGGTACGAGGATATCGGCACCACATAGCGGCCAGATGGCTTGACGCTTCGTTTCAATATCCTGTCGCTGAATACGTTCAATGACGCCGCAGGCACTCGGGGAGGGACATGCAATGACTGCTGCACGAGCCAAAGACCAAGTCGGTCGGCCGACGCGAGAGGGTGACCTCACTCTGGAGTTGCGCGGAATGGCGCCTATTCCGGAAGACGGGCGCTATGGAAGTCGCTATCGCATATTCACGGTATGGTTCGCTCCCAACCTGGTACCAGCGGCATTTTTCGTAGGCGTGATCGCAGGTGCGAGCTTCATTGGTTTGAGCTTTGCGTGGACGATCGTTGCCATTGTTCTCGGTAACCTCATCGGCGCCATCTTGCCTGCTGTCCTATCCGTCATGGGCCCTCGCACCGGCATGGCCCAGTTGCCCCTCAGTCGACTCGCGTTCGGGAAGTCGGTCGTGGTACCGGGAGCCATCAACTGGCTGAACCAAATCGCCTGGGACGGTGTCAACGGACTGTTCGGCGCAGAGGCAGCCGCCATTCTGTTTCACATCCCATTCTGGATCGGGCTCGTCATCGTGATCGCGGCCCAGGGCGTCGTCGCAACGCTCGGGTACGAAGTCATCCACACCTTCGAGAAGTGGATGTCGATCGTCTTGTTCGTCATCTTTGCCATTTTGACGGTGAAGGTAGCGAGCATCGGTTCAATCAGTCTTCACGCATCAGTGCATGGTGCAGCTGCTGTCGGGAGCTTCATCCTCCTCGTGACGATCATCGCGAGCTTCATCCTCGCATGGTCTGTCTACGCGTCCGACTACACGCGGTACATGCGCCGGGACCTCCCATGGTGGACGGTCGCGTGGCGAGTAGCTGCAGGGCTCATCTTGTCTGCTGGATGGCTCGAGGTGCTCGGTCTGGTCAGTGCCCGCCTCATGACGCAGTCGACGACGCAGGGTATCTACACGCTGATGGGGAAGGGCGCGTTGGGCGTCATCGCGATGATCGGCATCGTCTTGGGAACGGTCGCCGTCGACGCCCTCGATGACTACACGGGCTCTCTGTCACTGCAGGCAACTGGGATCAACATTCCACGGCCTGTCGCAGCAGTGGTTGTCGGGGCGGGCGGATTCTTGATGGCCTTCTATTTGCACGAAGGTGACTTGGCAACGAAGGTCACGAACTTCCTGCTCTTCATCAGCTATTGGGTCACGCCCTTCGCAGGGGTCGTGCTGGTACACTGGTGGCGCACCAGGAAAGAGGGGTTCGACCTGTCGAACATCATGAGCCTGTCCAGGCTTCCCTCAGGGATCATGCCTCTCGTCGCCCTAGTGGTCGGGTTCGGTGCATCTGTGCCCTTCATGGATTCGACACTGTACCAAGGACCAATCGCGATGGGCCCGCTACACGGCGGCGACATTGCGCTGTATGTCGGGTTCGTCGTGGCAGCCGGAGTCTATTGGGTGGGGTCGATCCTCGGATCTCCGAAAGGCGAGCCATCGGGAGTGCTGGCCCCTGAGACGGTGCCGGTGATCAAGCAGCACCAGTAGACCAGGAGAAGGCATGCATGAGAGAGCTTTGCCTCGCCGGTAACTTGCTGACGCATGCGCACGGGGCGTCTATCAGAGTGGTTTCGAGTTGATGACCGTTCCGGCAGCCGTACCTCTCGCGGGCACCGATCCGCTGACCGTTGCCGACGTGTTGCAGATCGAGGAAATGCTGGCGGCGCACCCGCGCGTGGTAGCTGGTCAGTGCCATCTTCACCGGGCTGTTCGCTGGGTGCACATTGCGGAGGTCCCCGACGTCGCCAAGCTGCTGCGCGGAGGAGAGCTGATCTTGACGACGGGCATCGCGCTTCCCGAGGACGTCGGCCTCCTCGCGCAGTACGTGCGCGATCTCGCAGAAGCCGGCGTCAGCGGTCTCGGGATCGAACTGGTTCGCCGCTACAGGGAAATGCCACGCCAGCTGATCTCTGCCGCTGAGAGGTGGGGCATGCCCCTCATCGCGCTCGATCAGGAGGTCCCGTTCGTTGCCGTCACCGAGGCGGTGCACGCCCAGATTCTCAACCGCCAGTTCGTCCGGCTGCGGATCGAAGAGCAGGTCCACCACGCGTTCCAGGCCCTAGCTCCAGGGGCATCTCCGAGCGACGTCGTACGCAAGATGAGCGACCTTGCGCGCTGCCCCGTCGTCTTCGAAAGTCTTGCCCACCGACCCCTGGCGGTTGAAGCGCGGACAATTCCTCTCGAGGAGCTGCTCGCCGGATGGGAAGCCAAGAGCCGGCGGCTCGACAGCGATCACCCAGGCTGGATCGCCGCTGTTGTGGAGCCCTCCGGCCAGCCGTGCGGACGCGTTGTGCTCCTGGTCGATCGCACGCCGGGGGTGCTGCACCGGGCGGTGCTCGACACCGGATCCGCGATGCTGGCCATCGGTTGGCTCCTCGCCGGCAGTCCTGTGTCGCTCGAGCATGCCGCCCAGCGGGACCTCGTCGAGGACCTGGCCAGCGGGCGCTGCCGTTCCATCAACGAGGTCTACGTGCGGGCTCGATCTCTCGGAATGTCGCTGCGGCCACACAGGCTCGCGGTGCTCGCGGTGCGTTCCGCCCCACCCTTCTGCCGCGAGCACGCCGTCGTTCAGGCAATCGAACGTACCCGAACCGTCGGTATCGCCGGTCAGCTCCACGATGATCTGGTGTTCGCGCTCGTCGCAGTCCCACCTGAGGAGCCACATGCTGTACGGGCGCGGGCAATCGCGACGGAGCTCCGGCATGGCTACTCAGGACCTCCTGAGTGCCTTGCGGTGGGGGCTGCGTACCTCGGGGACGACGTCCAGCTCCTGGACCTGACGCGCGGTCTGTCCGACGCCGACGAGGCGGCGCGGTCTGTCCTTGGATCGGGCGACGAGCGTGTCGCAACGGTCGAGGCGATCGAGCTTCGTGGACTACTACGACTCCTCGGCGACGACGTCCACGTTCAGCGGTTCGTCGAAAGGCAGCTCCGCCCGGTCTGGGAGCACGATGCACGTCACGGGACGTACCTGCTCGACGTCCTCACTGCTTTCTTGGATTGCGCGGGGAACAAGTCTGCTGCTGCAGCCCGCGCTCATCTGAGCCGCGCTGCGTTCTACCACTCCCTCGAGCGTCTCTCCACGCTGCTGGGGCGGGACCTGGAAATCCCGGAGGTGCGCGTGGCCCTTCACGTCGCACTCCTCGCATCGAAGGTCGGCATCGCTTCGCCGCAGGCACCCGACCACAGGCTGGCTCGAGAGCACCCCAAGCCATAGGACAGAGCAGCTTCACGGATCTGGACGATCACTTCGTGGCGAACCTGGGGAGCACGTGCTCGCCGTAGGCGGCGAGCGTCTCCTCCTGCGCATCGTGCATGAGGTAGAGAGCGAAGTGTGAGACACCGAGGGCTTCGAGCTGCGCAAGCTTGGCACTGTGCTCGGCCGGGGTGCCGAGCACGCAGAACCGGTCGACGATCTCATCGGGGACGAACTCGGTGTCGGGGTTGCCAACTCTCCCATGGTGAGCGTAGTCGTACCCCTCGCGCCCCTCGATGTAGGCGGTCAGCTCGTGCGGAACGGCGCCGGACTCCTCGCCGTAGCGCGTCACGAGGTCGGCGACGTGGTTGCCGACCATGCCTCCGAACCACCGGCACTGGTCGCGCTGATGAGCGACGTCGGTCCCGACGTAGGCGGGCGCTGCCGCGCAGACCGTGAGGGTGTCGGGATCGCGTCCCGCCTCCTTCGCAGCGGCGCGGAAGCGGCCGATCGCCCACTCGATCACGAACGGGTCCCCAATCTGGAGGATGAGACCGTCGGCCTCACGCCCGGCCACTGCGAGGGCTTTCGGTCCATAGGCAGCCATCCATACCGGAAGCGACCCGTCGTGCACCCATGGGATGCGGACGCTGTGACCGTGCAGTTGCACCTCGCGCCCCTCGGCGAGTGCCTTGATCGTGCGGATCGCGGCGGCGAGCTCCTCGAGGGTGGTCGGACCCTCGCCGATCACGCGGACCGCGGAATCACCGCGGCCGATACCGCAGATCGTCCGGTTCCCGAACATGTCGTTCAGCGTGGCGAACAGCGACGCCGTGACCGACCAGTCACGCGAGCGGGGATTGGTCACCATCGTACCGACCGTGACCCCGTGAGTGGCCTCCAGGATGCGGGAGTAGATCACGAATGGCTCCTGCCACAACACAACCGAGTCGAACGTCCAGATCGAAGAGAACCCAAGCCCGTCGGCGAGGCGCGACAACTCGATGACTCGGCCCGCCGGCGGGTCCGTCTGCAGGACGACACCGAACTCCATCTCACTCCTCCTTCTGATGGGCAAGCTTCGTAGCCCCCGGGCGCCCGTGGAGCGGCACCTCGAGGCCTTCGAACGGCGTACGCGCCACGAAGCGGCCGTGCCCCTCTTCGCCCCGGAACTCGCCCCCTTCGACGACGACCGTGCCCCGGGAGACGACCACGTCGACGCCACCGGTCACACGCAGCCCTTCATAGGCCGAGTAGTCGACCGCCATGTGATGGCTCTGCGCCGACAGGGTATGAGTGCGACCAGGATCGTAGATGACGATGTCGGCATCTGCGCCGGGGAGGAGCGATCCTTTTCTGGGGTAGAGCCCGAACAGGCGTGCTGGGGCGGAAGACGTGAGCTCCACCCAGCGTTCGACGGTGATCCGTCCCTCCAGAACGCCCTGGAAGATGAGGTCCATGCGGTGCTCCACCCCTGGCAACCCATTGGGGATCTTGGAGAAGTCGCCCCGGCCGAGCTCCTTCTGCTCCTTGAAGCAGAACGGGCAGTGGTCGGTGGCGACGACCGAGAGGTCGTCGGACCCGAGCCCTCGCCACAGCGCGTCGCCGTGACCATGGGGCCGGATCGGCGGCGAGCACACGTACTTGGCTCCCTCGAAGTCCGGTCGTGCCATGACGTCGTCTTCCAGGAACAGGTATTGCGGGCAGGTCTCCGCGAACACCATCCTGCCTGCGTCGCGCGCCGCGGTCACCTCCTGGAGGGCCTCCATGGCCGAGAGGTGGACGATGTAAAGCGGGCAGTCGGCCACCCCGGCGAGCACGATCGCCCGATGGGTCGCCTCCCCCTCGAGGACCGAGGGGCGCGTCGCTCCGTGCATCCTCGGTTCTCCGCTCCCTCTGGCAAGGGCTTGGGCGACGAGCACGTCGATCGCGATCCCGTTCTCGGCGTGCATCATCACCGTGGCCCCGCAGCTCGCTGCCGCCTGCATGGCACGCAGGATCTGGCCGTCGTCGGAGTAGAAGACGCCGGGGTAGGCCATGAACAGCTTGAAGCTCGTGACCCCGTCGTCGACGAGGCCGCCCATCTCCTTCAGTGCCTCGTCGGTCACATCCGAGAGGATCATGTGGAAGCCGTAGTCGATCGCGCAGCTGCCGTCCGCGCGCGCCATCCAGGTCTCGAGCCCCTCGCGCGGGCTCCTGCCGCGCGGCTGGATCGCGAAGTCGACGATCGTCGTCGTCCCACCCCACGCAGCAGCCCGCGTGCCGGTCGCGAAGGTGTCCGAGGCGAACGTCCCGCCGAAGGGCATCTCCATGTGCGTATGGACGTCGATACCGCCGGGGACGACAAGCTTCCCCGCGGCGTCGATGCGTCGCAGCTCGCCGCCGCCGGGCAGCGGTGCCTCGGGCGTCAGCAGGGCGGCGACATGCTCCCCATCGACGAGCACGTTCGCACGGGCGCTTCCCGAGGGCGTGACGACCGTCCCATTCTCGACGAGCAGGCGGCTCACGGCACGACCAGGGGACCGTAGGCGTCAGGACGGCGGTCGCGGTAGAAGGCCCACAGCTGGCGGACCTCTTCCAGCGCTCTCATGTCGAGGTCCCGCACGACCACCTCGTCGTCGGTGCTCGACGCAGCCTCACCGACGATCTGGCCGCGCGGGTCGCAGAAGTAGGAACCGCCGTAGAACTCGTTGTCCCCGAGCGGCTCCACCCCGACCCGGTTGATCGCGCCGACGAAGTACTCGTTCGCGACCGCTGCGGCGGGCTGCTCGAGGTTCCACAGGTACGCGGACAGCCCGCGGCTGGTCGCCGAGGGGTTGAAGACGATCTTCGCCCCGGCAAGCCCGAGCGCACGCCAGCCTTCCGGAAAGTGGCGGTCATAGCAGATGTAGACCGCAATCCGGCCGACCGCAGTGTCGAAGACCGGGTAGCCCAGGTTCCCCGGACGGAAGTAGTACTTCTCCCAGAAGCCCTTCACCTGGGGAATGTGGGTCTTCCGATACTTGCCGAGGTAGCGGCCGTCGGCGTCGATCACGACCGCCGTGTTGTAATACACCCCCGGCTGCTCTTCCTCGTAGATGGGCGCGACCACGACCATGCCGGTCTCGGTGGCCAACTGGATCATCTTCTCGGTCGTCGGGCCGGGAATAGGCTCTGCATACCCGTAGTACTCTGGATCCTGCACCTGGCAGAAGTACGGACCATAGAACAACTCTTGGAAGCACAAGACTTGTGCACCCTGGGATGCCGCCTCCTTGGCCATGGCGAGGCTGGCACCAATCATCGATTCTTTGTCGCCCGTCCACTTCGCTTGCACGATGGCTGCTCTTACAATACCTGACACTGCACTACCTCCTGTATCCCGGTCTCTTCCGGTTCGGGCACGGTCGCTTCACGATTCACAGCACGCAGGCGTCGCTTGATCGACGCGATGCGCACACAATGGGCGCTCCAACTTCAGATGGTCTCTTGGGTCTTCCTCCCTCGACAGCTGAGCAAAGGCCACAGCAATGATATGGACACCACAGCACAAGTCTGTTTGAACCCAGCTCTCGCCCTTGAATATGGCTACTCACATCACACTGCTGACCAGAAAGGCGGCGCCGTAGGTGACGGCGGCGACGTTCCCTGCCAGCAGTGCCAAGAACCGAGCCTATGTCGGCCATCTCGCAGGACAAAGATGGATTGCAACCCGCTGCACCACGCACGTCACCCTTCGTCGGCGTTGGGGCCCTCAGCCCCCGTGTGCGCAAGTGTGAGGCCAGGAGCTCGGCTCTTCAATTGACAAAGTGTCACCTTTGGAGGGTCAGGTGACACACCTTGTCGATCCGAGTGCGCAGATGGTCGACCCAACGGTCGACGACCCAACGGTCGACCCAGCGGTCGATCCGCAGTGAGAGCAGAGCTACGTGGGAAGAGGGGTTCTGCCAGTCCGCGTGCCCCGGGTGACCACGCGCATCGCCACGCACATCGCTGGAGCAACATGCGCCGGAAAGCTGCGCTTCGCGCGCGCCGCGCGCGTCGCGCGCCGCGCACCGTGCTCCTGGTTCCTGGCGTTCTGGGCCAGCTGGTGCCCCGACTGCTGCAGCGAGATCTCCGGGAGCATGCAGGCCGCGCCTCTGGCGGTCCCGCCTCAACCCGCATGGAGCCGCCGATCGCTACGATGAGATCGCCGGACGAGCCCTCCGGGGGGCGAGGCTCCCTGGCGATGCCCGGACGAGCCCTCCGGAAGCGAGGCCCTGGGGGAGGCGAAGGAGCGGCATGAGTGACCAGGTGCGAGCTGGAAGCGCAGAGAATCCCATCCGCACAGCCCCCGTCACACCCTCGGCGGCGCCTCCGGCTTCGCCCGAAGACCCTGGTGGTCTCCGCCAACGGGTGACCGGCGAGCTTCGTCGAGAAGCTGTGGCCGGCAAGCGCGGCGAGGAGCACGCCGCGGTCGAGCTCGGGCATGCCGCTCGGGCGACTGCCCTCGAGATCGTCCCCACTGGCCTCGACGGCACGCGGGCACTCGTGGGGCATGTGCTCGGGATGCACCTGTCCCTGCCTGCTGGGCACTTGCACGGACCTCGTCAGGCTCCGGCGCTCCTCTACCTCTTCGCCGACGCCCTGGCCATCCGGCCGACTGGTGATGCGCCGATGTCGACGGTGCCGATGTTCGGGCTGCACATGGTGCTGCCACCGGTCGCCGTGGCTCGCTGGGTCTACAAGGCCGGCAGGGTCGAGCACGCCAACCTGGACCTGGTGAAGGACGCGGACCGCTTCGCGAGCTCGATCGCCGAGTGGACGGTCGACGACTTCCTCGAGGCGGACCCGAAGCTCGAGGTCCACCGGGCGGCCGAGCTGACCGATCCTCTGCATGTCTACGAGCACCTGGGGTTCGCGCACATCACCGTCCCCGTCGCCGACAGCCGGCCCGTCCGTCTGAAGAGCTCGTTGCCGGCGTCGTCGGAAAGCTTCGTGAAACTGTGGCAGCTCTTCGCCCTCGTCCGCTGGCCGCGCGGCCTGAGCACTGAGGTCCCCACGGGCACCGACGAAGAAGAAGACCGGCCCAGCCCGCCGCCTGCCAGCCCGCCGCGCCCCTGACACTCACGCAAGGCCGCGCGCGAGCGGGAGCGTGCACGTGAAGGCTTCTTCCTGGTCGCCGTAGAGACGTCGGAGCTCGAGCCGGCACTGCGAAGCCGCATGCTCGGTCGAGTCGCACGCCGCCATCAGCTGCTCACGCGACGCTGCGCCGACCGAGACATACCCCGAGAACCGAAAGGACGCATGGCCGTCCGCCAGCTCTTCTTCCCGCCGGACGGCGACCTCGGCCTCCCGGGCCCGTCGCGCCGTGGCGAGGAAGCCGCCCCGGCGACGCAGCTCTGCATCGGCGACGTCGGCAGTCCGCGCGCGCTCTGCCTGCCGCACGGCTCGCGCGGGGCTGATCGGTTCCATCACGACGGCGACCGTGCGGCGGACCGAGCCGAGGAGCAAGGGGCTCAGGAACTCCGGACCGACGTCCACACGGGGCCACTCGGCGATCCAGTACGTCGCATGCCAGCTGCCGTCGGCGCGCAACACCGCCCACTCGGGCTCCACGACGAGCGGCCACGGCCACCCGACTCCGCAAGGTGGGCATCCTCGCTCTCGGGCAGCCGCTCCGTCGACGGAACGGCGGACCAACGCCGCGAGCGCGCGCTCGTCGAGGACTCGCTCCACAGGGACGTCCGCCGCCGCGAGCTGACGACGCAACGACGCCACCTCGCGGCCGAGCAGCACGCACGCGGCGCGCGTACCGCCCCCCATCGACCGCATGGCGCGCGCGGCGGTCCCCGTCGCGCGCAGCTGGACCGCGAGATGGACGTCATGGCGGCACGTCTCCGCCCCGGCGCCCTGGAGCAGCGAGGCGTAGGAACGGCGCGCCCCGGCATCCTCGGCCACGGCGGCGCGCGTCGCGAGGTGGTCGCGCACCGCGGCGCCGTCGTCGGGGACCGTGGCAGCCAGCCACTGCACGCGGTGCACCACCGAGCGGTCACGGGCAAGCGAGCTCAGGACCGACGCCCACGACGCCACCCGTCGCTCCTTCTCCTCGCCGGAGAGGAGCGCGAAGCTGTGCCCGAGGAGCTCCAGCACCGCGGTGTAGGTCCTCGTGCGCTCGTCGTAGACGACGGCAGCCGTGCCCTGCCCATCTCCTGGGTCGAACCCGAGGACATGCAGCCCTGTGAAGACCCCTCGGCTGCGGCGGGCCGGGCGGGACGCTGGAGCAAGCCGGTTCCTGGCGAACCCGTCCGCGAGGCACGAAGCGCCGTCGGGACCGATGCAGTGGCCCCTCTTGTCGACCCCGGCGCGCCGTCGGCGTGCGCCGCCTGCCCCAGCGGCACCCCAGCGCACCACGGTCGGGAGCCACTGCTCTGCCGTGCGGCCGGCGACCGGCCACCACGCCGCGGCGACGCACGCCGCGACCGCCACCAGCGCGACCGCGATCGCCGGGAGCGTCGGCCGCCGGCGCAACACGACGATCGCCACCATCACCCCGGCCGCCACGACCGCGATCTGGCCGCCCCGCCACCCTGCGATCAGACCCCGCCGCTCGAGCGGCCCGAAGCGGTAGCCGGTGCGCCGCATCGGCCCTTCGCCCATCGCCGTCACGCGCCTTCGCTGCCCTGGTCCGGCAGCCGGCCCGGACAACCGCCCTCGTAGGCAGGCCGATCCGGCTCAGCACCCTGCGCGGGCCCGTCGGCGAAGACGTCCTCATCGACGTCGTCCGCCAGGCGCCACTCGCCCCAGTCGTCCTTCGGCCCCGGCTCGAACCGGCTCAGGGGCTCTGTCCCGCCCCACAGTGGCGACGCGACGCCCGGGATGATGCCGCCATACCCGTCCGGCTCGGCCCGGTGCGGTCGGTTGCCCGCCTCGATGGCGGCGATGACGCTCTCCGGAGAGCCCTCCCACACCGGGATTGTCCCCGGGGGGCACGTGAGGTCCCCTGGAGGAAGCCACTCGAGCGGCATGGGGCCGAGCGGCAGCAACCGGCCCCGCGCCTCCCCACCCCCAGCGTCGACACCTGCCCCCGTCACCATGTCAGTCCCGCCACCGGCGAGGTCGCCGGCTCCCATAGCGGCCGCGCCGCCTGCGGGACCGCCACCATTCGCGTCCCCGCCTGGCCTCCAAGAGCCGAGGGGACCGAGGGGACCAGGGGGCGCCGGGGCGCCGGACCGTCCCGCCCCGCCCGACCCGGGCGTGCCTGGGTCCACTGTCGTCCCGGTCCCTGGAACCCCGGGTGTGGCCAGGGTGGGCACTGTCTCTCGGTGCGCGCCGTGCTCGCGGGCCTGGCGCAAGGCGAAGCCGACCGCGCTGTCGGGTCCCCGACCCCACGCGCCGCGGACGCGCTGGCGGGCTCCTTCGAGCTGCAGCGCGGCGCCGACCTCCACCAGTGGCAGGAGGCGAAGCAGGGTGAACGGCGTGAACGCTGCGAGCAGGAGGAGCGCCCCTCCCGCGAGGATCGTGGAGAACCCTGCGCCGGAGCTCACTGCCCCGACTGCCAACGACAGCACCGCGACCACCACGAACTTCGAGAGCACGAGCGCAGCCAGCGTCTCGACCAGGCGCCGGCACCAGTGCGAGACCGCAGGCCACACGAGGCTCGCGAACGCGAGCGGCAGGAAGAGCACCGCGGCATAGATCGCTGCCGACCGCATCAGGAGCTCGAGCCACAGCGCGAACGCACCTGAGACGATCAGCAGGGCGCCGATCGTCATCACGAAGGTCGGCAACGGCGTGGGCTCGTGCGACAGCGCCCTTCCGATCGACGTGAGCGCCTTGGCGAGCTCGCCACCGGTGCTGGCGGTGACCGTCGTGCACAGCGCGTCGGTCACGCCGAGCGCGAGCTGCACGAGCTGGGCGGCCACCGCGGACAAGAGCCCTGCGAGCGGGAGGTGGACGAACGCCGCACGAACGAGCCCAGCGGCGCTCTGGTGGTAGACGGCCTGCACCGCGGCGAGGAGGAGCATCGGCACGGCAGCGAACGCGGACAGCGCGAGCATGACCCGAAGGTGGAGCAGGAACCACGGCGCCCCGAGGTTCACCGTCGTCGTCGAGGAGATCGCGTTCCCGAGCGCCCGCAGGAGCCACGTTGCCCCTTCGACGATCCAGCCCGCGAATGCAGACAGCGCACCGGCGGCGATCGCGGACGACGCGTTGCCGGCCGCGTCGCAGACGAAGGTCAGTGGAAAGGGACAGGCCACGTCCCGATCAGTGAGGAAGGGGGTTGACGATGTTATGGCCGGTGCTGAAGAAGAAATCGATGAGCGTCGGCGCCGCTCCGATCAGCAAGGCCGCGAGCCCCGAGACGAGCACGGCCCTCCTGCCGACGTAGGACTGCTGGTAGTTCTGGGAGTGCGAGCCGATGGCCCATAGGGCAGCCCCGATGACGAGGCCGGCGAGCGCGAGGAGCACCGCCCACCCCGCGAGGCCGTTGATCAGTGCGAGCAGGGTCGAGCCGCCCGGAAGCACGTTGGCTGTCGGATGGAACTTCGAAGGTGTCACGACGCTGAGCAGGCTCACGCGGTGCGCCGTCTGCATCGCCGCGGATCCCCGGGCGGCCAGTACGGCCACACGATGCGGCCTGCTCGTCACTCCCATGACGTCCATTGCGCTCCTTTTGGTCGGGTCTTCCCGCCCGCGCCATGACCTTATCCTGATGTCTCATGTGGTTTCAAGCGATTTCATGTTCTTCCCGCGCAGGTCCAGGAAACGCCACCAGGAGGCGGAAATGCCGGCGCGACAAGGGCACGGCTGCCATGCTGAGGATGTGGTGACCAGGGGCGCGAGGGCGTGACAGGATGGATGCCCTGGATCTCCGGTGCCACAGGATCACTGCCGGCGTCCTCAGGGTTCCCTGGTCCTCCGTGTGGTTCGGCGTGACCTCGCACGGGCTGCCTGCTCCTGAGGTCTACGGGGTAGGGGCCGCGGTCCTCGTGGTCGTCGCCCTCCTCGCCCTCCTGATCGGCCGGCACTCGGGCCGGCGCGCGCTGTCCCAGCGCCTCACCGCACTCGGCTCCCGGCTCGGCCTCGACACCCCTGACGAGAACGCGAGCCTCGAGACGGCCCTCGCCTACCTCGAGCAGGTGACGGGCTCAGCGACCGAAGCGGTCGCTGAGTCGAGCGCCGACGCGATCCGCCTGCGACGATCGCTCGACACCTTTCCCCAAGGCGTCGTGCTCTGTGACGAGCACGGTTCCGTCGTCTACCGCAACGCGCGAGCCGACGCGCTGATGACGAGCCGCCACGGCGACGCGCTCGCGGCGCAGGTGGTCACCGAGCTCCTCGAGGATGCGTGGGACACCGGAGCCGCGGAGCGGACGCTCGATCTCTACGGACCTCCGCGCCGTACGCTCGCCGTCCGCGCTCGGCTGATCGATGACGGCCGGCGGCCGCTGGGGGTGATCGCGGTCATCGAGGACGTCTCCGAACGACGGCGTCTCGAGGAGATCCGGCGCGACTTCGTCGCCAACGTGAGCCACGAGCTCAAGACGCCCATGGGGGCGCTCGGACTGCTCGCCGAGACCCTTGTCACCGAGCCCGACGGAGACGTGGCGAGGCGGCTCGCGAGCAGGATCCACACGGAGGCCTTCCGGGTGAGCCGCATCATCGACGACCTGCTCGACCTGAGCCGCATCGAATCCGAGGAGGCCCCGCCACGGGAGCCCGTCCCCGTGAACCTCGTGATGGCCGAAGCGGTCGAACGCGTGCGGGCGACCGCCGAGCAGCGCGACATCACGATCACCATGGACGAGCCGGAGCCTCACGTCGTGGTGCTCGGTGACCGGCGCCAGCTGGTGTCCGCGATGCACGCACTCGTCGAGAACGCGGTCAACTACTCCTACGACGGGAGCACGGTCGCCGTCCAGGCGACGGTGGCGTCCTCGTCCCTGGGCGGGGCCGCCGGCTCCTTCAGCACCTGGATGGTCAACTCGGCGCGTCCGACACCGGCCCCGGGGGCGCGGGCTCGCAGTGGTGCAGCCGAGGAGAGGCCCGACACGGGGCACGAGGAGGGCCACGTGGTCCTGTCCAGCGGGGAAGCGCCCGACAAGGTGACCGCGAGCATCGCCACATCGGAGCCCCCGGGACCGGCCTCGCACGGGTCGCCGGACGCCCCGGCGTTCGATGCGGCGGCACCTCCGGAGTCCGCCGCATTCTCCGAAGCCGCCCTGGCACCCGAGATGACGCACGCACCCGAGATGACGCACGCCCCCGAGATGACGCACGCCCCCGAGCCTCCCCCTCCGGTTCCGCCGCAGGCGACGAACGGCAGAGGTGCAGCGGAGGAGGCAGCCGCGCCCCTTTCCCGGGAGACGGTGCGCATCAAGGTGGTCGACCACGGCGTGGGGATCCCGGCGCGCGACCTGGATCGCATCTTCGAGCGCTTCTACCGCGTCGATCAGGGACGCAGCCGCGACACCGGCGGGACGGGCCTCGGGCTGTCCATCGTCCGGCACGTGGCCAACAATCACCGTGGCTGGGTGGAAGTGGAGTCGCGCGAGGGCGAGGGCTCGACGTTCACCCTCGTCCTGCCCCTGCCGACAGACAGGAGCGGCTGAGCGCTCGGAGCCGCACCGCTCCGGCTCGCTCCCGTACACGCCCACAGGGCACGGCAACGGAGGCGCCCCTGTAGCCTTCGTGCAGGAGCATGCGATGACCAACGGTGCCCGACCCATCAACATCCTGCTCGCCGAGGACGAGGAGTCCTTCGTGGATGCGCTCGTGATAGGGCTGGGCCGTGAGGGCTTCCGGGTCACGGTGGCGCGGGACGGCTCCGAGGCGCTGCGGCTCTTCGACGAGGCGAAGCCCGACGTGATCCTGCTCGACCTGATGCTGCCGAAGGTGTCGGGGATCGACGTGTGCCGCACCATCAGGAGCCGGTCGAACGTCCCGATCATCATGGTCACCGCGAAGTCGGCCGAGATCGACACGGTGGTCGGTCTCGAAGTCGGGGCCGACGACTACGTCACGAAGCCCTACCGCCTGCGCGAGCTGGTCGCCCGCATCCGGGCGGTGCTGCGACGCGGCGTCCCCGTGCCCGCCGACGGCAACGCCGTAGACCGCCACGTGCCGGAGCCCGAGGAGGGGTACCGCGAGGCGGGGGACGTGCGCGTCGACCTCGACACCCGGCGGGTCTTCGTCCGGGGCGACGAGGTCCGTCTCCGACGCAAGGAGTTCGAGCTGCTCGCGCTCCTCGTCGAGAACGCCGGACGGGTGCTCACCCGCGACGTGCTGATCGACCGCGTGTGGGGCTCCGACTACATCGGGGACACGAAGACCCTCGACGTGCACGTGAAGCGGCTCCGATCGCGCATCGAGGTCGACCCCTCTCGCCCCTCCCTCATCACGACGGTGCGAGGTGTCGGCTACCGCTTCGACGCATCCGGCGGCAACGGGCACCGGCACTGACACACGCCACAGGCCCGCGGTGCGGCGCAGCTCAGTGCGACCGGATCACGGGCGCTGGCCCGAGCCAGGGAGCCAGCACGTCGGGCAGCCGCACCGAGCCGTCCGGCTGCCGCCCCCACTCGACCAGCGCGGCCCAGATGCGCGGCCAGGCCAGGGCGGACCCATTGAGCGTGTGGACGAGCACGGGGGGACCGCCCTCGGCCGGGCGGAACCTCACGTTCGCACGACGGGCTTGGTAGTCGCCGAACCAGCTCACGGACGACACCTCGAGCCAGCGGTCCGAACCGGGGGCGTAGACCTCGAGGTCGAAGGTCCGGGCGGCCGACGTGCCGAGGTCACCCGTGCACAGGTCCAACACCCTGTAGGGGAGCCCCAGCTCGCGGACGAGACCCTCCGCCCTGGACAGGATGTCCATGTGGACGTCCGGCGCCTGCGCGGGCGTTGCGTAGGCGAAGAGCTCCACCTTCTCGAACTCGTGGACACGGAGCAGGCCCCTCGTGTCCCGGCCAGCGGCACCGGCCTCACGGCGGAAGCACTGCGTGACCGCAGTGAGGCGGACGGGCAGGTCGGCCTCGTCGAGGATCTCGCCGCGGCGCATCGACGTGAGCGGGACTTCTGCGGTGGGGATCGCCCAGAGGTCGTCACGCTCGATGTGGTACGCCTCGTCGGCGAACTTCGGGAGATGCCCGGTCGAGGTCATGGTGTCGGTGAGCACCAGCGTCGGCGGGCGGATCTCCTCGTACGCGTCCGCGTGCCGGGACAGCGCGAACGACGTGAGCGCGCGCACGAGCTGTGCCCCCCCTGCCCGGTAGAGCGGGAACATGGACCCTGCGAGGCGCGCGCCCCTCGCCATGTCCAGGATGCCGAGTGAGAGACCCGATTCCCAGTGGGGCACGCGCTGGTGCTCGGCCGGGACAGGTTCTGGCGCACCGCCGTCCTTGCCGGGCCACCAGCGCCGAAGCTCGACGTTGTCCTCGGGCCCGTCACCGTCAGGGGCTTCGCGAGCAGGCAGGTTCGGCGTGGTGAGCAGCAGCGTCTGCAGCTCCGCCGCCAGGCGGTCGGACTCCTGGGCCGCGGCCTTCTCCTCCTCCCCGACGCGGCGGCTCTCGTCGGCGAGCCGGGCAGCCCTGTCGGCGTCGCCGTGCTTCCTCGCCTGACCGACCTCTCGCGACAGCACCTTGACCCGGGCGCGCAGCGCCTCACGGCGGGCGAGGGCCGCGCGGTGCTCCCGATCGAGGATCGCGAGGGTGTCGACGTCGCGAGAAGAGATCCCCCGCCGCCAGAGCGCCGCCTTCACGCGCTCGGGATCGTCACGGACGAGGCGAATATCGATCATTTGCCCGCCGACAGTAGCGTGGCGACGTGATCCGGGCCGATGACGCCACCAGCTACGACGCCCGCACCACCCCCGCCGTCGAGTGCCAGGACCTCGTCGTTCGCTACGGAGCGCGCACCGCGGTCGACGGCGTCTCCTTCGTCGCGCGGCGTAGCGAGGTCCTATGCATCCTGGGTCCGAACGGCGCGGGAAAGACGTCCACGGTCGAGTGCGTCGAGGGGTACCGCCGCCCGGCGTCGGGCACCATCCGGGTCCTGGGCCTCGATCCGGTGGCGGACCACCGGGCGCTCGCCGCGCGCGTCGGGGTCATGCTCCAGCGCGGCGGCGTGTACCCCATGCTCGGCCCGGCGCGCGCGCTCCACCTCTTCGCCTCCTACTACGACGACCCCGAGGATCCCGAGGCGCTGCTCGACGTGGTGAGGTTGCGAGGCGTCGCGCGCACGCCCTGGCGGCACCTGTCGGGAGGCGAGCAGGCGCGCCTGTCGCTCGCCCTGGCTCTGGTCGGGCGCCCGGAGGTGCTCGTTCTCGACGAGCCCACCGCCGGGGTCGACCCCGAGGGCCGCGTCGCGGTCCGAGAGGTCATCGCAGGCCTGCGCGACCGCGGTGCGTGCGTCATCCTCACGACGCACGAGCTCGCAGAGGCTGAGCGCGTGGCGGACCGGGTGCTCATGCTGAGCGCCGGGACGGTCGCCGCCCAGGGGAGCCCGGGTTCGCTCACGGGCGCGCCGGAGGCGGTGAGGGAGATGGCCTTCGGCGCTGCGCCCGGCCTCGAGCTCGAGGAGCTCGAGGCGGCCATCGGGGCCTCGGTGAGGGTCACCGAGGTGCTGCCCGGCCGCTACAGGGTGGAGCTCGCCGTCGGGGCGGCCGCGTCCACGGCGAGCGGGACGTCCCCAGATCCCACGCCGAGCGCGCTTGCCGCGAGCGTCGCCTCCTGGCTCGCCGAGCGGGGCATCGCCTTCAGCGACCTGCGGGTGGGACGCTCCCTCGAGGAGGCCTACCTCGACGCGCTGCGCGCGCATGGCGAGCAACCGCACGCGGATCACTCGGGAACCGAGGCCCGCAGCGACGCAGGGAGCGAGATCGCCCGGTGAGCGCGTTCCGGCCCTTCGTGGCCCAAGTGGAGGCGGAGGCGTACATGACGCTCCGCAGGGGCGAGACCCTCCTGCTCACGGTCGGCATCCCGGTCGCCTTCCTCGCCTTCTTCTCGACGTCTCACGTCGTGCCCACGGGGCCGGGTCCCGCGGTCTCCTTCTTCGCCCCTGGCATCCTCGCGCTCGCCGTGATGTCGACGGCCATGGTGTCGCTCGGCATCGCCACGGGCTTCGAGCGGGGCTACGGCGTGCTCAAGCGGCTCGGCGCGACGCCGCTCGGCCGTCCTCGCCTCCTCGGGGCGAAGGTCACCACGGTCTTCTTCGTAGAGGTGGTCCAAGCCGCGGTGCTCGTACCTGTCGGGTACGCGCTCGGATGGCAGCCGGGCCACGGCCACCCGGGGCTCGCGGCTGCCGGCGCGCTCGGCGCGGCGGTGCTCGCGACCGTGGCCTTCGGCGGCATCGGACTGCTGCTGGCAGGGGTCCTTCGAGCCGAGGTCAACCTCGCGGCAGCCAACGGGCTCTATCTGGTGCTCCTGCTCCTCGGGGGGATGATCGTGCCGCTCGACAAGCTGCCGGGCCCGCTCGCGGCGGCCGCGCGTGCGCTGCCGGCTGCCGCGCTCTCCGACGCGATGCACGCAGCGCTCGGCCTGGGGCGAGCTGTGCCGGCCGAGGCATGGGTCACGCTCGGCGCGTGGGCGATCGGCGCGTCGGCGCTGGCCGCGCTCAGCTTCCGCTGGGAGTGACGGCCGCGCTCAGCCGTCGGCGAGGAGCGTGCGCTCCCAGGAGGCGAACCGGCCAGGCGAGAGCGGACCGAGGTGAATGCCCGCGATCGTGCCGTTGCCCGCGACGAACACCGACTCGGGCAGGTGGCTGAAGTCGAAGAGTGTCTGGGTCACCGCGAAGCTCACGTCCGCACCGACGGGGAAGGTCACGCCGCTCGAGCGGACGAAGGCGAGGGCGTTCGGCGTCGGGTCGTTGGCATCGATCCCGATCACGGCGACCTTCGCAAGGCGGCTGTGCTCCTTCTGCTGGCGCCGGTACGTCGTAGCGAGTGCGGGGAGCTCCCGTTGGCACGGCGGGCACCAGCTCGCGAAGAAGAGCAGGATCGCGGGCCGTCCCCCGCCTCCGCCGTCCACCGGCACTCCGACCTTCTTACCGGTCGCGCCCAGCGCGGGGAGCGAGAAATGGGGCGCCGGCCGTCCGACGCCGGCGGCGGTTGTCCCGCTGGCTGTGCTCGTCGCGGAGGAGCGCAGGGCCAGGAGAACCGCGGCGAGCGCCGCGGCGATGACGATCCCGACGACCAGGAAGATCAAACGGGGTCGCCTGCGTCCTGGCGCCGCACCCTCGACGTGGCCGCCTGCTGTGGACATCGAGTGCGCAGCGTACGACCATGCACCCAGGGAGCCCGCGCGCCCGGGTCGAGCTGCGCCCTCGTGTCCGATCGGTTCGGGGGTCCCATGAGCGTCACGGGGCCGCCGACCTTGCCCCCTCGGGCCACCGCTACCATCGACGGACGTGCGCTCATCGGTTGCCGCTGCCGCGGATCGGGCACGCCGGCTCCGCTCCGTGGCGCCTTCGACGCTCCGCCGGCTCTCGGTCGCCTCCCTCGTGTCCGTTGCGGCAATCATCCTCACGGGCGCCGCGGTGCGCGTGACGGGCTCCGGGCTCGGATGCTCGGACTGGCCGACGTGCACGAAGACCCACCTGACCCCACCGCTCCAGTTCCACTCGCTCATGGAGTTCGGGAACCGGATGGTCACCGTCGTCCTCGTCGTGCTGATCGGGGCGACCTTCCTCGCAGCCCTCTTCCGGCGGCCGTTCCGGCGCGATCTGGCGTGGCTCGCCGGGGGGCTCATCGGCGGAGTGCTCGCCGAAGCGGTCATCGGCGGCATCGTCGTCTACACGAAGCTGAACCCGTACCTCGTGATCGTGCACTTCCTCGCCACGCTGGTCCTGCTCGTCGACGCGGTGGTGCTCGTGCACCGGACGAACCGCGACTACTCCGTACCCGGACGCCTCCTCGTGCCCACGCCGATCCTGATGCTCGCGCGCGGGGTCCTCGTGCTCCTCGCCGTCGTGGTCACTGCAGGCGCGACGACCACTGGCACCGCTCCGGACGGTGGAGGCGCACCGGGTCAGGCCGTCGCTCCACGCATCCCTGTGCCGCTGCGCGACATGGCCGAGCTCCACGCCACGCTGGCACTGTTCCTCGTCGGCGTCGTGCTGTCCCTGGCGATCGCGCTCCACGCCCTCGACGTGCCCGAGCGCATCCGGAAGGCCGGCCGGATGCTCGTCGCCGTGCTCGTGCTACAGGCGGCGGTCGGCTACGCGCAGTACTTCACTCGCCTGCCCGCGGTGCTCGTGGAGCTCCACGAGCTGGGTGCGACGGTCCTCGTCATCGGTACCGTCCAGTTCTTCCTCGCCCTCACGCATCGCCTGCCCGAGCGCGCGCCCGTCCGCCTGCGCGCGGTACCTGATCTCGTGGGCGCGCAGGCGGCGCCAGCTGCCTCGGCACCCGGCGCGGGGGAGACCCCCGCGGGCCTTCACCACTGACTCCTCACCGACGTGGTTCGGGTTGGCGCTGCTAGCGTGCGCAAGGCCCCGCGTTCGGGGCTGCGGCCCCCATCGTCTAGCGGCCCAGGACGCCGCCCTTTCAAGGCGGTAGCACGGGTTCGAATCCCGTTGGGGGCACCGCACCCGTGACCAGCAGCTTCACAGCACCCGCCCGTCCAGGGCGCGAACCCGGACCGGCGATCGGAAGTGTCGCGATATCGCGATACCATGAAGTCATGGCAAAGCAAACCACCGTCAGGTTGCCCGATGAGCTGGCCAACGAAGCGGAGGCGGTTGCTCGCGTTCGCGGTACCAGCGTGAACGCGTTGATCGTCGACTCGCTCAGCGCTGAGGTTGCGCGCGTCCGGGAGGACAAGGACTTCGTGACCCGCGCTCGCAAGCTGCTGGAGCGAGACAAGGAGCTCCTCGACCGACTCGCCAAGTGATGCGATACCTCAGCCTGGCCGAGTACCTCTGGCTGGCAGAGCAGGTCACCGGGATCGAGGCCGCGGTGCTCTCGAAGGCGGCGAGGATCGATCTGGCTGATTCGGCGCTGCACGCGCCTTCGGCCAGCTTTGGCGGGCAAGACTTCTACCCCGACGTCATCGACAAGGCCGCAGTACTCACCTGCAGGCTTGCGTGGAACCACCCCCTCCCCGACGGGAACAAGCGTGCTGCATGGGCCGCGCTCGTCCTCTTCCTTGATCTGAACGGGATCGTGTGGTCGCCAGATCCGCCTGATGTCGACGAAGCCGAGCAGGCCATGCTGGCTGTGGCTGCGCACGAGGTCGACGAGTCCTGGGTCGCCGACTGGCTCCGCCAGCGGGTGCAGATGCCCTGAGATCATCATCGCCGGTACCCGTCACAGCGGACCTTGGTGTGCCGAGCCGCCAGGCTGATCGCCGGCCCCTCGATCAAGGGCTCGAGGTTCGCATTCTGGGAGGCCAGGTGCACCACATCCGACTACCAGCGACTTCGCCCGGTGTGGCCTTCCACGGCGCGAACTACCCCACCGTAGAATGGTGGCCGTGCGATTCACGGCAGCGATCACGCATGAGGGCGAGTGGTTCGTCGCGCGCGCCCTCGAGGTCGAGGTAACGAGCCAGGGCCACAGCATCGATGAGGCGCTGGCCAACCTCCGAGAAGCGCTTGAGCTGTACTTCGAAGACGAGGCGCTCCCGGAGGACATCGAGCCGCCCATCATCGCCACCGTCCAGCTCACTGCGTGAGCCCGGCGCTCCCCGTCGTCAGCGGCACTGCTGTCGTCGTCGCTCTTGCCAAGGTGGGCTATGAGCAAGTCAGCCAGCGAGGCAGCCACGTGAAGCTCCGCAGGGACGGTCGCACGGTCATCGTCCCGCTGCACCGTGAGCTCGCTCCCGGCACGCTGCGCTCGATCTTGCGACAGGCATCCCTCACGCCTGCGGAATTCATCGCCCTTCTCTGAGCCGGTCATCGGGCATACCCCTCGCGGCGGACCTTCGGGTTCGCGCCTCCTGGCACGCGGAACCATGGTACGACGCGGTCGCGGCTCTCGACGCGGATCTCGTGGACGAGGGCTTGGAGGAGCGCCTTGCGTGCCGGTACCGCGCCGTAGGCG
>JAJZVL010000121.1 GCA_021845725.1 Actinomycetes bacterium | reverse complement strand
GCGCGGGGAAAGCCAACGCGAGAGGGCCGCTGCCAGCGAAGACAAGACGGTTGCCCGGCGCGACGCGGGATGCCTTCACCAGCGCCTGCGCGCCGCCGGCGGTGAGGACCCCGGGGAGCGTCCAGCCTGGAAACGGAACCGGTCGGTCGGTTGCCCCCGGAGCGACGAGCACCCGCCCGGCACGCACGAGCTTCACGACCCCGTCACTTTCGGTCAGGCACGCCGCCGTGGTGCCACGCAGCGACAACACGCTCGTGCGCAAGCGCAGCTCCGCACCGGCGCGACGCGCGGCGTCCACCATCACCACACCGCTGTGGTAATCGCGTCCGACGCGACGGGCGTCGCGCACGACGAAGCCCGGACCAGGTTGCCGGTAGATCTGCCCGCCCAAGGTTGCCCGCTCATCGACCAGCACCACGCGCAGCCCGTCGTGCGCCGCTTCGGCCGCCGCGCTGAGACCTGCGGGACCTCCGCCGACGACGAGGAGGTCCACTTCCTCGGGGCTCGGTCCGACGACAGAGCCGTCGGGCCGAGCCGGGTACCGGGGAACTCCGGGGGGCATCACAGGCCCCAACGATCGGGGTGAGACACACGAGTCGATCCGGGAGTGGAGCCGAGAACGCCCGAAGGCAGGCGGATCACAATATGCACCCCGTACCGCGCGAGTGGTGTCGCGACAGCCACACGACGTTCGTATTCCGAGCGAATGTACGCAAGAGTGCCGATAGGTCATTCTCAGTTCCCCGCGCTCTCGTGTCAAGGCAGACAGCACGCGAAGACCGACGGCGATTACCGACTCGAAGACACGGACGGACCGGGCACCGGTGGCGGGCTCCGTCCCCTGCTCCTCGGGTACTCCGCGCTCCATGACGACTCCCCCTAACCCACACCTCAGAGGAGCGCGACCCGCTGCACCTCGATCGGGACGTTCTCGTTGCGCCAGAGCGAATCGTGGAATCGCCAGCGGCAGAAGCGACCCCCCTGGGCGCGCACCGAGTCGGCCAAGAGTGGCCGGACCTGGCTCTTTCGGACCTGGTGGCCGAGGCCCTGGTACGCGAACGCGGAGCAGAATGGTCGTCATCCCCTGCCGCGGTCACCACATCCACCGGCATGGCCAACTCGAGGTAGTCGCGGCCGCCGCAGGGGGACATCCCACCAGTCGGGAACGAGGTAGTAGCACCGAAGGCACATTCGGACGGCGTCATGAGGAAACTTCTGCCAATCGACGTCCCCGTCCGCGACGATGGAGCCGCACTCGGGAGCGTTTGCCTCGAGGAAGTGCGGGAGGTTATCGGCGACCGGTGGCAGGTGTCGGACCCATCCTCCTCGAGGCGCGACTCAGAGGTGAGATCGTTGCTGACGCCCAACCACGAGATCTGCTCGAGGCAGCCGGGCATGGGCGCCACCAGCCACCGAAGAGCGCGAGATCCTCAATGAGCCGGAGAGGTCGTCCCGAGTCCTCGGCTGCTCGGCAGCCCGCCAGGTCCAGAACGCGCTGCCGAGCGCCTGGATGCGTTCCTCGAGGTCGCCGTGCGCACCACTCACTGCTCGCCCCCTTCACGCGTGTCGTCTCCTTGGGCGCTGTTCGTCGGGTAGTTGTTCGCCTGCTCAGCCGCGGCCGGTCCGGACAGCAGCGACGTACGCCGGCGGAACGCCTCCAGCGCCATCAAGGCCGAGTCCCGCCACAGCACGTGGTCGCGCCAGCGGTCACGCGGGAAGCGGGACTGGACGGCACTGGAGACCTGCGCCACCATCGCTTCGGTCCACGGATCGTGCTGGCCACGCTCCGCGCCCATGCGGGCGTACGCCGGGCCCATGCGCGTCGCGTGCGCGTCGACACCACCCTCGGTGTTCAGCTCCACCGTCTCGAACGGCCCCAGGAAGGCCCACCGGCGTCCGAGCCCTTCGCGCATCACCGTGTCGACGTCTCGGGGATCGACGACGCCGTCGCGCACCAGGCAGTATGCCTCCCGCAGCACCGCGCCCTGGAGCCGATTGAACACGAACCCCTCGACCTCCTTGTGAACCCGCACAGGGCACATGCCCACCGAGGCGAGCAGCGTGTGGGCTCGTTCGAGCGTCCTGGTGTCGGTGAAGGGCGAGGGGACGAGCTCGACGACAGGGAGGAGATAGGGGGGGTTGCCCGGGTGCGCGACGAGTATGCGGCTTGGATCGCGAACGGCCTGGGCAATGGACGAGGGCGGGATCGCCGAAGAAGACGACGCGAGCACCGCGTCCGGCGCGGCGAGCGCCTCGAGCTCCCGAAACAACGACCGCTTCACGTCGAGATCCTCAGGAGCGCACTCTTGGACGTACGACACGCCGCGCGCCGCGACGGAAAGCTCTCCGACCAGCTCGACACGCGCGGCGACATCCTCGGGCCCCTCGTCGAGCAGGTGATGCGCCGCGAGCGCGCGCAGCCGCCGCATGACGTCGTCTTCTGCGAGCTCCCTGCGCGCGTCGTCGGGCTCATAGAGCATGACCGGGCGCTTCGCCCGAGCAAAGACGATGGACCACGCGATACCGATGCTCCCTCCCCCGACCACAGCGATCGACTGGTTCACGTGTCGTCCTCGACTTCGTTCATAGTTCGATTATCGTACTCATGATCGCATGTCGAACTTCCAACCCTCCTCCAGCTCCGGCGACAAGATCCGCCCGTCTCGCGCGCAGACCGCACAGCCACCGGCAGGGACCGTCGATCGCAAGGCAAGCGGACGGGCCTGCGCACCGGCATGTACACCCGCCTCCGGTAGGGGAAGCGCATGGTGCCCGTCAGCGAAGGGGGCTCACGCCCTTCTGGCGCTCCACTCGCATGCCATCGGTCACAAGGGTCATGCACGATCGCGTGTTGGGCACTCCGTCCACCACCACAAGGCACTCGAAGCACACACCCATTCCGCAGTAGATGCCCCGGCTGGCCCCGCTCGCCGTGTGTCGCGTGGTCAGCCCTTCTTCGACGATGAGAACCGCAGCGACCGTCTCGCCCTCATAGGCCACCACCGGGCGACCGTCGAGCGTGACGCTCACCTCGCGCCCACGAGCGAGCGGAGAGGCGGCGGTGAGCGGGAAGCGACCACGCGAAACCAGGCGCACGGCCTCATGGTAGCGGCCGATCCGGCCTTGACCCAGAGCCGGAACCGCGCTCTTCTTGCGCTCAGGGGTGTCGCGCGGTGAGCGCGCGCTCGGGCCTCCTGGGGGGCAGGGTCGCGCTCGTCACCGGCGGCGCGGCGGGGCTCGGGGCAGTGATCGCCACGACGTTCGCGGCCGCAGGAGCACGCGGGGCGGTCGTGGACCTCGTGGATCCACCCCATGGCGTGCTCCCCGCCGGGTGGGCGTCGGTCGCCGCCGATGTCCGGGACGCAGCGTCGGTCCAGCGCGCGTTCGCCGAGGTGACCTCGCACGTCGGCCTGCCCGACATCGTCGTCGCGAACGCAGGGATCGTCCCACCCTGGACCCAGACCTCACAGATCGACCCCGCAGAGTGGGACGAGGTGTTCGCGGTGAACACCCGGGGCGTGATGCTCACGGTGCGCGAGGCCGTGAGGGTGATGCGCCGAGGGAACGGCGGATCGATCGTGGTCATGTCGTCGGTCAACGGCTGGAAAGGCGACCCGCACCTTGTGTCCTACGTCGCGAGCAAGCACGCCGTCGTGGGGATCGTGCGCTCGGTCGCGCTTGACGTCGGACGGGACCGGATCCGGGTGAACGCGGTCGGCCCCGGCCCAGTCCCGACCGACGCGCTCCGATCCCGTATGGCTTCTCGCGCGGCCCAGGGGGGCCCACCGGTCGAGGACGCCTTGCGCCTCGCCGGCGCCGCGACGGCGCTCTGCAGAATGGTCACGGCCGAGGAGGTGGCGAACGCCGTGCTGTTCTTGGCGAGCGACCTCGCGTCGGGGATCACCGGGCAGCTCATCGCCGTCGACGCAGGGGTGCTCTGAGCGTGGAGTCCAGCAGGAGAGATCGCAATATGCGTGCTCTTACACGTAGATATCGAGAAAGGACGGAGGGATGATCGACCTAAGCGGCAAGACCGTCCTGCTCACGGGGGCCTCTCGAGGCATCGGGGCTGCCACGGCGACGGTCCTCGGCGCGGCCGGCGCCTGCCTCGTGGCCCATTGCGGGGAGAACAGAGCCGGCGCCCAAGAGGCGACCCGAGACGTTCCGCCCGAGCGCAAGATGCTCGTGGAAGTCGACTTCGCCGTGCCTGGATCCGGGCGCGAGCTGTGGGAGAGGGCGGTGGCATGGCGCGGCCGGGTGGACGTGCTCGTCCTGAACGCGGCGGTGATGCCCGAGACCCCGATCGACGCGGACGACGCGCACTGGGACGCCACCTGGGAACATGTGCTCCAGGTGAACCTCCGGGAGCCGGCCAACCTCATACGCGAGGCAGTGCGGCACTTCCGCGAGATCGGCGGTGGGATCATCGTGACGATGTCGAGCTGGGTTGCCGAGCAGGGCTCGGCGATCCCTCAGCTCACCGCCTACGCGGCGAGCAAAGCGGCTATTCGGGCCATGACCCAGACCGTCGCGAGGAACCATGCCAAAGACGGCGTGCTCGCCTACGTGATCGCGCCCGGGATCGTGAGGACCCGCATGTCGGAGATCGCCGCCACCACGCGCGGCGGCGAGGACGCGGTCATGGCGATCCTCCCGCTCGGCGAGATGGTGCCACCCGTCGAGGTCGCGAACCTGGTGGCGTTCACCGCGAGCGGGCTCTGCCGCCATCTCTCCGGCGCGACGCTCGACATCAACGGGGCCGCGTACGTGCGCTGACCCTGCCCAACC
>JAJZVL010000120.1 GCA_021845725.1 Actinomycetes bacterium | reverse complement strand
AAGCACTGGCTCACGGTGTTCACCGCCGGCATGGGCTTCTTCACCGACGCCTACGACCTGTTCATCATCGGGACGGTCACGGTGCTGCTCACGCCGATCTTCCACCTGAGCACGAACCAGATCTCCTTGTTGAACTCGGCGTCGCTCCTGGCATCGGTCGCCGGCGCGCTCACCTTCGGCAAGCTCATGGACCGCCTGGGGCGCAAGCGCATGTACGGCGTGGAGGTGGCCATCTTGGTCCTCGGCGCCATCTTGACGGCGTTCGCCTGGAACTTCACCTCGCTCTTCGTCTTTCGCCTCGTCGTCGGCTACGGGGTGGGCGGGGACTACGCCACCTCGGCGGTCATCACCTCTGAGTACGCCAACAAGAAGTCCCGGGGTCGCCTGGTGGGCTCGGTGTTCGCCATGCAGGGCCTCGGGCTCTTGGCCGGCCCGGCCATCGCGTCGATCTTCCTCGGTGCAGGCGTTCCCGACACCATCGCCTGGCGGCTCATGCTCGCCCTGGGTGCCGTCCCGGCCGCCTCGGTCATCTACCTGCGACGCAAGATCCGAGAGACCCCCCGCTACACCTTGAGCGTGAAGGGGGACCTGGCGGCCACGGCGGCCACCGTCGAGTGGGTGACCGGCAGCCAGCCCGCCGTGCGGAGAAACGGTGCCGGCGCCGCTGTCGACACGAGCCGGGCGCCCCACGGCGCCACCGGGCCGGTGCCCGTGAGCCCGAGCGCCGGTGCCGGGGTGCGGGCGAAGCTCACCTCCAAGCCCTTCCTCCTGCGTCTGATCGGCACCGCGGGGAGCTGGTTCCTGCTCGACATCGCCTTCTACGGCAACTCGGTGTCGAGCCCGCTCATCTTGAAGCTGCTCCAGCCCACAGGCACGCTCCTCGACCACACGCTCATCTCGCTCGGCATCTTCGCCGTCGCGGCCTTCCCGGGGTACTGGCTGGCGGTCTTCCTCATGGACCGCATCGGCAGGAAGCGCATCCAGTGGCAGGGCTTCGCGGTCATGGCGGCGGCCTTCGCGCTCATCTGGCTGCTCCCCGACGGGGCGAGCGCCGTCGGGGTCTTCCTCCCGCTGTTCGCCCTCAGCTACTTCTTCACCGAGTTCGGCCCGAACATGACCACCTTCGTCTACCCCTCCGAGGTGTTCCCCACCTCGGTGCGCGGGACGGGGGACGGCATCTCGGCGGCGGCCGGCAAGACCGGGGCGTTCCTCGGGGCCCTGCTCGTCCCCCACCTGCTCGCCTCGGTCGGGATCAGCGGGGTCATGGGGATCATGGCGGCGGTGTCGGTGGTCGGCATCGGCCTCACCCTGGTCGCGCTGCCCGAGCCCAAGGGACAGACCCTCGAGTCGGCCGCGGCCGAGATCGCACCCGAGCCGGCGGTCGCCGCCGCGGCGATCTGAGGGCCCGCCGACGCGGCACCCTCACGTCTGCTCGCCCGGGTACGCGTGGGGGGGTCCCAGGCCCAGACGCCGGCCTGGAGCTTCGGACGTCTCGCCTGGTGGCCGGCTCGTCGGCTCGATCGATAGCCTGGCCACATGGGCGACGCTGCGCAGCCTGAACCGATCGTCGCCGGGCTCGGGACCGTGGAGTGGGCGCAGGAGGCGCCCGGAATCGACAGCCGCTCGACGGTCATCAACGGCATCCGGTGGGCGGTGGTGCGGTACGCGCCAGGAGCCCAGCGCAGCGAGCGGTGCACCGACGGACACCGGGGGTACGTGCTGCACGGCCACATGTCCTACGAGCTCGACGGAGGAGAGCGCCTCGACGTGCCCGACGGGGCCGCCTTCTGGCTACCGCCTGGGCTGGGTCACCGCGGCGTGAACGGTGATGTCGAGACCCAACTGTTCCTCATCGACGTCCCGGACGTCGCTTCGGACACCGAGACGTAGGACAGGACGGCGCCGGCGGACGGACCTCCCGCCGGCGTCTCGTCCCATAGGGCCTGGGGCGTGCCGTGGGCCGTGGGCCGTGGGGCGTGGGGCTGCCGTGGGCCGTGGGCCCCCCGAGGGAACCTCGGGGGGCGGTCTCAGGCCACTCGACGCAGCTCGGTCTTCTCGATCTGCTCCGCCTGGTCGTCGAACTTTCGGAACAGGCCGGCGAAGAACGCGTAGAGGGCGTAGAGCAGCAATGCCGTGCCGCCGAGCGCTATCCCGGTCAGCGTCACGCCCACCCAGCCGTACCGAAGGTTGCCGACAGACCAACCGGACCACATGTTCAGATTGGCCAGCCACGCAAGGCTGACGCCCCACGCTCCGGCCAGGAGCGGACGGAACTCCCGAAGCCGCCGGTGGAAGCGACCGCCCAGCGCGGTCAATGCCATCACGCCGAAGGCTACGAACAGGAACACCGCGAGAAAGTGCATCAATGCCTCCTTTCGTTCGCGCAACTCGTTTCTGTGCTTCATTTCAACATCTGCCTCTCGCATCTCTTCCCGGTCATCTCACGGGTGGCTTCGGCGCCAGAGGGGCGGCGGCGCTCGGGCACCGGCGGGACTGCGCCGGCGCTCGGGCACCGGCGGGACTGCGGCGCACGAGGGGCGACAACGGGACTTGGATAAAACCCGACTGATTTGGTAAGATTTCTACATGGCTCTCCGGTCGCTGTTCACGTTCCCCGATCCCGTCAACGAGAAGGCGGCTCGAACCGTCGCCGCCGGCGTCGTGGTGCTGAGCGTCGCGGCGATCGGGGCACGACAGCCGTGGCTGCTGGTCGTTCTCGCCGCCGGCTTCTGGGCCCGGGTCCTCACGGGCCCGACGCTGAGCCCCCTCGGCCGTCTGGCGACGTCGGTGATCGCTCCGGCTCTCGGGAAGCCGAAGCCCGTCCCAGGCGCACCCAAGCGCTTCGCGCAGGCGATCGGCACCGCCTTCAGCACCGCTGCGGTGCTGTTGTGGTTCGTGGCCGGCGCCCACGTCCCTGCACTCGCGCTGACGGGCGCCCTCGCAGGGGCTGCCGCCCTCGAGGCGGCACTCGGGTTCTGCCTCGGATGCAAGATCTTCGGAGTGCTCATGCGAGCCGGCATCATCCGGGCATCCGTGTGCGAGGCCTGCGCGGACCTCTCGCTGCGTCACCCGGAGCTTCGCCGCGAGCCGGCACGCACCTGAGCACGCCTCACACCTGAGCACGCCTATGCGGTCCCCGCGGACGGCCAGGAGACGTGCTTATGTGGTGCCGTGCACCGCTGCCTCGTGAAGCCGCCGGGAATCCGCCGGCTCGTGCGACCGCCAGCAGGTCGCCCGTGACCGGCCCTGCCCTGCATCCGTTCTCCTCCGAACGGGAGCTCCTCCAGGCACTCGGTACCCCAGTCGTGGTGGTCGACGCTCGAGGCATCGTCCACTGGCTCAACCGTGCGGCCGAGGACATGCACGGGTGGGACCTGTCACGCGATACCGGACGGCCGTTCTCCGACCTCGTCCCGACGCTCGGAGAGGCGGCGGCGAGCGACCTCAGGGCCGCCCTGTCCGGTGCGAGGCGCTGGTCGGGGAGGGTCCTCCTCGCCCGATCGGACGGGACGACGTACCCGGCGCTGCTCGACTGCGTGCCCGTGCACGGCAGCACAGGGGAGGTCTCGGGTCTCGTCGTGACGTCGTCGGACCTGACCGAGGCCGAGGGTATCCAGCGCCGGCTCTCCAGCGGGTTCGACTCCTCCCCCTTCGGGTGGATGTTCTGCGAGCTCGACGGGACGATTGCCGACTGCAACCAGTCGTGCGCCGACATCCTCGGGCGCGAGCGCGCCGACGTGCTCGGGCAGCGGCCGGACGACTTCACGCATCCCGAGGACGTCGGCACTCCCATGCCCTTCGAGGCCATGCGCAGCGGGTCGCATCCCCCGATCTTCAGGTCGCAGACGCGCTACGCGCGCCCGGACGGCGCGACCCGCTGGGTCCGTGCCCACGCCCGGCTGGTCACCGACCACCTCGGGCAGCCGGACCTCTTCTACGTGCACCTCGAGGACGTCACCCCGCTCTTCGAGATGGCCGAGGCACGTGAGGCGGTCGAGCACTCCTACCACGAGCTGTTCGGCCGAGCCGTCCACTCCCTCGGCGCTGCGCTGGAGGTCCGGGACGCCTACACGGCCGGGCACCAGCACCGCGTCGCCGAGCTCTGCGTGGCGATCGCGCACCGGCTCGGCATGTCCGACGACGCCATCGAAGGTCTCGCCGTCTGCGCCGAGGTGCACGACATCGGCAAGGTGGCAACCCCTGCGGAGATCTTGACCAAGCCGGGCCGTCTCTTCGACGCCGAGTACGACCTCATCAAGCTCCACTCGCAGACCGGGAGCAGCATCCTGGAGGAGATCCCGTTCCCGTGGCCCGTCGCCCGAGCGGTCCGTGAGCACCACGAGCGCCTCGACGGCTCGGGGTACCCTGACGGCCTCGCCGGTGAGGCCATCTGCCTCGAAGCCCGCGTGATCGCGGTCGCCGATACCGTCGAGTCGGTCGCCTCCCGCCGCCCCTACCGGCCCGCCCGGTCGCTCGAGGCCGCCCTCGAGATCGTCGCCGCCGGTGCCGGCACGCTCTACGACGGCGCTGTGGTCGACGCCTGCACGGCCGAGCTCGACAGCGGCTTCTCGCTCCCGCGCCAGCCCAGCCCCCTGATCGAGGACGACTGGGTGGGCGGGGACGCTCGGGGCTGACGGTCCCGCGGCGCGCCCCGCTGCCCGGCAGCCCCGCTGCCCGGCATCCCCGCTGCCCGGCATCCCGGTCGTCGGCGACCCATACTCGGAGCGTGCCCGACGACGCGTCCACCTGGATCGTGATGCTCCGTGACCTCTCCGCCGCCGTCCAGGTCAG
>JAJZVL010000119.1 GCA_021845725.1 Actinomycetes bacterium | reverse complement strand
GGAGCTGGCGACGAGCTGTCGGTAGCGCACCGGATCGTGGTCGACGGCGAGCTCGAGCAGTCGGTAGAAGAGGAGCCCTCGGCTCGTCGAGCGTCGGCGATTGAAGCGGAAGACCCACTCGTCGATTCTCTTGAGCTCCGGGCAGAAGGCGCTGGTCACGGGGGGTGTCCTGAGTGGCGGACGTTGGCGACACACGGGCCGGAGAGGTTCCGCAATAGAGGAAACCGCGCCAGCATCGATGTCACCGGTTGACCGGCTGGCGGCGTCGGCGCCCAGCTGCCTCGGTGGTGGAAGCGCGATTGAGCTCGGCCATGAGCTCTCGGTTCATGGCTCGTGCCGCCTGGAGGTCCTCTGCGAGATCGTGCAGCTCGCCCTCGAGGCCGGCGATCTGCGGGCGTAGCGAGGCGTTCTCGGCTTCGAGCTCGGCGGTGCGCCGCTCCAACTGATCGAGAAGCGAGCCGTCGATGCGGCCACGCGCCAGATCAGCCTGGGCGCCAAGGTCGCGTGCCAGGCGCCCGCGGAGCACCTCGACCTCTTCGGTCAACCGGCGAACCTGATCTTTGGCATTGGCCAAGTCGGCGCGCAGGCTCTGTTCGGTGACGAGGGCACGCGCCGGGAGCCGCCAGGCCCGATCCCGTCCGGCCTGGCGCTGGCGGTCCCGCGCCGTGGTGATGGCGCGTGCGAGCTGCTCGTCGGCGTAGAGCAGCGTGACCGAGACGCCGGCTCGGCGCGCCACTGCCGGGAAGGTGATCGCCTCGCCGCCGGCGGCCATGCCAGCAAGGGCTTCGGCGGCCCGCCGACGCTTGGTTTCTCCGTCCCGTTGTCGCGCTGCGCGCATCGCCGCAGAGTTGTCAGCCACGATCGCCCTCCCGACGCCGCCCGAAGGCGACCGGGACCGACTGGCGAGCCTTGCGGACCGTGGCCGAGGCGTCCTCGAGAAGAGCCCGCTCCTCGGCCGGGAGGCTGGCGAGCGTCGCCTCGTGGTGGGAGATGTGACCCCCGATAACCGCGATCTGGTGCTCGACGTTGTCGACGGCCCACGCGGCAGCTCCGGTGGCGAGCATCGTCTCTCGCTCCTTGCGGAGATCGTCGGCGTACGTATGCAGCTCGGGCAGGTAGGACGGATCCGACTCGAAGTGTGGGCAGGCGGCGCACTGGTAGCGGATCGGACACGCCTGCCCGCCGGCACGCACATTGGTGGGTTCGGCGCACCTGCCCATCGGGACCGCCACCCACGAGAGCTGCTCGTGCAACACCCCGCTCGCCGACGACGTGGCCCCAAGAGGGCGGAGCGTGGCGCGCCGGTCGACCGTGTGGCGGGCGAGTAGCTCCATCGCCTCTCGCTTCTTTTCCTCGCCAATTCGGTAGTAGCCGAGCGTGGCCGAAGGGCTCCGATGATCCATGAGATCACGCAGCACGGGGAACGGGACGCCTTGGTCAGCAAGGGTTTGGGCATAGGTGTGACGGAACGCGTGGGGATGGATGGCGGCCCGGTCGAAGGGGATCGGATCCCCGTGCGCGTCGAGCGTCCCGGCGTCGAGGCGTGGGATCGCACGGACCCATGAGCGCATCCAGGCGTGGATCTGCGCGCCGGAAAGGTGGGCGGTGCCGTCGGCGTTCTTGCTCGCCCGCGGCAAGAGCCACAGCGCTTCCGGCGCGGTGCCGGGGAAGCGCTCGATGACCCAGGTCTGCTGAGCACGGATCGCCTGGACCAGGGCGCTGTCGGCGAGAGGGAGGCGCCGGCCCATCCGGGCAGTCTTGTGGTTGTCGTAGACGAGGACTGCCCTTTCGTGCTCGTCTTCTTCGAGGCAGCCGAGGTGCAGGCTCGCAATCTCACCGACGCGGCGCCCGGTCCCCTTCAAGAGCTCGTAGACGAGGACGGCCATCTCCCCGGCCCGTTCCCCAAGCACGCCGAGGCTCCGTGAGCGAGAGCCGCCGGGCGAGCCCGGCAACGTCGCCAACAGGTCGAGGTGGGCGTCGAGCTGGGCGATCACGTGGGCGGGGAGCGCTCGCCCAGGGTGCTCCTCGATGGGCCGGTGACCGCCGTCGTGGCGGCGGAAGCTGAACGTCGCTCCGAGGTTCGGGAACAGGCCCATCTCCCTGGCCTCTCGGATCACGAGCGCGCAGTCCACGACGATGCCGGCCGCCCGGCTCTCGGAGTAGGGGTGGCCGGTCGCCGGGCTCAGCGCAGTTCCGACGCGGACCAAGAAGCGGTCGATGTCGGAGCGAGATAGAGCGCTCGGGTCGTCTCCTGCGCCCGGTCCGGCGGCGAGGATGGCCGACAGCACGCCGATGGACTGGACCCGGTGCTTCACGGTCTCGTGGGCGCGCACCCGGACCAGCGCGTCGGCTGCCCACGCCTTGGTCGCCTCGCGGAGCCAGCGCTGACGGATGGGCCCGAAGTCCAGGTGCTTTCGGCCCGAGTGCCCGAACAGGCGGAGGTCCCAGACGTCCTCGCCGAGCGAGCTCTCGTTGACGGCGTAGGCGAGATGGACCCGGTCGACGCAGTAGCGGGCAAAGCGGACGTGGTTCTGGTCGCCGTCGACACCGAGGTAGCGGAGGTCGAAGTCGAGCACCGAAGAAACCCCGGCAGCTCGCAGGTGGTCGAGGTAGGGGTGGACGTTCGTCGCGGTGCGGATCTGGTCACGGACCCGACAGCAGATCGCATAGAGCACCTCCAAGCGCACCAGCTCGGGCAGTCCGCGCAGGCTCAGCACCCCTCCGTTGGCCGGCTGGCGGACCCGGGCGGCCCACGACAAGAAGGCCTGGGCGCCGGGGCGGCCCTCGGCGCGCCACATCCGGTGATGCGCCTCGCACAGCTGGGGCTGGTGACGGTTGGCCTCGAGGTGGCACGAGGCCGCGACACACGGCCCGTAGCCGGGAAGCGGGCGAGCTCCAGCAAGGAACTCGACGAAGCTCGCCCCTGCGGCTCGTCGTCCACGCCAGGCGGTGTCGTGGGCGCGGCAGAGATCCTCGGTGCCGACGGCCACTCGCTCGCAGCGCTCATCTCCGGAGTGAACGACGCATCGCTCCTCGGCGAACCACCGGCGCTTCTGGCTTCCTGGCGCGCCGCTCACGAGCCAGGTGTCGAGGTCGACGTTGCCTGCGGCAGAGAACTGGTAGCGGTGGAAGCTGCACAGCGGGCTCGCCCCGTGGCGAAGATGCGAGCAGCCCGCCACCTCGCATGCCTCCACCCGAGCAAGCGGACCGCCAGGATGCGGGACGACGAGCAGTCGCTCGGCATCGAAGTCGTCTGCCAACAGCTTGTAGTCGATGAGCGAGGCCATCTGGGCCACGCGCCGGTCGCCGCCCGACAACCCGTCCGGCGCGTTCGTCCGCAGTGCCGTTGCCGGCCTCATCCCCCGGCCCTCCTCGCAAGAGCGTCGACCGCCGCCCACATGTCGTCCCATCGGGCGTGCAAGTAGACGTCGCTCGAGACGACCGAGGCGTGCCCGAGCAACTCCTTTACGAGCGCGGGGTCCTTGGTCGCCTGTGCCACCTCGGAGGCAAACGAGTGCCTCAACATGTGAGGTCGGGCGCGGAATTCGACTCTTGCCGACAGCCGCACGAAGAGCTGCTCGACGACATCTGGACGAAGAGCTCGCCCGAACGGAGGCCGGTAGCAGTTGACGAGCAGGAAGTCGCTCTCGGCAGCCGCCGGCACAGCGTCGCGCTCGGCCCGGTAGGCGTCGTGGAACAAGACGAGCTCTCGCGCGACCGGGACGACTCGCGGGTAGATGGACTTCGCCAGCGCACCGTTCTCGTTGTCCTCTCGGCGCACGACGTGCAGGTGTGGGCCTGCCACGTCACATCCAAGGTGTGACGAGGACGGTAGGAGATGGAGGTCCGACAACCGCATACCGCACAGCTCGGAGAGCCGGAGCCCGGTTGCGTAGAGCGCTTGCACGATGAACCGGTCGCGCCGGTTCGTGCACGCGTCGACAAGCAGCGCGACCTGCGCCCTCGTGAGCGTCATCGGCGGGCGGTCGACCCGACGGCGTCGCACGCGACGGCGGCTCACCACCGGGCGGCCTTCTCGCTCCCCCCGGTCGAGACGCGCCGGGGGAAAGTGCAACTCGACGGGAGTGCTCAGGCCCTCGGCGACCCTCGGTTCACACCAGCCCCGCGAAGAAGCGAAGCGGACGAACTCGACCACCGCCGCCAAGATGCCATCGACGGTCGCGGCTGAGCGCGACGGCTCGAGGCTGAGGAGCTTGGGATCAGCCGCCCGCCGCCGGCTCTGGCCCCGCCGGTGCTTGCGCGACGGCGTGCGCTCGAGCCAGCGGGCGAGGGAGCTGAGCTGCGTGATGGTCGGCGAGCAGGGGTCGACTCCTCCCGTCGCAGCCCACGTGAGGTAGAGCGCGAGGCGTCCCGCGTAGGTGCGGGCCGTTCCGACTGATCGTCCCTCGCCATCGATCAGCACCTGGAGGTACTCGCCGACCTGTCGATGCTCGGCGTAGGTGTCGTCGACAACGGTCCAGCCCTCGCGCCCGTCGAGAGGGGACACGGTGCGTTGTGCCCAGAACTCCATGGAGACGAACGTACGTGGCGGGTGTGACTCGCACCTCAAGAGAACCTGTCCACCACTGCCAATCCGGAACTCCCACGGACGTGACGGATGCTCCAGGCCACCTCAAAAGAACGTTGAGGTAATTCGAGAGATGAGCTTCGTCGAAGCGACCCTGATGAGTGCTCGCCAGCCACCGCTTGGCGAGCGAGGCGGCCCGGTGCACACCCGGGAGCACGACGTGCGCGGGCTGCCCACTGCGCTTGACGTTGATCGGCTTGTGGACGTAGCGGTCG
>JAJZVL010000118.1 GCA_021845725.1 Actinomycetes bacterium | reverse complement strand
CGCACCGTGTAGCCGACGTCTCGGATGGCGTCGACGATCGCCTGTGGTGAGACCCGATCGGGGTCGAAACGGACCAGCGCCTCCTCGTGCGCCAGGTTCACCGACGCCTCTGCCACCCCGTCGAGGCGGGTCGCTGCCTTCTGGATCGTCGACACACAGAACGAGCAGGACATGCCGCCGATCTTCACCTGCAGGCTGCCCCGCGACCCGCCAGCGCCCTCGTCGACTCGAGGCGGCGCTTCGGTGTCAGCCGACCGGCTCATAGCCGACCTCGGCCAACCGCCGGCGCAGGCCCGCTTCGTCGATCTCGGTCACGTCGTAGCAGACCCGGACCTCGTTGCGCACCGCGTCGGGCCGCACCGATTGTACGCCGTCGAGGCGCCCCAGCGCTGAGCGGATCGTGTGCTCACAGCTCGCGCAGTGGATCTCTTGCACCGTAATGGTCATCAGCGCCATCACCGTCACCTCTCTCGCTCGACGCCTTTGGGGTTGCCGAGCAACACCAAGCTCACCCTAAACCTTCTATTCGAATAGAAGGTCAAGAGAAGAACAGGGGCGAAGTTGCCTGTCTCGCGCCGGTGCTGCCGGGCATATGAGGGGCGTTCCGGGCGTCGGCGTTCTCGATGAGCGCCGCCGAATGGACTCCGACTCGGCATTCCATCAACGGGACGCATCGTGACCGCCACCCTGGGCGACCGCCCATCGGAGCGCATCTCGTGACGCTGATCATGACGATGGCATCGGACGATCCGCCCTGGGGGTACCAGCGCATCCGAGCCGAGCTCCAAGGTCTTGGGCACCGAGCAGCGGCGAGCACGATCGCCAGCGGGTCTCGTTGTCGTCGACGAGGGTCATCTCCGACGGGTGCTCGACCGCGACGTCCACCTTCACAACGAAGTATCGGCCGAACCGGGGTCTCGCGGTGCACTCGCCAGTCCCTCTTCCAGGTGAGGTGCCGTCGGCGCCGGCGACGAGCGCACGCATCCGCCGATAGGAGGTCCTTGCCCGCACGTTCCGCACTTCTCGGAGCCCTTTTACGTCCCCCACCCTTCGGCCCGCTCCACCCGGCGGATCTCGGCTGCATCGAGCTCGGCCGTGAGCTCTTTGATCCTCCGCCCACGTTCGACTTGAGCACGTAGTCGGTCGGCCTGCTCGGCCGTGAGCCACCGAGCGACGCGCTTGCCCCGGTAGCTGTAGCTCCACTGGACGTAGGGGCCGTGCAGCTTGAGCGGATCCTGGTGGCACGCACAGTTCCGTCGCCCGCAGCGCAAGGTGCGGACGACGAGGCTGCCGGGGAGTGAGCCCTCGACGGCGAGGGCCGCGAGCTCGGTGCGGATGCGCTCCAGGCGCTCGTCGTCTCGTTTGGCCACCCGACCATCCCTCCCTTCGTGTCCTGCACGGTATACCATGTAGGACAATGCCAGCAAGCGGGCAGTCGCAGGGGGGGTTCTCGCTCGAGACCGAGCTCGTCGAGGCGCTCCCGATCCTCTCCCACTACGCAGCGCGCATCGGGGCCGAGGCCTTCTTCGAGAGGGCAGTTGGCGCTGGCGACGGGCGCACCCGGCTGTCGCCGGCCAAGGCGCTTCGGGTGCTGACCATGAACATCTGTGTCCACCACGAGCCCGTGTACGCGCTCGGCGAGTGGGCAGCCCGGCGTGACCCGGCGCTGCTCGGGCTCGACGACGAAGACGTCTCCTATCTGAACGACGACCGGGTGGGCCGGGCGCTCGCACGTCTCTTCGACGCCGACCGGGCGAGCCTTCTGGGCGAGCTCGTGCTCCGTGCGGTCACGGCGTTCGACGTCGACTGCTCGCGGCTGCACAACGACTCGACGTCGGTCAAGCTCTCCGGCGTCTACGCGTCTGCCACCGGGGGAAGGCGCGGAGCGAAGAGGACCGTCGCCGCCGCCTACGGGTTCTCCAAGGACCACCGCCCGGACTTGAAGCAGCTGGTGTGGATCCTCACCGTGGCGGCCGACGGCGCAGTGCCGCTCTTGCACCGCGTGGTCGACGGCAACACCGAGGACTCGACGACCCACATCGCCACCTGGGACGCACTCTGTCAGCTCCTCGGACGAAGCGACTTCCTCTACGTCGCCGACGCCAAGCTCGCGGTCCGCCAGACCATGGCGCACATCGACCGGCTGGGCGGGCGCTTCGTGAGCGTGCTGCCGCGCAGCCGCAAGGAAGACGAAGCCATGCGCGACTGGCTCGTCGCCCACCAGCCGGAATGGAAAGAGGCGCTGGTTCGGCCCGGACGACGCCACGAGGACGAGCCCGACGTCTACCGCGTCGCAGGGGCACCCTGGCCCTCGGTCGAGGGCTACCGGCTCATCTGGGTGCGCTCCTCTGCCAAGGTGCAACGGGACGCAGAGGCCCGCCGGGCCCGGATCGCTGCCGGCATCGCTGCCTTGGACGCCATCAACGTGCGCCTCGCCTCACCGAGGACGCGTCTCAAGTCCAACGTCGCCATCGCCCAAGAAGCCGACGAGGCCCTGGAGGAGTGCGGGGCGACGCGCTGGGTCAGCTACGAGATCGAGGAGGTCACCGAGGTCCGCCACCGCCAGGAGTCGCGGGGACGCCCCGGCAAGAACACCCGCTACCGGCGGATCGAGAAGGTCCGCCATCGCCTGCACTTCAGCGTGCGCGACGAGCTCGTCGCCCACGACGCAGCCTCGGACGGCTGCTGGCCGCTCGTGACCAACGTGCGCGACCTCGATGCGGGCGAGCTCCTCGTCGCCTACAAGTACCAGCCCCACCTCGAGCGCCGTCACCACCTCTTGAAGGGCGACCAGCTCGTCGCACCGGTATTCCTGCAGGACCCGGCTCGCATCGAGGGCCTCATGACCTGCCACTTCCTCGCACTCTTGCTGCAGGCGCTCATGGAGCTCGAGGTTCGCCGGGCGATGGCCAGTCGAGGGATCGATGCCCTCGCGCTCTACCCCGAAGAGCACCCTTCGTCGGCACCAAGCGCAGCGCGCATGATCGAGGCGTTCACCGGCGTCGCCCGTCACCAGCTCTTCGACGCCGAGGGCAACCTCGTCCAGACGTTCGCCCCGGTGCTCACGCCGCTCCAAGAAGAGCTGCTCGATCTCCTCGGCGTCCCCGCCGGCGTCTACGCCTGATCAAGCTGCTGGGGGAGGGAAAACCGCCTCGAGAAGTGCGGAACCTGGGCTTGCCTGGCTGATCAACGCGTATAGCGCCGCATGAGCTGCCTGGACGGATTATCGGGCCCTACCTGACGGGTGGAGTTTCGCACTTTGACGTCGGCTCAGTGGGAGTCCTCAGCCCGGTGACCGCTTCGTCCAGCGGGCGTCCTTCTCGAAGATCTCGAGGGAGAGGCGCTCCAGCTCGCTGACGAGAGCCCGGAGCCTGCGGGCATTCTCGAACCAGGCTTCGTAGTCACGCCACTGCTCCTCGCTGAGCACCCGGTTCACGGTCTTCGCGTTGACCTTGCGGGTCCACTGGATCGAGGGTCCGTGTAGGCGTGGTGGGTCACCGTGACACGCACAGTTGGCCTTGCCGCAGCGATAGCTGCGGATCGCGACCGAGCCTGGGAGCGCGAAGCCAACGTCACCGAGCGCTGCGGCGATCCTCGCCTGCGCCTTCCGACGCCTCGCGCCAATCGGGTCCTTCGTCCCCTTGGTCATCGGGATCCACCCTATCCGCTTCGATCCGCGGTGTAATCCCGCGGATCGGCGATGAGGGGAGAACCGATGCCAGGAACCACGAGGAACGGGCCAGGGAACCGGTGGAGGGCCATGATCGGGCTCGCATGCGGGTGCTTCTCGGCTCCGAGCTACGCGATCTTCTCCACGTTCCTCACCGGCTGGGTGCTCGCTCCGGGCCGGCGGACGATCACCGAGATGATCTGCGCGGCCGACCCCGAGGGGCAGAGGGCTCATGACGCCTACCACCGCTTCGTCCGAGCCGCCCGGTGGTCGACGAACGCGCTGTGGAAGGTGCTCCTCGTCCACATGGTCGACGTGCTCGCTCCCACCGGCATGCTCGTGTTGGACTGCGACGACACGCTCTACAAGAAGTCGGGCCGCAAGGTCGAGGGTGCAGGGAGCTTTCGCGACGCGGTGCGCTCGACTCGGAACAAGATCGTCTATGCAACCGGGCTCAACCTCGTCGTCGTCACCCTCCGGGTGCGTCCGCCCTGGGGCGGCCAGCCGATCGGTGTGCCCGTCGGGGTCCGTCTGCACCCAAAGGGAGGCCCGACCACGCTCGATCTGGCCCAAGACATCGTCACCGAGATCGCCTCATGGCTGCCACAACGCTGCTTCTCGCTGTGTGCCGACGGGGCCTACGCGTCGCTTGCGCGACGCGGACTTCCCCGCACGACGCTCACTTCTCGGATGCGACGCGACGCCGCGCTCTACGAGGCGGCACCTCCACGCACCGGCAAGCCCGGCCGGCCCCGAAAGAAGGGCAAGCGCCTGGACACCCCTGCGGAGATGGCAGCCAAGCTGAAGGACGAGGCGTTCAGCGCGGTGCGCGTCGACTTCCGAGGCAATGGACGCGACCTGCTCGTGTGGTCTCGTCCGGTGCTGTGGTACACGACCGACCCCGACCACCTTGTGCTCCTCGTCATCGTTCGCGACCCCCAAGGCCACATGCACGACGACTTCTTCTCGACCGATCTCGAAGCGCTCCCGGGCGATGTCGCCTCGCTGTATGCCGGGCGCTGGTCGATCGAGTGCGTGAAGCGCGAGGTGAAACAGTGCCTGCACGCAGAAGACCCCCAGAGCTGGAAGGGCAGGTGGGAATGACGGTCAGATTTGGCCCCACTGTGATGGCCTGAACTGGCCCCACCCCCAGACATGATGGGACTCCTCCGGAGCTTGAACGAGCGTCCGGAGCTCAGG
>JAJZVL010000117.1 GCA_021845725.1 Actinomycetes bacterium | reverse complement strand
CACCAGACAGGTGCCTTTCTGCTCGGGAATTGGGGTCTGCTACAACCACCATCTTCCCAGCTGAAAGGCACTTTGTCGCGGATGGCGAACTTACGTTCGCGCCGTTACTCGCGGATCTAGGTCTGAGCTGACGAGAGCGCCGCATCGATCGCGACTCGAAGCGCACGCGCGGCGGCACGAGGGTCGCTGGCGTGCGTCAGCCACCGCACAACGACGAAGTGGCGCACGCCCGAGGCGGCGAGCGCAGGGACGGTCGCGGGCGTGACACCGCCGGTCACGAAGACCGGACGGCGAAGCGCGTTCGAGCGGGTGACCGCAAGCGACGCATAGTCGACGCCCGTGCCTGCCCTTCCAGGTTTCGTAGGGGTCTCGACCACCGGGCCGGCAGAGATGTAATCGACCGGCTCGACCTCTGCGGCATCCAATTCCGCGGGAGCGTGGGTGGAAAGCCCGACGACCGCGAAGGGACCGAGAATTCGTCGGGCGAGCGAGGGTGGGGCATCTTCCTGACCGACGTGGACGCCGTCCGCGCCCACCTCGAGGGCGAGGTCGGGGCGGTCGTTCAGGATGAAGGGCACGCCAAGGTTCGAGCACACGTCCCGGACGAGAGCGGCGCGGCGGAGGAGGGGCCTGGCTTCCAAGGTCTTGTCCCTGAGCTGGACGACGTCGACGCCGCCAGCGATGCAGCTCGCCACGAACTTCGCGAGGTCGGGGCGGTCAGGGGTGCAGAGGTAGAGACGGCGCCCTGCAAGAGCGCCGCGCTCCTTGCGCTGGTCGAGCGCGCTCACTGCATGGTCCAAGCGCCGGCAGTCTTGTTTCCCGATGCTGTGGAGGGAACGGATGCCGGGGTCTTGGCTGCCGTACCGCCCGTAGCCTTGGCCAGCGCCTTCGCCTCCCGCTTTCGCCGCCGAACTTCGCAGAGGCTCGCATCGTCGACGACGTCCGCGACGGAAAGGAAGCTGCGCGGCTCGCCAAAGGGGTAGGACGCGTGTTGCCACCCTGGTGGACGGACACCCATCTGCTTGCCGCACAGGGCCACGAAGATCCTGGCCTTGCGCGCACCGAAGCCGGGGAGTGCTTCCAGCCTCGCACGCAGTTCAGTGCCATCTCGCGCGCCACGCCAGATCTCGGACGCGTCGCCCGAGTACTGTCGTGCGACGACTCGGCAGAGCTCCTGGACCCGCGCCGCCATCGAAGCGGGGTAGCGGTGGATCGAAGGCTTCTGTGAGAACGCCTGGGCGAGGGCGTCGGGGTCAATGGCGGCGATGTGATTCGGGTCGATGGGGATGGTGATCCCGAGCCGATCCACGAGCACAGCCGGGCCACGGAATGCCTGCTCGATGGTGATCTGCTGGTCGAGAACCATCCCGATGAGGAGGGCCAGCGGGTCGTCGGAGATGAGCTGGTCGGCGTGCTGGTTGCCGGAGAAGTGGAGATGAGCCATCGCGTGAGCGTGTCACACCATCTGACTGCCGCGCTCGATCATGGGTGGCTTGGGTTGTTCGGTCCCGCGCAGCATTCGTCGGGCTGCCTCGGCGGTCGTAGGACGTGCCAGCGCGCTCACGAGGTCGCCCTTCTGGAGCACGGTCGACCCCGTCGCGAAGAGCATGTGCTCGCCGCGTTGGATGGACACCACGATGCATCCTGGCGGTAGACCGGCTGTGCCCAGCGGGATATCGATGACGGGGGAATCGGCGCCGACGCGCTCTTCGATGGTGACTGCGTTGGGGGAGATCGCGGCGATCTGCCCGGTATTCGCGGCCAGCGCTCGCTGGTACCCTCGCACGAGGTCGCTGACAGAGAGAATCCCCACGACGCGCAGGCTCGAGGTCACGGTGACCCATTGACCTCCTGCCTGCATCAGGGCCTCGAGCGCAACGTCGAGGCGTGCCGTGTCTGGAACAGTCGGCGTGGTCGTGTCGATCACGGCGGCCACCGTTGGCCAACCGGTGCGGTCGTCGGGATTGTCGCCGCCCCCACCGCCGCCCGCGCCCCCACCGCCGCCCGCGCCCCCACCGCCGCCCGCGCTCCCACCGCCGCCCGCGCCCCCACCGCCGCCCGCGCCCCCGGCGCCCGCACCCCCTGTGGCTGCGGACCCGCCGACCTTGTGGAGAAGCGCCAACACCCGGCTGAGGTCGGCCGTGCCCAGGTAGAGCCCCTCACTGTCGACGACCGGTGCCCCTGGGACGCCGGAAGCTTGCATCTTTTCGCGCGCCTCGTCGAGCGGAGTGTCGTCTCGAAGGACGAGGCGTGGTGGAGCCGCGGCGTCGGCCACGTGGACAAGGGAGAGCAGCGGGAGCCCGAACTGCAGGCGGCTCGCCTCGGAGTCCGCACGGGTGCGCAGCTGGGAACGGTAGATGCTGTCGTCGGCTCTGGAGACGATGAACGTGGACAGCGCAACGGCCACCATCGCGGGCGCGGCGATCTGAAGGCTTCCCGTCATCTCCATCACCATGACCATGACTGCGAGCGGTGCGCGGGAGATGCCACCGAACATCGCCATCATGCCGACGACGACGAACGGAGCCGGATCGTGGCCCACGCCGGGGGCGATGGGCTCGAACAGCCGCCAGACGGCGAGCCCGGTGAAGGCACCGATCACCATGCCCGGTCCGAAGACGCCACCGGAGCCACCCGTTCCGATCGAAAGGGCCGTCGCGGCGATGCGGGCGAGGGGGAGCGCGAGCACGATCCAAAGCGGAGTATGTAGAAGATCGTTGGACAGCGATTCTTGAACCCAGCCGTAGCCCGTACCGAGAACCTGGGGGAGCGCCAGCGCGATCAGCCCGACGAAGAGCCCGCCGAGGGCGGGGCGAAGCTTCCGAGAGAACGGGAGGTGCCTCGAGAGGCTGACCACCCCGTAGAAGCCTTTCGAGTACAAGAGGCCGATGCCACCTGCGAGCACTCCGATCACCCCGAACCAGAGCAACTGGATCGGTTGGGCGAAGCGGTACGAGGGGGACGCGAAGAGCGGGTGGTAGCCAAACGCAGCGCCGAAGATCGCGTAGGCGACGATCGATGCGAAAAGCCCGGGCACGAGTGCGCTGTACTCGAAGTCCTCGCGGTAGACGACGTCCGCGGCGAGGACCGCACCACCCAAAGGAGCGCTGAAGATGGCCCCGATCCCCGATCCGATGCCGACGGACACCGCGATACGACCGTCTTCGGGAGACAGGTCGAGGACGCGCGCGAGCAGCGACCCGAACCCAGCGCTGATCTGCGCCGTCGGCCCCTCCCGCCCACCGGAACCGCCGGATCCGATCGTCAGCGCGGACGCGACGATCTTGATGATGACCGCGCGTAGCCGGATGCCGCGAGGGTTGTAGTGCACTGCATCGATAGCTGCGTCCGTCCCGTGCCCTTCGGCCTCGGGCGCCCACGTGAAGACGAGGAATCCCGAAGCCAGCCCACCTGCGACGACCACAAGGGGGATCGCCCAGGCGCGAAGGTAGTGCGTTCCCGAACCCAGGGAGTTGCCTTCGCCAAAGGGAGTGGGCACGCGGTAGTTGGCCAAGATCTGGAGGAAGAACTGCGTCGACAGCCTCAGCGCCTCGTAGAAGACGATGGCCCCGACCCCTGCGACCGCGCCGATGATCGACGCGAGGATCAGCCAACGCACGAGGTACGACATGCGGTTGACGTGGCTGCCGGCCCAGCTACCGAATCGACGCCAGCCCGCTCGCCCTTGAAGCAGGGCTCCGGGCGGTGGCGCGGGAGCCGGCGGCATTGCGCTCGCGGGAGTTGGCGTGCTTGACAGAGACAGGTCGGGATCCGCTGACCCTCGGGGCTCAGGGGGTATCAGCGCGTCGGACATGGGCTCTGAACGTGCCGTTCGCCAGCTCGAGCCATCCTGTGCTGTTTCGCGGCGGACACTGCAACGCCGGCTCGGCGACACGGCCTTGCAACGTTCATAGGGCCCATCCGGTGCTCCAGTCCTGCTCTGGCACCTCGCCGGCCGCATCCGCGAGGAGCTGGAGCCCCGCCGCCACCGAGCGGCGCGCATCCTCGGGAACAGCGCTGAGGAGGTCTGCAATCTGTCGCCGCCGACGTTCGGTCACCACGTCTACCAGCCTCCTGCCCGCTTCGGTCAGGGCGACGCGAACCTGGCGACGGTCGCTGCGGTCCGTCCGGCGCCGGACGAGCCCCTTGCGGACGAGGCGGTCGCAAAGCCGGGACGCGGTCGGCGGGGTGACCCCGAGTGCTTCGGCCAGTGAGGCCATCGGCTGAGGGCCGCGTGAGGCAAGCACCACGAGCGATCGGTACTGGGTGAGCGTGACATCCTCGGCCTCGTCGAGGTCGGCCAGGGAGCGGGCAGCGACAGCGACAAGGACGCGGCTCGCGCTGAGCACGGCATCGACCATGGGATCCTGCTGCTGAGTGGTCTGGCTAATAGTTGTCAAGAGTACTAAATGTCATACGCATCAGCAAGATGGCAAAACTGGCAGCTCGTGATGCTCCTCGTCGCCCGCGGTGCGATGCGGCGCCAGAATTGCTGAAGTTCCCTCATGGGTCGGCGAAGGCGAAGGCGAAGATGTGGCGTCCCGCTCAGCGCCGTTCTTGAAGGCAAGGGCCAGGATCCCCCGGAGCTACCGAAAGCGGACCCCACCGTAGAGGCCAGAGAGGTGACCGGTCCTCGACAAGGGTGAGGTCAGGATGCACAGCTGGCAGGGCTCGCCGCCGCCCACCCCCGCAGCGGCCCACCCGCCCCCGCTCGCCGCCGCCCACCCCCGCAGCGGCCCACCCGCCCCCGCTCGCCGCCGCCCACCCCCGCAGCGGCCCGCCCGCCCCCGCCCGCCGCCGCCCACCCCCGCAGCGGCCCACCCGCCCCCGCTCGCCGCCGCCCACCCCCGCAGCCGCTCGCCCGTAGCCGGCTCGGACGTCCTCGTTGCCATGGCCTGCATCTTGACCGCAACGGTCG
>JAJZVL010000041.1 GCA_021845725.1 Actinomycetes bacterium | reverse complement strand
CGACGTGAAGTTCTCCGACGCGATCAGCTGGAGGGTCGTCGACTGGCGCTCCATCTCCTCGTCGAGGAGCCGGGCCAGCTCGGGGTCGCCGGCGATCCACTTGGCGAAGGGCGAGGCGCCGTTCACGACCGACCACCTGCGCAAGGGCGCCGCGCGCACGGCCGAGAAGCGGTGCCCGCAGTCGACGACATGTCCCCACTCTATCGGCAGCCCGGCCGCCGACTCCGATCGGCTTGGCCACACGGGCCCCACTGCCAAGCGCGCTGGCGCGCCGACACAGTGGTCAGCGCACTGATGCCTCGACCCACGACCACGCGATCGCACCCTCACGCAGGCACGCCGGCGGCGACACCCTGCAGTCCACGACCGTCGACGGCTCCTTGTCGCACGTGCCGCCGTCGATCACCAGCGCCACGTCGGCGACGCCGAACGTCCCACGCACCTCTGCAGCGGTCGTGCACGGCGGGGCGTCGTGCACGTTGGCGCTCGACGTGGCGAGCGGCCCGGCGCGGCGGCAGAGCGCCTGGACGAATTTCTGGCGAGGCAGGCGCAGGCCGACGCTCGTTCCGTCGGCGCCGAGGTGCGAACCGAGCGCAGGGTCGACCGGCACCACGACGGTGAGCGGACCCGGCCAGAAGCGGGCGGCAAGCATGGAGGCCGTGCGCGGCCAGCTGCTCGCCACAGTCCTCACCTGGCGCCATCGCCCGACGAGGACCGGCAGCGCGAGCCCCTGAGGACGACCCTTCGCGGTGAAGATCGCCGCCATGCCCGCCGGCCTGTCGATGCGGGCCGCGAGCCCGTAGACGGTGTCGGTCGGGATGCCGACGACCAAGCCCTCTTGCAGCGCGTCGAGCGCGGCATCGAGCGACGAGGGGTCCGCCGCGTCGAGCACCCTCGGGGCGCCGGCGCCGGTCACCGTCGGGCGACCACCGCGCGCGGCCTGCCCGCGAGATCCGCCTCGACGCGCACGTGGCGGTACCCGGCTCTGCTCGCGAGCTCCCCCGCCGGGCCGGCATGGTGCGGAGCCATCTCGACGACCACCGCCCCTCCGGGAACGAGCCACTCGCACGCCGAGGTGAGCACAGCCTCGACTCCGCCGAGCCCGGGCGTGCCGTCCGAGCCGGCAGGTGACACGAGCGCGCCGTAAGGCTCCCGACGGACCTCTGGGTCGAGCATCGGCCACTCGTCCTCGCTCACGTAGGGAGGGTTGGAGACGACGAGCTGCACCTGCCCTCTCCATTCCGGCCGCAGTGCGTCGAACCACGTGCCTTCGCGCAGCTCGACCTGGGCGAGGGCCCGGGGAACGCGCGCCGCCACCCGCCGCCGGTTCTCCTCCGCCAGTTGGAGCGCCGAGACGTCGACGTCGGTCGCAGCGATCCGCAGCTGCGGGCACTCCCTGCCGAGCTCGGCCGAGATCGACAAGGCGATGGCCCCGCTCCCCGTGCCGAGATCGGCCACGAGCATCGGCACGCCGGGCGCCGCTCGGACAGCCAGCTGCCTGCGAACTTCACCCAGGGCGACCTCGACCACCTGTTCGGTCTCCGGGCGCGGGATGAGCGCGCGATCGTCGACGAGGAGCTCGACGGTCCGGAACGCCCAAGAGCCCAGGACGTACTGGAGCGGCTCACCTGCGAGCCGCCGCGACGCCATGTCCGAGATGGTGCGCACCGCGCGCTCGCCCACCTCGCCGCCGGTCCCGTCACCTGCGCCGAGCACTTCTTCGAGGATCCATCGAGCCTCGCTCGCCGACCCGAGCCGGCTGGCAAGCGCGGCCTGGAGGGTGCCTCGCGACGTCACGCGAGCTCGCCCGCAAGCTGCCGAGCGCGCTTGTCGGCCATGAGCGCCTCGGTGAGCTCGTCCAAGTCGCCCTGTAGCACTTGGTCGAGCTTGTAGAGGGTGAGGTTCACCCGGTGGTCGGTGACCCGGTTCTCACGAAAGTTGTACGTCCGCACCTTCTCCGACCGCCCCCCGCCGCCCACCTGGCTCTTGCGTTGCACAGCCAGCTCGTGGGCACGGCGGTCCTGCTCGGACTTGAGCAACCTGGCGCGCAGGACCGTCATCGCCTTGGCACGGTTCTGGATCTGGCTCTTCTCGTCCTGCATCGACACGACGATGCCGGTCGGCAGGTGCGTGATCCGCACGGCCGAGTCGGTGGTGTTCACCGACTGCCCGCCGGGTCCCGTCGATCGGTACACGTCGACCTTCAGGTCCGAAGGATCGATCAACACGTCGACCTCGTCCGCCTCGGGGAGCACCGTGACGGTCGCGGACGAGGTGTGGATCCGACCCTTGGACTCGGTGACCGGCACCCGCTGCACCCGATGGGGCCCCGCCTCGTGCTCGAGGCGCGCCCATGCGTCCGCGCCGCTCACGACCAGGACCGCTTCGTTGATCCCGTCTCGCTCCGACGGGCTCGACGAGAGCACCTCGACACGCCAGCCCCGGCGCGCCGCATAGCGCAGGTACATGTCGAGCAGGTCCCGGGCGAAGAGGTTGGCCTCCTCGCCGCCCTCGGCCCCTCGGATCTCCATGATCACGTTGCGCCCGTCGTTCGGGTCCTTCGGGAGCAACAGGATGCTCAGCCGCGCGCCGAGGGACGCGACCTGCGCCTCTGCCTCCTGCACCTCCTCGAAGGCCGCGTCACGCTCGTCGCCGGTGGACTCGTCGAGCAGCTGGCGGGCAGCCTCGAGATCCGCACGCGCCGCGCGCAGCTCGCGCCATGCCGCGACGACCTCCCCGAGCTCTTTATGGCGCCGGGAGAGGTCGCGCAATCGCGCCGGGTCGCCCGCGGTCGCCGGGTCGGCGAGCTGCACCTCGATGCCGGCGAGCTCGTGGGTGAGCGCGTCCAGGCGCGTGTCGAGCGGCAGGCTCACCGTCGAGCCAGGGGGCTCAGCGGCCATCGGACGCCGGCCCGGCTGCGCTCGGGAGCCGGCTCAGCTCTTCGCCGGAGCGCGCTTCGCCGTCCGGCGGCCGTAGCGGCGCTGGAACCGCTCGACGCGTCCGCCGGAGTCCACGAGCTTCTGCTTGCCGGTGAAGAACGGGTGGCACTCGTTGCACAGCTCGACGTGCAGGTCGGGCTTGGTCGAGCGGGTCGTGAACGTGTTCCCGCACGAGCAGTGGACGGTCGCCTCGCCGTACGCCGGGTGGATGTCTGCCTTCATGGTGGAGCCTTGCTTTCGCTCTCTGGGGTCGGCCGGCTTCCTCCGCGCCAACCCGTGGTCGGTGGTCTGCTTGCCTCCGGATCAACCGCCGGGCGTCGGGCCCTTCGCGATCTCCGCGAGGAATTCATCGTTGCTCTTGGTGGTCCGCAGCTTGTCCATGAGCAGTTCGAGCCCTGCGGCGGCATTGCCCTCGCTCGCAAGCGCATTGAGCACCCGCCGGAGCTTCCACACCTGCTGGAGCTGGCCACGGTCGAAGAGCAGCTCCTCGTGGCGGGTCGAGCTGGCGTTGACGTCGATCGAGGGGTACAGGCGGCGCTCGGCGAGGCGCCGGTCGAGCCGCAGCTCCATGTTCCCGGTGCCCTTGAACTCCTCGAAGATGACCTCGTCCATCTTCGAGCCCGTCTCGACGAGCGCGGTTGCCAGGATCGTGAGCGATCCCCCCTCTTCGATGTTGCGCGCAGCGCCGAAGAACTTCTTCGGGGGGTAGAGCGCCCCGGAGTCCACACCGCCGGACATGATCCGACCGGTCGCGGGCTGCGCGAGGTTGTACGCGCGGGCGAGCCGGGTGATGCCGTCGAGGATGATGACCACGTCGCGGCCCTGCTCGACGAGGCGCTTCGCCCGCTCGATGGCGAGCTCCGCGACGGCGGTGTGCTCGTCGGAGGGACGATCGAACGTCGAGGCGACCACCTCTCCCTTCACGGAGCGTCGCATGTCGGTCACCTCTTCGGGTCGCTCGTCGACGAGCAGGACCATGAGGTGCACCTCGGGATTGTTGGCCTCGATGGAGTGCGCGATCTGCTTCATGACCGTCGTCTTGCCTGCCTTCGGAGGCGACACGATCAGCCCGCGCTGGCCCTTTCCGATCGGGGAGAGCAAGTCCACGATCCGCGCCGTCACGTCGTCCTTCACCCCGGGGACCTCCAGGGTGAGCCGCCTGTCGGGGAACAGGGGCGTGAGGTCCTCGAAGCGCGGTCGCTGTCGCGCAGCCTCGGGGTCCATGCCCGACACCTTGTCGATGCGCAGCAATGCAGGGTACTTCTCGTTGCTGGACGCCGGTCGGCAGGCGCCCTCGACGTAGTCGCCCTTGCGCAGGGCGAAACGGCGCGCCTGGCTGATCGAGACGTACACGTCCTTCGACGACGGCAGGTAGCCGTCGCAGCGCAGGAAGCCGTAGCCCTCGTCACGCAGGTCGAGGAGCCCACGCACCTCGATGAGCTCCCCTTGGTACGGAGCCTCCTGGCCCGCGGAGCCCTGCAGGTCGCGCTCGCCACCGGGCCCTCGCTCACGACCTCTCCGGCGGCGGTTCCTCCGGTTGCCGGGCTCGAGGCTGCCAGCCTGGGGGTGACGCCCCGCCTGGCGCTGGCTCTGCCGGGGCCCGGGACCATTCCCCGAACCAGCCTCGTAGCTCTGGTTCTGGGAACCCTGGACCTTCGACCGGTCGCCTGCACCACGGGGCTCTGGGCCGCCGGCACCGCTCTCTTCGCCTGCGCCACGGGGCTCTGGGCCGCCGGCACCGCTCTCTTCGCCTGCGCCACGGGCTTCCTCGCCGCGGGCGCCCGACGATCCGACGTCGCCGTTCGCTGCGCGGTCCTGCGCCGCCGCGCCGTCGGTCGACGGGGCCGTCTCGGCCACCGCCGTGGGAGCCTCCGGAGCCGAGGACGCGACCCTCGCGTCATGATGGGCCACGCCGTTCGTCGATGCGGGCACCGCCCCCGCCGCCGCGCCGTGGGCACTGCCTCCGTTGGGTGACGGGCTCGGGGACGCGGTCACACCGGCAGCCTCGAGGATGCGGTCGATGATGTCGGCCTTCTTCGTGCGCGACGTCGTCTTGAGGGACATCGCCTGTGCAATCGCATGGAGCTCCTCTCGCTCCTTGCCTTCGAGCACTGACCGTTCGAGCTGCTGTCCCGCAGTCATCGGTCTCCTATCTCATGATGGGTCGCGCCGGCCGTGGGGAGGCCACGCCGCGCGAGGACGGAACACGGGCGAAGGACGAGCACTGCACGCCTGCTCCCGCGTACCACCGGTGGCGCCACAGATCTGGACCGGCCTCGGGCCAGCGACCAGTGCGCCGTTGCCCGGTGGGATGGGAACATCGTAGCGGTTTGCTCCGGTCGCGGCAACGTTTCGCCGCCGGCACGTGCCAGCGGGTAACGCTCCACGATGGAACCCTCCGACCCGACGTCCTCCACAACGCCCCACGCGGTCGGGACATTCCCGGCTCCGGCACCCCGGACGGCTCGAGCAACCAGGACGCCGGAGCGGCTCGTCCGAAGACCGGTCGGTCAGAAGCCGAGCTCTCGGACCACCGCGTCGAGATCGGCCTCGACGACAGGGGGAACGGAGATCTGGCTGATGGCGAGGTCGGGGTCCTTCAGCCCGTGGCCGGTGAGCACGCAGACCACGGTCGACCCCGGCGCGACGTCACTGCGCAAGAGCCCTGCCACCGCGGCCGCCGAGGCCGCTTCGCAGAAGACCGCCTCTTCCCGGGCGAGCAGCCGGTAGGCGTCGAGGATCTCCTCGTCGCTCACCGCGCTGATGGCGCCATCCGACTCGGCGACCGCCGCCGTCGCGGGGTACCAGCTCGCCGGGTTGCCGATGCGGATCGCCGTGGCGAGCGTCTCGGGGTGCTCGACGGGGTGGCCGAGGACGATCGGCGCGGCACCCTCCGCCTGGAAGCCGAGGAGCCGGGGCAGGTTGGGTGATCGGCCGACCTCCTTGTACTGGAGGTAGCCGCGCCAGTACGCCGTGATGTTCCCGGCGTTCCCCACCGGCATGCACTGCACGTCCGGGGCGCGCCCCAGCACGTCGACGATCTCGAACGCCGCCGTCTTCTGCCCCTCGAGCCGGTAGGGGTTGACCGAGTTGACCACGGTGGCAGGGATCCGCTTCGGCAGCTCCCGCACGATCCGCAGCGCGTCGTCGAAGTTGCCGCGCACCTGCAGCACCCGCGCGCCGTGGACGAGGGCCTGGGCGAGCTTGCCGAGGGCGATGTAGCCCTCGGGGATGAGCACGACGCACTCGAGCCCGACCCGCGCCGCGTACGCAGCGGCGGACGCCGAGGTGTTCCCCGTCGACGCGCACACCACGGCCTTCGCGCCCTCTGCGACCGCCTTGGAGATCGCGAGGGTCATCCCCCGGTCCTTGAAGGATCCGGTCGGGTTCGCACCCTCGATCTTCAGCCACACCGACGCGCCCACGCGTGCGGAGAGCCGCGGCGCGGGCACGAGCGGCGTGGTGCCCTCGAGCAGGGTCACGACCGGCGTGTCCTCGTCGACGGGGAGGAGATCGCGGTACTCCTCGATCACCCCCCGCCACGCAGCCGCCACGGGCATGTCACCGGCTCCCCGCGGGCACGTCGCGCACCTGCACGGGCGCAGCGGCGTCGTCGCCGGTCACGTGCAGGACACTGCCCACCCGCACCACGGTCTCGAGCGCGTCGAGCACACCGAGCGTCGCCCGAAGGTCGCCCTCCCTCGCCGTGTGCGTGAGGAACACGAGGCGGGCGCCGGTGCCGAGCCCATCCTGCTCCATCGCCCGGATCGAGACGCCATGGGTGCCGAACGCCGCGGCGACCTCTGCGAGGACGCCGGGGCGGTCCACCACGTCGAGGCTGATGTAGAAGGCGGACCGCAGCTCGCCGACCGGCCGCACGGTCGTCGGGCTGCGGCGGGGTGGCGGGGCGTGGGCGCCCGCGATGAGGTTACGCGCGGCGTCGATCAGGTCCCCGAGCACCGCGCTCGCCGTGGGTGCGCCCCCAGCCCCTCGGCCGTAGAGCATGAGCTCGCCGGCCGCCTCGCCTTCGACGAAGACCGCGTTGAACGCCCCACGCACGGAGGCCAGCGGATGGCTGGCCGGCACCATGGCGGGATACACGCGCACCGACACGTCCGGTCCACCGTCGACCAGCTCGGCGATCGCGAGCAGCTTGATGACGTACCCGAGCCGAGCGGCGTACGCCACGTCGAGCGAGCTGATGCCGGTGATCCCCTCGCGCGGCACGGTCGTCCCGAGAACGTCGCTGCCGAAGGCGAGGCCTGCCAGGATCGCCGCCTTCGCCGCAGCGTCGTCGCCCGAGACGTCCGCGGAGGGATCCCGCTCTGCGAGGCCGAGCTCCTGGGCCTCTGCGAGCGCGTCGGCGTAGTCCATGCCGTCGTCTGCCATGCGGCTCAGGATGTAGTTGGTCGTGCCGTTCACGATCCCCATCACACGCAGGACCCGCTCACCCGCGAGCGACTCGCGCAGCGGCCGGATCACGGGGATGGCGCCTGCCACGGCCGCCTCGTACAGCAGGTCGACCCCGTTGGCCGACGCGATCTCGGAGAGCTCCGCCCCCGCCTGCGCCAGGAGCATCTTGTTGGCGCTCACCACCGGCTTGCCGGCGCGCAGGGCGGCCTCGACCAGGGCGCGCGCCGGGTCGAGGCCCCCGATCAGCTCGACCACCACGTCGACGTCCGGTCGCTCGACGAGCGCCTTGGCGTCGTCGGTGAACAGGCGCGCAGCGACATCCCCCGAAGCACGCCCGGGCCGGTGCAGGTCGCGCACCGCGATGCCGGCGAGCTCGAAGCGGACCCCGGTACGCGTCGCGATCTCCTCGGCACGCGTGCTCAGCAGCTCCGCGACGGCCGAGCCGACGTGGCCGTGACCCAGCAGTGCGACGCGCACGGGACGCGCCGGTGCCCAGGACGGGTCCCGAACGTCCGCCACGCCGTCCGCCGTGCGCGGAAGGCCCGTGCTCGGCGTGCTCGTCGCAGGGGGGCCAGCTGCCATCGCGCCGAGGCTACTGCCGGAGCCGACACGGGACGAACGGCGAACGCGGTGCACCTCGGACCTGACATGGGCCTCGACGCTCGTTGCCCGAACGCGTCCGGCGGGCAGCAGGAAGAGAGGCGGTCGCGGTCGACATGAAGCCGGCGCTGAGGACGGCTGCTGGCCCACCACTGGTCTCTCGTCGTTCCAGTCCGCGACCGGGACCTGACCGAGGAGGAGCTGCGGGACGCGGCCGCCCACCACGACATCTGGCTTCCCTGAGCTGGGCCGCGCTGAGCTGGGCCGCGCTGAGCTGGGCCGTACTGAGCCGGGCGCCGGCAGGGCCCGTCCGGGACCCGGGCGACCAGCCCGCGCGCTACCCTCACGTGCAGTGATCCCGATGGCGGATGCCGCCGCGTAGGACTCGGCGAGCTCGAAGAGGACTGGCTTTCCCTTGGCAACCCATGACGACGTCGCATCCCGCGCCGGTGCACACCCCCACAGCGCGGCGGCTCACGGCTACCGCCTCCCGGCACTGCCCGACCACGTCGACATCTTCGACACGACGCTGCGCGACGGCAGCCAGCAGGAGGGGCTCTCGCTCACGGTCGACGACAAGCTCCGGGTCGCCGAGCAGCTCGACCACCTCGGCGTCGCCTACGTCGAGGGCGGATGGCCCGGCGCGAACCCGAAGGACGACGAGTTCTTCGCCCGGGCGCGTACCGAGCTGCACCTGTCGACCGCCACGCTCGTCGCCTTCGGCTCGACGCGGCGCGCCGGGGTGCGTGCCCAGGACGACCAGGTGCTCGGACGCCTCGTGGCAGCCGGCGCACCCGTCGCGTGCATCGTGGCCAAGAGCTGGGACCGCCACGTCGAAGAGGCGCTCCGCACGACGCTGGACGAGGCGGTCTCCATGGTCGGCGACTCCGTACGCCACTTGCGCGAGCACGGGCTGCGGGTGTTCTTGGACGCCGAGCACTTCTTCGACGGCTGGCGCCACGACCGGGATTTCGCCCTGCGCGTGCTGGAAGCGGCCGAGCAGGCGGGCGCAGAGGCGCTCGTGCTGTGCGACACGAACGGCGGGTCGCTGCCCGAGCAGGTCGGCGAGGCGGTGGCGGACGTGCGCCGCGCCACGAGCACCCAGCTCGGCATCCACTGCCACAACGACACCGGATGCGCCGTCGCCAACTCGCTGACCGCGGTCGAGGCCGGCGTGACCCAGGTACAGGGTTGTGTCAACGGCTACGGCGAGCGCGCGGGGAACGCCGACCTCTCCGCCGTCATCCCGAACCTGAGCCTGAAGCTCGGGATCCGCACGCTGCCCGCCGACCGGCTCCAGCGCCTCACCCCGGTCGCGCACCACATCGCCGAGCTCGTCAACATCGCCCCGTCCTCGCAGCAGCCCTACGTCGGCGCGTCGGTCTTCGCGCACAAGGGGGGCTTGCACGCGAGCGCAGTCGCCCGGCGGAGGGACCTCTACGAGCACATCGACCCCGAGCTGGTCGGCAACGGGACGCGGGTGGTGGTCTCGGAGATGGCCGGGCGCGCCACCCTCGCCATGAAGGCGGCCGAGCTCGGGCTCGACCTCGACGGCCAAGCCCTCGGCCAGGTGCTCGACGAGCTGAAGCGTCTCGAGCACGAGGGCTACCACTTCGAGGTCGCCGACGGCTCTCTCGAGCTGCTGCTGCGCCGTGCCGGCGGATGGGCGGAGGACTTCTTCGAGGTCGAGTCGTTCCGGGTCATCACCGACCATCGCGACGCGGCTCCCGGCGAGGACCTCACGACCGAGGCGACCGTCAAGGTGCACGTGGGCGAGGACCGCATCGTCGCGACGGCGGAGGGGAACGGCCCCGTCAACGCGCTCGACGCCGCGCTCCGTCAGGCCATCGAGCCCCGCTTCCCTGCGCTACGGCGCGTGCGGCTGACTGACTACCGGGTTCGCGTGCTCGACACGGGGAAGGGCACCGGCGCGGTCACCCGCGTCCTCGTGGACACCGCCGACGACACGCGCACCTGGACGACCATCGGCGTGTCGGAGAACATCATCGAAGCGAGCTGGCAGGCGCTCTACGACGCCGTCGTCTACGCCTTGGTGCGCGCCGACCGAGCTGGTCTGCCGTCCTGATCTGGAGGCCCGAGCGCTGCGTCCGGCGGCCCGAGCGCTGCGTCCGGCGCGCCCGCTGTGAGGCCCCCCCCGACCAGTGCCGCCTGCGGGCGACCTGTCGGATCATGCCCCACCTGCACCGCCTCGCAGGCGAAGTCGGGGTTCTCGCGGATCCAGCTCCGGACGCCGCGCAGCAGCTCCACTTCGACGTCGTACGCCGCGCCAGCCCCGTCGTCCACCCCCCACGCACTGAACGTCACCACCGTGCACGGGAACGTGCCCACCTCGACCGCTTCGTCGCCGCCGCTCCACGGGCCGGGCGCTCCTCTGGGGTCCTCGCCGCCGCCGACCGCGAGGACCGCCCTCGGGCGACCACCCGGATCGAAGCCGATCTGCAGCGCGATGCAAGGGAGATCCCGCCCGAACGTGCGCATCCACGTCTCCGCGCACGCCAGCAGGGCATCCTCGCTGTCAGGGCGTCCGGGACATCCCTGCGTCGTCGCCGTGTCGGTGAGCACGACGAGCGTGCCGTGCGCCACAGAGCGCGTGATGGACCGTTCGCGGTCATCGTCGGACAGACTGGCGGCCTCGATGGGCGCGCCACCGTCGCCGACCCGGCCGGTAGCGAGGACTCGCATGCTTGTCCCCCATCCCCTTGATCTCCCCGGAAGTGCCCGAACGTAGCTGCCCGGCGCGCCGAAGGCAAGGACGAGCGGACGACGGGCTCCGCCGGCCCCCTCGTTGCACCCGTTCGCGGTCGATCAGGGCTGTTCCCCATGTGGGTTTCGACGAGCCGGGGTGAGGGTACGATCCGCCCGCCCGTGCCCAGGCGTCCAGGCGGGTGACCGGTGCGTCACGCAGAGAACACGCAGAGATTGGGGAAACCATTGCCTGAGGGGGTTCGCGACGAGGGCCACGACGTCGAACGGGAGATCCGGATGATCCGGGACCCCGAGCTCCGGGCGGTGCGGGCCGTCGAGGCACACCGCCGGGCTCGCGACCTGGTGGTGCGTCTTTCGAGCGTGCGGCGAGAGGCGCTCGTGGACTTGCACGACGCAGGGCGCACGTGGCAAGAGGTCGCAGACACGGTCGGGATGAGCCTCAAGGCGACCAACAAGGCAGTGCACGGCGCGGGCGAGCCGGCGCACTGGTGGAAGCGCCTCCCCGCCGACGTCGCCGAGTCGGTCAAACGGGGCCCGGGCGGCAGGGAGCGCACACGCGTGGTCCCGCGGGCGACGCTCATGGCCGTCATCGTCGAGACCATGTCCGAGACCGAGCGAGCGAGCCGCAGCCTCGGACGTGGTGCCGCGCGGGTCAGTCCGGGGGAGCTGCTCGAGCGCGCCAGCTCGCAGCTGGGAAAGCCGGTGTCGCCCCCGAGCTTGAGGGCGGCCCTGTACTCCCTCATCGAGGACGGCCGCGTGGCACGTGTCGGCCACGGCCGTTACGTCCTCACCCATCCGCCTGCCCCTACGCGGCGCGCCCCCACCCCGAGGAAGCCTCGCCGCAGCACCCAGCCCTCGAAGGAGCTCGCCTCGGACTGAGGGCTGCCACCGTGTCGTCATCGCACGGACCCGCTCGCATCCGATCCTTCGGGTCGAGCTCCTCGACCAGGTTCTCGAACCTCTTCTGCCCGTGTCGGCGCTCGCCAGGCGGGCTGAGGACGCAGCCTCCAGGCGAGCGCGACCCCGGACGCGCACACGGTGCCGAACACCCCGGTGCCGACGGCGAGCGGCACCCAGTGGGCGACGCCGGTCCCGAGCGCGACCGGAATCCCGAGGACCGCGGCCCCCGAGCAGACCCCGACTGCCGCAGGTGGGGCGACGCGTGAGGCGAGCGTGCGCAGGCGGTGCGCGCGCTCCGCTCGCTCGATGCGGTAGCCGAGGTCGAAGACGAGCGCCTCGGCCTCGGTCGCCGTGAGCATCCCGAGGCATCGCTCCGTGCGCTCGTAGAAGCCGTCCGCCGGAAGCGTCCCGCCCGCGTACGCCTGGCGGACGACGGCGAGCACCTGCGCTCTCAGCGCCTCGGGGACGAGCTCGTCGAGATCGGCGACGAGGACGTCGAGGTCTGCCCTGGTCACGACGCCTGCCAGCGCCTCGAGCCGCTGCTCGTAGACGTCGGAGGCTCCGAACCGCCCCTCGCGTTGCGCCCGCGCCAGGAGACCTCTGGCCTCCTGGCGCTCCCTCTCGCCGATGCGTCTCGGCGGGCCGGCAGCCGGCACCAGGCGAAGTCCCGCCCCCCTACGCCACATCTCGCGCTCCTCGACGCCGCCGCTCCGCACGCGCACGGCCGCCACGCTGCACCTCCGGGACGACCGAACGAGGGCGGCTGCGGACGCCGACCCCTCGGAGCGACGCGGGCATCCGGTAGACGAACGCGAGCAGCTGGGCGACGGCCAGGTAGATCTCTGCTGGGACCACGTCGTCCACCTCGCACGCCGCGTGCAGGTAGCGTGCAAGGGGCGGGTCCTCGACGACCGGGATGCCGCAGCGCGCGGCCTCTTCCCTGATGCGCTGTGCCACGAAGTCCGTCCCCTTGGCCACCAGGCGCGGGGCGCTCGCCCTCGCCGGGTCGTACTGGAGCGCGACGGCGACGTGGGTCGGATTGGTCACGACCACGTCTGCGGTCCTGACCGACGCGATGGTCCTCGAGCGCGCGATCGTGAACTGGCGCCGGCGCATGTGGGCGCGCATGTGCGGGTCGCCTGTGTGCTGCTTGTGCTCGTCACGCACCTCTTGCTTGGTCATCTTGAGCGACTGGTTGTGGCGGTGGCGTTGGACGGCGTAGTCGGCGGCGCCGAGGGCCATCCCGAGCACTGCGGCGGTGCGCACGAACCCGAGGATCGAGGAGCCTGCGTAGTCGAGAAGCGGTGCCAGGGTGACCGGCGACTTGCTCGCGACGGTGAGCATCAGGCTGTGCAGCGAGAAGTAGCCGAGCACCCCGAGGACCGCCAGCTTCAGCACCTGCTTCACGAGCTCCCAGAGCACCTGCGCGGAGAAGCGGTTCTTCAGGCCGGTCACGGGGTTGACCCGGGAGAACCGGGGTCGCGCGGCCTTGAAGGAGAACGACCTTCCGACCTGGAGGACGCCAACCGCCAGCGCGAGCGCCATGAACGCCCCGCCGATCACCGCCACATAGGAGAGGAACTGTCCCAGCGCCGACCCGACGACGTCCAGAGCGCCCGCCGAAGTGGGATGCGAGGCGACGCGGACGACGTTGCTCGTGATCCCGAGCAGCCTCGCACGGGCTTCTGAGACCATGAAGGGGGCGAGGAGCGAGCCTGCGAGCATCGCCGCCCACGCGCCGACGTCTGCCGAGCGCGCGACCTGCCCGTCCTCGCGTGCCTTCTTCTTGCGCTTCTCGGTCGGCGGCTCCGTGCGGGCCCAGCGGTCTCCGGCGGCCATCAAGGTCTCCCGAAGAGCCTCGCCGCGTCACCGAGGCCGCGGGTGAGCAGGTTGGCGAGGTCGTTCGGAACCGCGGAGATCGCGAGTGCCACGAGCACGAGAGCGAGCAGCACCTGGAGCGGCATGCCCAGGAACCAGACGTTGGCCTGGGGAGCGGCGCGCGACACGAGAGCGAGGACGACCTGGGCCGCGAAGAGGACCGCCATGATCGGCCCGCCGATCTCGAGCGCCGAGACGAAGAACACCTGGAGGTCGGTCAGGACGACCGTCCCGATCGTCCTCGTGGACTCGAGCGTGAAACCCGGCCCGGAGAAGCTGTGGGCGAACCCCTCGATCATGAGCAGGTACCCGTTGGTCGCGAACAAGAGCAGGACCACGACCTGACGGTAGAAGTTGCCCATGAGGGGGGGCTCTGTCACGCCGATCGGGTTCATCGTCGGCTGGATGGTGAGCCCGCCGACCTGGTCCAAGAATGTGCCCGCTGCGCTGACCGCAGAGATCATGAGCTGGACGACGAAGCCGATGGCGAGCCCGGTCAGGACCTGGAGGACCAGGTCGCCGGCAAGCACCGGCACGGTGGTGGGCAGCCGGGAGCGCTCGAGGCCCGGGGCCACGATCAGCGCCAGTGCGGCACCGGTCGCGACCGTCACCACCACAGGGATCGCGCCCCGGTTGGCAAACGGCTGGACGACCATCAGCCAGCCGAGCGCGCGAGCGAGCGCGAGGAGGAATGCGATCAGCCAGAGCGCGTGGACGTCGAGCGTCACGCAGGCCCTACCTGCCCAAGAGCCGCGGAATGTCGGCGAAGACCTCGTGCACGTAGCCGGTGAACTGATCGAGCATCCAGTGCCCCATGAGCACCAGGACGAGGCTGATCACGAGCAGCTTCGGCACGAAGGTGAGGGTCGGATCCTGGATCTGGGTCACCGACTGGAACAAGGAGACGACGAGACCGACCACGAGCGAGGTGAGGAGCACCGGCGCCGCGATCTTCGCCGCGGTGAGAAGGGTCTCCGAGGCGAGCTGGAGGACGAGGCCGACTGTCACCTGAAGCTCGTGATGAGGGACTGGACGACGAGCACCCAGCCGTCGACGAGGACGAAGAGCAGCAACTTGAACGGCAGCGAGACGAGGGTGGGGGGGAGCATCACGATGCCGAGGGCCATGAGGGTCGACGCGACCACGAGGTCGATGATCAAGAACGGCACGAAGATGACCACCCCGATGATGAAGGCGTCCTTCAGCTGCGTGAGGAGGAACGCAGGGATGAGCGCCGAAAGCGACACATGCGTGGGGTTCGCTGCAGAGACGTGCGCGGCCTTGGCCGTGAGCGCGAGCTCCTGCGCGCCCGTCTGGCGGAGCATCCAGCGCCTGAGCGGGACTTCGCCCTTGCCGAACGCCTGGGAGAAGTCGAGGTGCCCGTGGAGGTACGGCTGGAGCGCGACGTGGTTCATGATCGACAGCGTCGGCGCCATGAGAAAGAGGCTGATGAAGAGGGCAACGCCGACGAGCACCTGGTTCGGAGGCGTGGTCTGCAGCCCAAGGGCTTGGCGCGTGAGACCCAGGACGATCACCACCCGGACGAAGCCGGTGAGCATGATGAGCAGCGACGGCGCCAGCGTGAGCAGTGCCAGCGCCAGGATGATGAGAATGCTGTCCGAGGGCTTGGACAGCGTCTTGCCCAGTGTGACCGTGATCTGGCTCGCCCCCAAGAGGTGCGGCACCAGTCCCTCCTCGGTTCAGGGCCGCCGGCTCAGCGGCGGACGGTCGCTGCGCGGGCACGGTCGAGCAAGCTGCTCGGCCGTTCGCCTTGGCGCTCGGAGAAGAGCGGCTCGAGGGACCTCGCAGGTGCCTCGCCGCGAGGAGCGTCGCCTCGGAGCTCCCCCAGAGGAGTGAACCCTGCGCCTGAGATCCCCACCACGAAGCGCTGGCCCTCGGCTTCGACGACCGCGATCCACTGGCCCTTTCCGACCGGCTGGCGGCTGACGACGACGAGGCGACCGCTCGTCACGCCGGAGGCCTTGGTGATCCTTCGCCCCGCTCCTTTCGTGCGACGTGCGAGCCTGCTCAGACCGTAGAGCGCGAGCACGATCACCCCGAGCCACAACACCATCTGCACGAGCAGGTGACCGACGGACACGTCGGGCGCCATCGCGGCGCCGTGCTGCACAGCGAGCACGAGGTCAGTCACGGTTCGAGACGATCGACTTGATCTGGACCCCGAGCTCGGAGTCGTTCACCGAGACCAGCTCTCCGATGGCGAACAGCTTCCCGTTGACCATGATCTCGAGCGGGCTGCCGAGCGGCCGGTCCAGGGGGATGGTCGTGCGCGGGCGCACCGACCGCAGCGTGCCGAGCGTCATCCGCGTCTTTCCGAGCACGGCGACGACGTCCAGCTCCACGTCGTGCAGTGCGTCGAGCTGCAGCGAGCCGTCGGCGGCTGTGGTGGCGACGTCGCTCATCGCTCGTCTCTCCTCTCCCATCTTTGGACCATGCAGCCCGCGTGCTTCCCGTTTGTCACCAGGACGCCCCGGCCGATGCGCGTCCTGCCGGCGGCGAGGATGTCGAGCTCGACCTGCTCCGTCGTGCCGACCCCGAGGAGGATGATCGACTCGGGATTGCCCGGAGCCAACGAGAGGATCTGGGCCGCGCTCATGCGCACGGGGGGGTAGGCGACGTACAGCTCCACCGGGACCTCCTCGATGCTCCGCTCGACGTAGGGCAAGATCGCGTCGGGGTCCACGTGGTCGTCCTCCTCCTGCTCGAGAGTGGAGAGCAGGCTGCGCATCGTCGCGAGCGGCAGGTAGAGCCAGATCGAGCGGGACGCGCCGTCGCCGATCGTGACGCTCGCCTCTGCCCGGAAGGCCGTGTCGCCCGGACGTCCCATCTTCACGAAGTGCGGGCTGCGATGGCGCTGCAACGCTGTGAGGTTGAGGTCGAGGAGGGTGTCGAGGGACGCGCGCAGCGCGCTGAACACATTGGACGCGATCGAGCTGACCATCGCGAACTCGATCTCGGTGAGTGCCACCCGGTCCATCTCGGTCTTCCCGTCCCCGCCGAGCTGGACCTCGATCAACGACAGGGCGGTCGCGATCGGGAAGTGGAGCAGGAGCCGCTCGTCGAGATCAGCGACCAGGACGGTCGCTATGAACGTGGGGTCTTCCATGCCAGCCATGAAGTCGTCCCAGGCGCCCTGCTCGAGCTCGCCCGCGACGACATGGACCGGACGGCGCAGACCGGCACTCAGGTTCGCACCCATCCGGTGGGCGCACGCCTCGAGAAGCGGGTGCAGGCGGCGCAGCTGCCCCCGGTCGACGACCTCGTGCCGCAGCGGATCGTAGGGACGGACCTGAGCGTCATCGTCGATGACGAGCGCCGCATTCATCGATTTGGAGCTTGTTCCATGGGGGGACCTCCACGAGGTTCGATTCCTGGCCGATCCGTGGCAGTGGCGGTCGCCTCCATGGCGCCGCGTGCTTCATCGGCTGCACTGGGGGAGATCTTGAGGCGCCTGGCGCACATTGCCGATGACGGTATGCGAACTTCGGCCGAGCGAACGCGACCGGGCCTGTCACGCCTGCTCGAGCGCGGTGGACACCGCCTGGCTGGTGGAGATCACCTTCGTGTCCGCCACGTACGCCTGCTCGGCGGTGATGAGGTCGGTGAGCTGCTGCGCCAGTGTCACGTTGGACTGCTCGAGCTGCCCGCTCAGGAGCTTCCCGCGCCCACCGGTCCCGGGCGCGCCAACGGACGGCTGCCCGGAGTTGGGGCTCGGGCCGAGGAGGTTGTTGCCGACGTTCACAAGACCCGAGGCGTTGGGGAACGACGCCAGGGCGATCTGGGCGAGGGGCGTGGTCCGGCCGTTCGAGAAGCTCCCGGTGATGACCCCGTTCGAGCCGATCGAGTACGACACCAGGGTTCCCGCAGGGCTCCCGTTCTGGGTGAGGGTGACGGTCTGCTGGCCCGCGAACTGGGTCAGCGCGGTGTTCGAGGTGGCCGGCGGGAAGTCCAGCGCGAGCTTCGTGAACCCTGTCGGCTTCGTGGTGACTGTAAGTGTGTAGCCGGACGCCGCGGGTGCTGCGTTCACCTCTGTGAGGCTTCCGGTTGTCTTGTTGAACGTGATCTTGGGAGGGCTCGTCGTTGAGAAGAGCGTCACTGTCCCCTTGACGGGTGTCTTGGCGACGGCGGAGATCGTCCACGTGTCAGGTGTCGACGCCCCGGTGAACGTGATGAGCACGGGGACGGACCTCCCGAGCGAGTCGTAGGCGATGGAGGAGACGGTCACGCTCGGCACTGTCGACGTGCCACCCTTCCACGCGGGGAGGTTGCCGGAGATCTGGATGGATGTCGTCGCGATGGCGCCGATCGTCTTCCCAGTGGGGATGGTGATGGGAGAGACCGCTGCCGAGCTCGTGATCTTGCCTGTCGGGCTCGCCTGCCAGCCGAGCACCTTGGCTCCCGAGAGCGTCGAGAGCTCGCCGTTGGCGTCGACGGTGAGCGCTCCGTCTCTCGTGTAGAGCTGCTGGGCTCCCTGCTCGACCACGAGGTACCCGCCGCCTGTGATGGCCACGTCTGTCTGGATGCCGGTGGTCTCGAGTGTGCCCTCGGTGAGGTCGGTCGACACGGCAGCCACCCTCACGCCGGACCCGACGGCGACCGGGTTGACCCCCGCGCTTCCTGTGGTCGGTGCGGTGCCACCGGCGATCTGCTCGGAGAGCAGGTCGGCGAACTGCACCTCGCCCTGCTTGTAGCCGACGGTGCTGCTGTTGGCGATGTTGCTGCCAGTCTCTTGGAGGTACGACTGCTCCGCGGCGATCGCGGAGACCGCGGCGATCATCGATCGTGTTGCCATGCTGGGGGTCCTTTCTCGGGTTCGGCGTTTCTCGGGTCAGGCGGTCGTCGTCTGGGTGCCGGTCGCGATGCCGACGGTGGTGACGGCCGCCAGGGGCACTGTGGCCTGGCCGACCTTCAGGAGCGGTGTCCCGGAGGAGGAGAGCGAGATCTCCGACACCGTGCCCGTGAGCTCGTTGCCTGTGACCGTGGCCGTGACCTGCTTGCCGAGGAGGCCGGTCGCTGCCGAGTCCTCGGCGTAGCGCCCTTGCGTCTTGATCGCATCGGTGAGCGACAGCGACGCCTCCATCTGGGAGAGCTCCGCGGTCTGCTGGGCGATGCTCGCAGGTGTGGCGGGGTTTGTCGGGTCCTGGTGCTGGAGCTCGGCCATGAAGAGCTTGATGAACAGCGTCGGTGTATCGAGCTGGTTCCTCAGGCGTGTGGCACTCGAAGTGCTCTGCTCGGCTGCCGGCGCGGAAGTGGTGGTCGTGATCGGCGTGGTCATCTCTTCCTCAGATTCGGATGTCGACGAGATGGGAGCTCGAGACAGACGTTGCGATACGCAGAGCTGTCGTGCTGCGCCGCGCTGTCGGAACGGGATGCGACGGCCGGCGAGGCGGCGGTGATGCCGAAGGATGGTGCGGGCTTGTGGATGGCAATTGCCGTCCGCCACCGCCCTGAGGGGCCGAGGAGAGGCCCTCGGACGTCGATGGGGAGCCGTCAGTCACCGTTACCTGCACCTGCTGGCCACTCGAGGAAAGGGCGCTCTTCAGCTCCGGGAGCCCAATACGCAAAGCCTCTGCACCTGCAGCCGTGGACGTCACGAGCTGAACCGAGAGGTGGTCCGTCCCCGCCACCACGGTCGCCTTGACCATGCCGAGGGAGGGGGGATCCAGGGTGACGGTGACCGTGGTGCTCCCATCTGCGAGCGGCTGTGGCGCCGCGAGGACGCGCACGAGCTGACCGGCGACCCCGGGAAGCGAGCCGCTTCCGCTTCCCTGTGGACTCGAGCCGGCCGGGGGGTTCGAGATGGCCGGGGGGTTCGAGCCGGCCGGGGGGTTCGAGCCGGCGAGGGGGTTCGAGCCGGCCGGGGGGTTCGAGCCGGCCAGGTCCGGAGGTCCGGCTGGAGGCCCTGGGGCAGCGGGCGACCGTGCTGGCGTTCGCAGGCCTTCCTGGAGCTGCGCAGGGGCCCGAGAACCGACGCCGCGCCCCGAGACAGGCTCCTGGTCCTGCACAGCGTCCCCGCGAGCCTGGCGCGTACCGCCCGCCCGACGGACCTCGTGGACGTCGCGGAGGACGCCGTCGAACGGCCCAGCAGCCGTGCGTCCCGTCCCCACTTGGCCCGCTCCCGCGACTGCCGCTGACGCCCGCCCAGCCGCGCCCGATGGCCGGGGGGCTGCCAGGCGGCGCTCTCCGACGGCTTCGACGGGCACGTGCACTTCTCGGCCCATCCCGCCGCGCCCTCCGCCGCCGTCGGTGGTGGTGGTGGTGGTGGTGGTGGTGATCGCCGCTGTCGGGCGCGGGGCAGCCTCCGAGACGACGTCCGCGGCCGCCGAGGGACGCTGCGCGGTCGTGCTCAGCGGGAGGTCGACGAGCGCAGCCGAGGCGGTGCCGGCCTGGCCGGGATGGTGGGGATGGCCGGGATGGCGGGGATGGCCGGCCTGGCCGGGATGCTGGGGGTGGTGGACATCGCGGATGGCGTCCTGCACGGGGACCCTCGTCACCGGCTGAGGCTCCTCGGACCCCCGGTGACTGGGGATCGGTTGACGGGACGTTTCGGGCCCGGAAGTGGCCTGCTCGGAGACGATCTGGCGGGAGCAGGCCTGGAGGAGCAGCATGTCGAACTGGCTGCTCTTCGTGTCCTCTCGGACCACGAGCGCTCCCTTGGCGTGCTCGTGCGTGACTGCGGAGCCGGCCTTGGCCGCGAGGGGGAGGTTCACGACGCGGCTCCGACTGTCTTCATGATGGCGGCGACGTAGGCCTGCGTCTGGGGGTACGGAGGGATGCCGCCGTACCCCTGGACAGCGCCGGGCCCGGCGTTGTAGGCCGCGAGCGCGAGCGGCACCGACCCGAACTGTCGGATGTACCCTGCGACGAGGCGAGCGGCGCCCTCGACTGCCTGGGACGGTGTGAAGGGTGTGATCCCGAGCCCGGCAGCGGTCCCGGGCATGAACTGCATCATCCCTTCAGCGCCTCGTGTGCTCACCGCATCGGGAGAGAAGCCGGACTCGCGGCGGGCGATCGCCGCGAGCAGCGTGGGCGAGACCCCGTACCTGGCTCCCGCGGCGACGAAGAGAGGGGCCAGCTTCGACGGGACCGCGACAGGCCCGGCCGAGGTCGGCGTCGCTGACGCCGCTGCTGTGAGCCCGAAGTCCGCCGGCACGGTCATGGCCCCTGTGCCAGGAAGGATCCGGCGGATCGCGACCACCGGCCCGGCGCTCGTCACTGTCTGCACCTGGACGACGGTCCCGGTGTAGGGGGCGTCGATCATCTTCCCGTTCCCGATGTAGATGCCGACGTGGCCTGGCGATGTGGGCGTACCGTCCGATCCGGCAAAGAAGACGAGGTCGCCGGGCTGTGCCTGTGTGAGGCCCGCGACAGGAGAGCCCACCTTCACCTGTGTATAGGTCGTGCGCGGCAGCTGGACGCCGATATGGCCGTAGACGTACTGGACGAGGCCCGAGCAGTCGAACCCTGACGGGGTGTCACCTCCCCAGACATAGGGGACGCCGAGGAACCTCTCTGCTTCGGACACGACCGCGTCGCCGCTCGTCGAGCCGGGCGACCCCGCCGCGCCGGACGCGAAGACCCGGTCGCCAGCGATCCCAGGAGCCGACACGAACGAGGAAGCTGTGGTCATCGAGGACGCTGAGGCTGTCGGGAACATCACCGGCACCAGGGGGGCTGTGGCCGCCGGGGTTGTGGCCGCCGGGGTTGTGGCCGCCGGGGTTGTGGCCGCCGGGCTCGCGTCCAAGACCGCAGCCGCCTGCTGGAGCACCCTCGCGAAGGTCCCCTGCGGTGCCGCCTGCTGGAGCTCGGAGGGCAACGCCGCCATGGTGCTCCCGATCTCGCGCGCCCAGCTCTCGACGGCTCCTGCGGTGATGCTCACCGCGTCGCCGCCATCGCGTACCGGGAGGCCACGATGTCGTCCACCATCGCGACCTCCCGCCTGCCTTCCTCCACGAGGTGCTCGCCACGACGGCGCTCGTCGAGGCGTTCGAGCATCGCGACGCGCTTCGCGGCGCTCGTCCATGCCACGTGCGCGAGGGCAGCCTCGCTCGCCGCTCGGCTGACCACCTTCCTCGCGTGCTCCAAGGTGGCTGCGGCGAGCTCGGCTGCAGATCGTTCTGCCAGAAGCGATGCGAGGTCGACCACGAGCGAGCCGGTCGCGCGGTACCGGGCGTCGGCGAGGTCACGGGCCGCGATCGCAGACACCAACGACGTGTTGGCCACGAGCAACCTCGCGCGGGCCACCTTCTCTTCTGCCCGGCGCACACGGAGCACCATCTCGAGCGGGAAGCGGTACCTCATGACGCGATCGGGACGACCTCTGCATCCGAGAGGTCAGGTGGGGTGAGCAGTGCGCCGAGCTGCGCCCACGCAACGTCGGCCGCGCAGACCTCGGAGACGTCCTGGCGCAAGAACGCGTCGATCAGCGGCTTCAAGTCGAGCGCCCTGTCGACGACCGGGTTCGATCCCCGTGCGTAGGCCCCGATCTCCACGAGGTCCTTGGCGTCGCGATACGCGGCGAGCAGTTCACGCAGCTCGCGAGCGAGGGCACGCTGCCCGGGGGTGGTGATCGCGGATTCGAGACGGGACACCGATTCGAGAACGTCGATGCTCGGGAAGTGCCCCGAGGTGGCGAGCCTCCTCGAGAGCACGATGTGGCCGTCGAGGATCGATCGGGTGGCGTCCGCGATGGGCTCGTTCATGTCGTCCCCTTCGACGAGCACCGTGTAGAGGCCGGTGATGCTTCCGTGCTCGGCGGCGCCCGCGCGCTCGAGAAGCTTGGGAAGCAGCGAGTACATGGATGGCGGGTACCCCCTCGTCGTGGGCGGCTCTCCGGCGGACAGCCCGACCTCGCGCTGGGCCATGGCGAGCCGGGTGATGCTGTCGGCCATGAGGACGACGTGGGCGCCCCGGTCCCTGAACCACTCGGCGATCCTGGTGGCGGTGAAGGCTGCCCGGATGCGCACGAGCGCCGGCTCGTCGGAGGTGGCGACGACGACCACCGAACGCGAGCGCGCGGCCCCGAGGTCGTGCGTGATGAACTCCTGCACCTCGCGGCCGCGCTCGCCGACGAGGGCCACGACGGAGACGTCCGCGTCGGTCCCCTTGGCGATCATGCCGAGGAGCGTGGACTTCCCCACTCCCGAGCCGGCGAGGATCCCCAGGCGCTGCCCGCGTCCGCACGGGATCACGGTGTCGATCGCGCGTACCCCGAGAGCGATCTGACGGTCGACCATCTCGCGGCGCAACGGATGAGGGGACCGTGCCTCGATGGCGACCTCCTCGCAGTCGCCGAGCGGACCTCCGTCGTCGATGGGACGACCGAGCCCGTCGAGCACACGTCCGAGGAGCTCTTCGCCGACGGCGATCGGGAGAGGGCGGCCGCTCGTCGTGACCTCGTCGCCATATCGGACGCGCGCGGCGTCCCCGAGAGGCATGCACGTGAGGCTGTCGCTCTGGAGGGCCACCACCTCGGTCGGAAGGACCGTGCCTGTGGAGCGATGCACGACGACGGCGTCACCGACGGCCGCTTCGATCCCTTCGACCTCGATCCTGAGCCCAACCACCCGGATGACCCGGCCGGTTCGCCGGAGGCGAGCTGCCTCGAGCAGCTCCCGGCGCACGGCAGGCTGTGCGAAGGCGCTCACCACCTCGCGACCTCCTGGAGACGCCGGCGGACCCGGTCGAGCGCCGAGGACACCTGCGCATCGATCCTGCAACCGCCAACCGTGACGACGCACCCGCTGGCGTCGACCAACGGGTCACGTACGACCTCGACGTTGGCGGCGTTGGCGATGGTGCGGATCTCGTCGTCGGAGAGCCCCGCGTGGGTGCCGACCCGAATGACGAGGTCGGGTCCTTCGGGGGCGAGCGCCAGCGCCCGAACGATCGTGTCGCTGAGGGCCCCGCGCGCTTCGACCACGTTGCCGACGAGCACCTCGGTCAGGTCGACGACGAGCGTGGCCGCGTCACGACCGACCTCTCGCACGACCTCCTCCCGCATCGACGATGCCCTGCTGGCAGCCTCGGCGATGCACGACGCGAGCTGCTCGACACGCTTCTGGCGCGCGGCTTCGACCGAGGCTGCAGCCTCAGCCCGCCCCTCGGCCTTGCCCTCCTCGAACCCCTCGCGCCGTGCAGCCTGGACGAGCTTCTCGACCGCTGGAAGATCGTCTTGGAGTGAGGCAGGTGCAACGCCATGATCGGCCACCGCCGGGAGGGCACGGGCGACCTTCCCGGGCTGGCGCAGGATCCTCCATGACCTAGGCAATGAGCTCATCGCCAGCCCTTTGGACGCTGATCGTGCCGTCGTCGATGAGGCCGCGCACGGTCCTCACGACGTTGGCCTGCGCCGCTTCGACCTTGGACATGAGCTGGGCACCGAGCGACTGGGACTCCTCTTCCAAGTCTGCGAGGAAGCGCTCCGTGCTGTTCTTCTTGATCTTCTCCACGAGCTCTTTGTTCGCCGCCTTGAGCGCGAGTGCGAGTGTGCGCAGGGTGACGCTGCGGACGAACTGCTGGATGGCGGCGTCGTCGAGGTGGACGATGTCGTCGAAGACGAACATCTCATCGCGGATCTGCTCAGCGAGCTCCGGGTCGTGCTCTTCGATGAGCTTCAGGATCTCCCGGTCCTGGCCGCGCTCGACGTTGTTCAAGATGGCGGCGGCAGCCGGGACCCCACCCGAGGTCGCGGAGGACACACCTGCCGACATGGACGCCATGCGACCGCGCAGGATGCTTGCCACCTCGGAGAGCGTCTCCATCGGAACCGTGGCCAGCGAGGCAAAGCGGCGCACGACGTCCGCTGCTTTCTCCTGGGCCATGTGCTCGAGCACTCGAGCGGCAAGTTCGGGATAGATGTTCGAGATCACAAGCGAGACCGTCTGGGGATGCTCTTCTGCGAGGAAGCCGGCGATCTGCGCAGGCTCAACGGTGTTCAGGAACGCCAGCGGCTGGTCGTCGGCGGCGATCTTCAGCTCCACGAGGACCTCCGCAGCGCGCTGCGGCCCCAGGCGCTCTTTCAAGAACCGCTCCGCCAGCTCCAGACCTCCTTGGTGCACCTGGATGTAGGCGCCCAGCTCCCGGGAGAATTCACCCACGACGCCACGCACCTCCTCCTCGCTCAAGGTGGGCAGCCGTGCAAGCTCGAAGAGCACCCGGACGGACTCGTTCTCGCTGAACTGGCGGAGGATGCGCTGCGCGCGCTCGGGGTCGAGCTGGGCGATGATCGCCGCGACACGCTGGGATCCCGTGAGGTTCATGGCCGCGCATCCTCGTTCTTGGTGGTCCGGTTCATCCATCCACGCATGATCTGCGCCACCGGCTCGGGCGCCTGGTCGATGTACTGCTCCAGGTCGACTCCCGGGCGGCTGGGGGACACAGCCGGAACCTGCGCCGTCTGCATCTGCTCGGGCACAGGGACGTAGGGAGCGAAGAGCGAGGGATCGATCACCGCTGCAGGCTCCCGCCGGCGGCGTCGGGCGCTCCACCACAGGAGGAACACGAGCACGAGCACCGCAAGGAGCGGGACGCCGTCTCGCGCCATGGAGATGAGCTTGGACTGGCCACCCGCCGCGGCGGCCGCCTTGGCGGCTGATGCGGCCTGCTGGGCTGCGGCCGTCGAGAATGGCGCCACGGTGAAGGCGAGCACGTCTCCCCTGGCGAAATCGAGGTTGGCAGCGGCCGCCACCCCCTGCCTGATGGAGGCGAGTGTCGTCCCGCGTGGAATGGCGCTCTTGTTCACGAGGACGGCAACCGACTGGCGCACGACGGAGCCGGCGGTCTGTGTGGTTGTCGTCGTGACCGTCCCGGTCTCACAGATCTTGGACGTCTTGGTCTGTGTGTACTTGCCCCCTGTGGTCGTCGTCGTGGCATTGGCGATGGTGCCCGCCGGCCCGCCGACTGCCTGTGCGCCCTTCGATGTGTAGGTGGTCTTTGTCTGCGTTGTGGTGGTGCAGAAGCTTGTCCTGGCCCCCTTGGCGGGAGGAGCGATCTGACGGACCGTCGTCTTCTTCTTGTTGAATGTCAAGGTGGCGTCGACCTG
>JAJZVL010000116.1 GCA_021845725.1 Actinomycetes bacterium | reverse complement strand
CGGCGCAAGGTATCGGGGTGGACTCCCATCTCACGGGCAGCGACGCCGATCGGCACGAGCGTTGACATGTAAGTATTATACTAAGAACTACGATCCTTTACGCATATCCAAGCGAACAGTTCGCTGCTCCGCCGAGGCGGGGCGGAAGCCCGGCCGGGCGGCGAGGCCGTCCCGGCGCCCGGGGGCGGGCATCCGATGGGCGCTCCGCACGCGGCGTTCAGTCCTCCAGCCTGTCTCGGAGGAGCTCGAGGGTGGCGCAGTGCAGACCGGCGATCGCGAACCGGTGGCTCTCGGAGAAGTCGACCGTGATGACCTCGACCCCGTGCGCGTCGAGCGCCTTCATCACCGACGGCGACCCCGCGTTCATGACCACCTTGCCGGGCGCGAGCGTGACGCCGTTGAGCGCGAGGTCCCAGTACTCGTCCACCGGGACCTCGATGATCGTGAAGTCGCGACGGACCAGCTCGCGGATGAACCCGTAGTTCACGAGGTGCGGAGCCAGCAGCACCTTGTGGTCGTCGACCGTCAGCATGACCATGTCGAGATGGGAGGTGCCGATGTTGCCGTTGCCGGTCGAGTCGTACCACCCGGGGCTGTGGCACTCGATGAGCTCGATCCCGAGGTCCGTGAGCACGAGCCGGAGCTGGCGGAGCCCCTCTTCGTTGGCGACCACCGACTCGTTGAAGGCGAAGGTCTTCGAGTCGAGCCATCGGCCTGCTCCCGGCTCGCAGATCCCCTTGCCGTGGATCGTCAGGTAGATCGGCACTTGGAGGGCTGCGAGGACCTGCTGCCAGATGACCTCGCGGCCTCGTTGCCAGGAGCCGAGGCCGAAGCGATGCACGATCGCGCCGCCGTGGACGACGAGGCCTGCGCCTGCCAGCGTGACCATGTTCTTCAGGTAGCCGTACGCGCCGATCGCGGGCACTGGCGGCTCCACGTAGTGGACTCGCACGCCGTTGTCCTCGAGCACCTGGTAGTACTCGTCGAACTGCGCCCGGAGGCGTCCGAGGTCGGCGTTGCCCGCTGCGCTCGAGTAGTAGTACTGCCACTCTCGGGCGTACTCGGGTCGGACCTCGTCCTCCGTCGGCCGCGAGACCACGACCTCCCTCAGCCTGCCGATGCCCTCGGCACCCCATCGGCGCCCCCATACCTGCCCGACCTCGTCGTACAGGTCCGTCTCGTGGAGCATGTAGTTCCGCAGCGGTCGGCCCGGCTCGAACCAGGGAAGGGAGGAGAGGACCGCCATCTCGTCGTGGGTCGCAGCCGGACGCGGCGACGAGTACCTGAGCTCGAGCACCTCGCCGTCAGCGGTACGGAGCCGGAACGGCACGCTCTCGCGGCCGGATCCACCTGTGTCAGCTGCCATGTGGCCTCCTTTCGGTCCCCGCGTGCACGGTCACGACGGTCATGCAGGGCGCCCGGTGGGCGTCCCCTGCCTGCGGCGAGTGGGCGGGTGTCCTCGTCGCCGACGAGGGGGCGGGTGAAGCGAACGTCACCGACCGTGCTCGGCGGGCCCGGGACCGAACACGGGGTCGAAGGGAACGGCTGGAGTGGCTCCTGTCTCGGGTGCGAGCGAGGGTTCCGGGGGCCCGGGCTGCGACGGCGCCGGCTCCAGGACACCACGGTCCCCGCGTCCTTCCGCGCTCTGCGCGATGGGCGAAGGTGCGCCGACCGCCGCGTGCGCGGAGAGGTCGAGCAGCGGGCTCCTCGCGAGCTGCACGCGCAGCTGGAAGACGTCCGGACGGTTGTAGTGCCCGGCGAAGTCGTGGCGGAGCTTCATGCGCACGCCGATCTCGAGGTCGAGGTCCGCGTACAGGATGTCCTCCTCGCGACCGAGCGGGCCGGCGACGACGGAGCTGTCGGGTGCGACGATGGTCGAACCCCCGCAGAACTCGTCGTTGCGCAGCAGCGCTTCGTGGTGCTCGTCCACCTGCAGGCGCTCGATGGCGTGCTCGTCCACGGTTCCGCAGGCGCTCACGACGAAGGCCTTGGTCATCTGGGCGAAGGCCTGGGAGTCGACGAGGACCCGCTGGCGCATCGGGGCGCCCGAGGTCGGGAAGTGGCTGGGCCAGCTCATCACGTGCACGCGGGTGTACTGCATGGTGAGGGCGCTGATCGCCAGCGGATTGGAGTTCTCCCCGCAGATGAGCCCGCTCAGCGCGCCGAAGCTCGCCGGCACCGGCACGAGGCCGCGCGGTTCCCCGGCGGCGTGCACGAGGCGCTCGCCGACGGTCGGGACGAGCTTCTGGTGCCGGCTCAGGATGCGGCCGTCGGGGCCGAGGAAGAGGAGCGTGTTGTAGAGCGTCCCGAAGGTGCCGGGGCGCTTCTCGCACATGCCGATCGCGACGTGGGCACCTGCCTCGCGCGCCGCGTCCTGGAGGAGCGAGACCTGCGGTCCAGGGATCTCCACGGCGTTCTCGAACAGCTCGACGCTGAGGTCGTTGGCCACCTTGCTGGTCGCCGGGTGGAAGTGGAACCACAGGGGGTGGGCCGGGATGAACCCTTCGGGGAAGGCCACCAGCGTGGCACCGCCCTTGCCGGCGCGCGCGGTGAGCTCGCAGGCCTTGGCAGTCGAGGCTTCGCGGTCCAAGAAGACGGACGCCGCCTGGACGGCAGCCGCTCGGATGATCGGCTCGACGTCGCCCATCTCCGCATCGTACCGGCGGGCACGCGTGATGGCAACCGATTGCCACGCAACCCCACGCGTACCCGAGGGTGAGCGTGGGCGCCCGGTCTCCTGCCCGTCTCGGGAAGACCTGGGCCCCGACGTCACGCCGGCCGCTCGGCGGGTGCGGGGTGGGGGGTCGGCACCGCACCCGCCGGCGAACCCGCGGCCGGCGCACCCGCCGCCGAGGGCGCGGCAGCCCGCAAGGCGGTGGCAGGCGAACCCGCGGCCCCGGACGCGGCCTCGGTGCGTGCGCGTGAGCGGAGGCGCAGCGGGCGCACGGAGAGGTTCACCGCGGCCAGGACGCCGGTCGCCGCCAGGAGCACGCCGCCCGCTGCGGTCGCCGGGGCCGATGCTGCGCCCAGCCCGCCGCAGAGCGCGCCGATCCCGGCGGTGACCGTCCCGTACGTGGCGGCGGCCCAGCCGTGGTGGTAGAGGTCGGCGAACATGAGCGGCTTGCCCGACGGCCCGGTGCGCGCCCCCGCCGAGCGCAGGAGCGACCACAAGACGAACGGCACGACCTTGTGCACATGGCCGACGAGGGCTTCGAGCAGCCAGCCGCCGGCCGCCACCATGGCGGCCGCGGCGAGGCCGGTGCCGAGACGGTGGTGGTGGGGGAGCACGAGCGCTCCGGCGAGCCCCAGCCCGGCGCCGGCGACGAGCCACGCCGCGGCGGTCGCCACGAAGAGGAGGTGCAGGTCGGCCTTCCGGCGGCGGTGGCGCAGGTGCGCCCACAGCGAGACGAGGTGCGCGCCGAGCCCGACGCAGAGGATCCCTGCGCCGCTCCACTCCGCGGTCGAGGCTCCGTGCGCGAGCCCCCCGGCCAGCACCGCTGCGCCGAGCCACGTCACCCACACCGCGACCGTCCCCGAGCGGTGCCGGCCCGGGAGGTGCGCCAGCATGAACATCGGCCAGAGCTTCTGCGCGACGCCGATGTAGGTGACACCCAGCCAGGCGAAGACTCCGAGGACGCCCATCGCCAGGTCGACGTGGGCGGAGAGGGCGAACCAGTTGCCCTGGCGGTCGCCGACGAAGGTCGCACCGAGCAGCGTCGTCGCCACCGCGCCGAGCACGCCGAGGCGGAGCGCGGTGACCGGGGCGCCCTTGCCCCGTACCGACAGCGGCGCCGCGAGGTTCCAGGCGAGCAGGACGAGGCCGACGAGCGCGAGAGCCCCGCTCACGCCGGCCAGTGCGGGCTGCTCGAAGCCGATCCCGAGCGGCAGCAGCCACGACGCCCCGAGCCACGCCACGAAGGTGGCGCGGGCCACGGCCACCGAGCGCAACGGCCGGCCGGTGATGACGGGGGTGAACTGGTGCGCGGCACCGAGGACGCCCATGGTGAGCGCCGCGAGCACCCCGAAGTGGACCGCGGCGATCGCCGGGTCGCCGTTCGGTGTGGCGGTGGCCGCGGAGCGCACCCACACCCATGCGACGCCGCAGGCGACCAGGCCGGCCGACGCAGCAGCGAGGAACGACAGCGGGACGGACGGCGGCGGCACCGCACCGGGCACGCCCGGTGGCCGACCTTCCCAGGACCCGGGCGTCCTGACCTCGCTGGTGCTGGTGCCCGTCGCCATCGTCCCTACCTTTCGCCGTGCCGACAGGGCCATCGTATCTCTAGGAGTGAGCAGAGTTTCAAGATCTGCTAACTTCTAGTTCGAGACAGAACAACCGGCCAGGACGACGGCGGAGAACAACACGCAGCGCAACTGGACAGGACACCCAGACAGGACAACAGGGCCACCGGGGAGACGTTCCCGGTCCCGGAAGGGAGCAGGCGATGGCAACTGTGGACGCCCGCCCGATCATCGCGTCGGGAGAGGAGCCGTTCGAGACGATCATGGCCGCGGCCGGCGCCCTCGGCGACGGCGAGGAGCTCGAGGTGCTGGCACCCTTCGAGCCGGTGCCCCTCGAGGGGGTCCTGTCCTCGCAAGGCTTCTCGTACGAGGCCGAGGACATCGGCGGCGGTGACTGGCGCGTCGTGTTCCGGCGGGTCTCGTGACCGCGCGGATGCCGGACGACGAGGCCGACGCCACTGCACCGGTCGACCCGGGCGGCTGGCTGGCGCTCTCTCCCGACGACGCACGGGAGGCGGCCTGGGATGCGCTGCGTACCGTCTACGACCCCGAGCTGTACCTCGACGTCGTCACGCTCGGGCTCGTCTACGAGGTGCGTGCCGAGAGCGACACGCTGGTCGTCGAGATGACGATGACCACCCCCGGGTGCCCGGCGTCGGAGGTGCTCCCCGAGATGGCGCGTGTCGCGATCGACGACGCGCTGAGCGGCGCCGTGCCGGTGGACGTCCGCGTCGTGTGG
>JAJZVL010000115.1 GCA_021845725.1 Actinomycetes bacterium | reverse complement strand
CACCTTTCCCGCGTCCAGGACCATCACCTCGCCCAGGCTGCCGATCGCGAGCAGATCTGGACGTCGAGCGAGTGGCCGGAGCGCTTCGGCCTACCGGCCCAGTCCGAGCTCACCGGCTACGGCGACAGCGCTGATCAGGTCGCGCTCGTGCGCGCTGAGTCCGCCGAGCTCCTCACTGGCTACTACGACGCGGTCCACGAGCGAACGATCGAGTACTTGGGATCGCTCAGTGACACCGATCTCGACCGCGTCGTCGACACCTCCTACGACCCGCCGGTCACCTTGGGGGTCCGCCTGGTGAGCGTGCTCGGAGACGATCTCCAACACATCGGCCAGGCCGCCTTCATCCGTGGGATTACCGAGCGACGCTGAGTCGCTCAGCCGCCCATGTCGACGGCGTTGATGCGCACAGGCTTGATCGTGACGACCACCCGCTCCTCGCCCGGTCCGTCATAGGCACGCAGGTCGGCGCCATACTTCGCCCCGACCCTGGTCGCGAAGGCGTAGTCCGCATCCGAGGCGATCTCGGCGTCTCCGCGCAGCTCGAGATAGCGCATCGGGTTCGCGAGGTCCAAGATGAACAGGTCGACGACGGGGTTCGCGAGCAGGTTCTTTGTTTTCTGGCGGGAGCCGGCGAGCGACACCTTGACGGTGTCGTCCTCAGCAAGGAACCAGACGGCGCTCTGCTGAGGGCGCCCATCGGCGCCCACGGTCGCGATCACGGCCACACTCGCGGCGAGCAGGTCCTGGTGCGATGCGGGGATACTGGCCACGTGAGCTCCTTCATGTCGTCATGGCGATCGGCGAGACGAAGCGCCGCGACGCCCGGTGCTGCCAGTCGACCCAACCCCGCGACACCACGCGCCGTTCCCGCTCGAGCGGACCGTGTTCACTTCGTCCGGCGCGCCAACAACACGGGGATGCGACGGTCGGTCTTTAGCTGGTACTCGGCATAGGCGGGATAGACGGCGACCGCCCGCTCCCACCAGCGCTCACGCTCGTCGCCGTCGATCTCGACCACGTCGTAGTCGCGCGGCTCTGGCCCGTCTTGGATCATCACGTGCGGATGCTGTGTCACATTGGAGTACCAAAGCGGGTGCGTCGGCGCCCCGCCCTTGGAGGCAATGAGCGCGTACTCGCCGTCGTGTTCCACCCGCATCACCGCGAACTTGCGGATCTTGCCGGTCTTGTTGCCGAGCGCGGTCACCACCACGATCGGGATGCCCGTATCGAGCAACGTGTTGGCCTCTGCGCCAGCCGAGCGCTCGTACGCGTCCACCTGCTCGCGTACCCAAGCCTGCGGACTCGGCTCGTATTCGCCTTGGAGTGACACCGCGGCTCAGACTACCGGCGTCCCACCGGCAAAGGGCGCGCTGAGTAATCTGCGGCGGAGTGGCCGAACGGGCTGCCAGAACGCAAGGGAGCGGGGCCATCGAACGGCACACGATCACCTGGGGTGACGCGGCGGTCCGCGCGCCGCTTCGTGCGATCGCCGAGCGACCGCCGCTCGTCCACTGCATGACGAACATCGTCGTCGCCGGCTTCACCGCCAACGTCTTGCTGGCAATCGGCGCGTCTCCCGCAATGGTCGAAAACCCGGACGAGTCCGGTGAGTTCGCAGCCATCGCCTCTGCCCTTTTGATCAACCTCGGCACGCTCTCGCCGTCGGTCGAGACCGCGATGCGCCAGGCGGCGGCGGCCGCCCGGCGGGCGGGCACCCCATGGGTGCTCGACCCGGTGGCGGTCGGGGCACTCGCGCACCGCAGCCGCCTGGCCGCTGAGCTGCTCGCCGATGGCCCGGCGATCGTGCGGGGCAATGCCTCGGAGATCATGAGCCTGGCAGGGCTCGAGGGTGCGGGCGGTCGGGGGGTCGATTCGCTCGCCGCGAGCGAACAGGCGATCGAGGCCGCAGCCGGCCTCGCCCGACGGATCGGTGGTGCGGTCGCAGTGAGCGGCGAAGTCGACCTGCTGACCGATGGAGCACGCGTCCTTGTCATCCCCGGCGGTGACCCCCTCATGACGCGCGTCACCGGGGTCGGCTGCGCGCTCGGCGCCGTCATGGCGGCGTGCGTCGCGGTGGCCGATCCCCTCGAGGCGGCCGCCAGCGCGTCCGCGCTCTTTGCCGCCGCCGGCGAACGCGCGGCCGAAACCAAGCCCGGACCGGGAAGCTTCGCGGTCGGCCTCCTCGATGTCCTCTGCGAGCTCGCCGCCACGCCGTGAGGCGGCAGGTCGACTACTCGCTCTATCTCGTCACCGACCGCCATCAGTGCGCCGCGCGCGGGCTGGCATCGACGGTCGCAGCCGCCGTGGCCGGTGGGGTGACCGCCGTGCAGCTGCGCGACCCGCTGGCAAAAGGGCGCGAATTGTGCGAGCTCGCCAGGTCGCTTCGTGACCTGCTCGCACCACGCGGCCTCGCGCTGTTTGTGGACGACCGCTTGGACGTCGCCCTCGCTGCGGGTTGCGACGGCGTCCACCTCGGCCAGGACGACCTCCCCGTCATCGCCGCCAGATCACTCGCGGGCCCCGAACTCGTGATCGGATGGTCAGTGACCAATCTGGTCGAGGCCACCGCGGCCGCCCAGCTGCCCGAGGGTTGCGTGGACTACCTCGGCGTCGGGCCGGTCTTCCCTACGGGCTCCAAGGCCGACGCCGCCGCGCCGATGGGCACCGCAGCGCTCGCCGAGGTCGTCGCAAACAGCCGGCTGCCCTGCGTCGCGATCGGCGGAATCGGCCTCGAGAATCTCGAGACGGTCCTCGCGACCGGCGTAGCCGGTGTGGCCGTCATTTCCGCGATCTGCTCCGCACAAGATCCTCAAGCCTACGTTCCGCAGGTCGTGTGACCCTTCAGCGTGATTTGGGCGGCCAGTCCTCGTCGCGTTCGGCAACGCTGAGCGAGAGCTCCTCGAGCTCGGCGACGAGGGCCCTGATGCGCCTCGCGTTCTCGAACCACTCCTCGTAGCGCGCCAGCTGATCGGAGGTCAGGCGCCGGGTCACGGTCTTGCCGTCGATCTTGCGGGTCCAGCGATGGTAGGGGCCATGAGGTCGTGGCGGATCGGCGGTGCACCGACAGTTCGGCTTGCCGCAGACGTGGGCGACCTCGAGGAGGGTGCCTGGCAGCGCAAAGCCCGCGTCGGCGAGGCGGCGGGCGAGCGCCGCCTGGGCCGCTCTGTCTGCCTGGTTCGGCTCGGCCATCTCACCTCCGGGGCCATCTTGCCCGACCATCCACCACCGCCAGGGTCGAGCGTAGCATACTTATCGACATGGGTGGAGGGGCCTTTGTGGGGAGCTGGGTGGATCCCGAGAAGATCGAGGTCCGTCGCGTGGCGGTCGGGGCGCTCCCGGTCGTGAACGCGGTGCTGGACCGCCTGGGATTCGAGGAGCTGCTCGGCGACTACCTGCCCGAGCCCGACCCCCGCTGCGCGATCGCTCCGGCCAAGGCGATCGGGGTGCTCGTCCGCAACCTGTGTGTCTCGCGCCGTCCCCTCTACGGGCTCTCGGTCTGGGCGAGGGGCTACGAGCCCTCCCTCGTCGGGCTCCAGGCCACAGATGTCGTCCGATTGAACGACGACCGGGTGGGGCGCGCCCTCGACCAGCTGTTCGCCGCGGATCGCGCCAGCCTCCTCACCGCCCTCAGCCTGGCGGTGATCGGCCGCTTCGGCGTCGAGGTGAGAGAGCTCCACAACGACTCGACCTCGATCGTGCTGTTCGGCTCCTACCGTGAGGCGACGGGCCAAGCGCGCCGGGGCGTGCGCCCGCCAGCCGCCGAGCGGGGGTTCTCGAAGGATCATCGCGGGGACTTGAAGCAGCTCGTCGAGATCCTCACGATCTCCTCGGACGGCGCGGTGCCAATCGCCCATCGCCTGGCTGACGGCTCGACCGAGGACTCGACCACCCACATCGCCACCTGGGACCAGCTGGTCGCCATGCTGGGCACGACCGACTTCCTCTACACGGCCGACTGCAAGCTGGCCACGCGCGACAACATGGAGCACATCGCCACCAAGGCCGGCCGGTTCCTCACGATCCTGCCGAGGTCCCGCAAGGAGGACGAGGTCGGGCGGGCCTGGATCGCCGCGGGCGAGGTCACCTGGCAAGAGGTCGCCCGCAAGCCGGGGAAGCGCAAGGGCGACCCCGACGAGGTCTACTGGGCGGCGGAGGCCCCCGGATGCTCTGTCGAGGGGTTCCGCATCGTGTGGATGCGCTCGTCGGACAAGCGCTCGGACGACGCCGCCCGGCGCTTCAGCCGCATCGAGGAAGCCCGCCGCCGGCTGGTGGATCTGAACGAGACGCTGTCGTCAGCCCGGTGCCGCATGAGGACGAGGGCGTCGGTCGACGACGCGGTCGCCGCCATCTTGAAGGACACGGGAGCCGCGCGCTTCCTGCGGGCGGTCGTGGCCGACGACACCACCTACGAGCATCGCCAGGAGAAGCGGGGCCGGCCGGGGAAGGACACCCGCTACCGGCGCATCGCGCACTACCGCTTCTCGATCACCGCCCATGTTGACGAGGAGGCGGTCGCCTACGACGCCGCCTCCGACGGGTGCTTCCCCTTCGTCACCAACGAGACGCGAGCCCCAGCCGAGCTGCTCCGCACCTACAAGTTCCAGCCCTCTCTCGAGCGCCGCCACGCGACGTTCAAGGGGGTGATCGAGGCGGCGCCGCTCACCCTCAAGAGCGACGCTCGCCTCGATGCGCTCGCCTTCTGCCTCTACGTGGCCCTCCTCGTCCACGCGCTCGTCGAACGGGACCTTCGTCGGGCAATGGCGGCCAAGGGCATCGCCAGCTTGCCGATGTACCACGAGGGCCGCGCGTGCGCCGCGCCGACCGCGGCGCGGGTCATCGAGTTGCTCGAGCCTCTCTCTGCGACCGGCGTGCTCCACGCGGGTGAGCTTCTGGCGATGTCACCGCCCGAGCCCGACGCGCTTCAGCGCCAGATCCTCAGCCTGCTGAAGGTGCCGCTCCGCGCCTACGGGATTGAGAAGCGGTCGTCGCGATATTCGCGCTGAAGGGGTCACACGACCTGCGGAACATAGG
>JAJZVL010000114.1 GCA_021845725.1 Actinomycetes bacterium | reverse complement strand
CCGGCCGCCGCCTGAACCCCGGCGAACGCTGCTTCCCCGCGCCCGCGCGCACCTCTACACCGCCGACCATGCTGGCGGGGAGGGGCAAAAGCGGTCGGCGGGACCGCCGATGACGCCCGGCGCGTGACTCCAGTCCCCTGCTGGTGGCCCATCGAGCCCTCAGGGTCCTCGCGAGTAGGGGTTTCGTCACGAGAGGGCCCCGGGTTTCGTGAGGACCCCTGAGCGGAGGCGGTGGGATTTGAACCCACGGTGGGTTGCCCCACACACGATTTCCAATCGTGCCGATTCGGCCGCTCTCGCACGCCTCCGAGAGCTGCAGCGCCTGGCTGCAAGCGAGACAGGCTAGCCCGCATCGTCGAACCCATCTGGCTGCTGGGGGCGAGTATCCTGATGCGACCACGTCGGCGGGCCGGCGTTGGGTGCGGTGGCCGGGTCCTGCGCAACGGTCGCTCGTGAACCGAGTCAGGGCCGGAAGGCAGCAGCTCTCAGCGGGTGAGACCGTGTGCCGTAGCCAACCTGGCCATCGCACCGAGCGCCGGTGTGCCCCTGCTGGGGACGGGGACCGCGGGGACCAGGTCAGGTCGAAGCGGCTCGCCGGTCACTGGACACGTCGCTCTTCCCGTGACACACCCGCCGGTAGGCTCACCGAACGTGGCTGAGCCGACAGGGGCCGACTTCGTCTCCCTCTACCGCCGTTTCCGTCCTTCCAAGTTCACCGAGCTCCGCGGGCAGCCCCACGTCGTGCGGGCGCTGCAGGGCGCGGTGCGGGACGGCCGCGTCGCCCACGCCTATCTCTTCAGCGGTCCACGGGGAACCGGCAAGACGTCCACGGCCCGAATCCTCGCTCGGGCTCTGAACTGCGCGGCACCCGCCGACGGCGAGCCCTGCGGCGTGTGCCGCTCGTGCGTGGAGATTGCCCGAGGCAGCTCGTTCGACGTGCACGAGCTCGATGCCGCCTCGAACAACGGTGTCGACGCGATGCGGGAGCTGATCGCCCACGCTGCGCTTGCGACGCCGGGGCAGTGGAAGGTGTACATCGTCGACGAGGTCCACATGCTCTCGAACGCCGCGGCGAACGCGCTGTTGAAGACGCTCGAGGAGCCGCCTGGCCACGTGGTCTTCGTGCTTGCGACGACGGATCCTCAGAAGGTGCCTGCCACGATCCGCAGCCGTACGCAGCACCTCGAATTCGGGCTGATCGGCGCCGACACGCTCGAGGGCCTCCTTCACGACGTGAGCGTCGAAGCCGGGCTGGGTCTCACCGACGACGACATCGCGGTCGCGGTGCGCAAAGGCCGGGGCTCGGCCCGCGATGCGCTGTCCGCGCTCGACCAGGTGGTTGCTTCGGGGTCGGCAGAGGCGCTGCGGCCCGACGTCGTCGGGCTCATGGAGGCGATCTCCGGTGACGATGCCCGGCAGGCGCTCGTGGCCGTTGCCGCGCTCCATGAGTCTGGGTGGGGGCCTCAGCAGATCACGACCGAGCTTGTCGACGAGCTCCGGCAGGCGTTTCTCGTGGTCCTCGCCCCCGAGCTCTGCGAAGCTGCCGGGCGCGAGCGCGAACGGCTCTCGGACCAAGCGGGCCGACTCGGCCTCGCTCGGGTGGTTCGCGCGATCGAGACGCTCGGGCACGCCCAGGTGGACATGCGTGACGCCCCCGATCCCCGAGCGGTGCTCGAGGTGGCCCTCGTGCGGCTCGCGCGGCCGGAGCTGGACGACTCGACGGAAGCGCTGCTCGACAGGGTGGCGCGTCTCGAGCAGATCGTCGCCGGTGGGGCGCTCGCGGCGGGACGTGCTGGTGCGCATCCTGGATCCTCCGTCCTGCGCGAGCCGCCTGCACCAGCCTCGCCGGCGCAGGACGAGCCTGCCGAGCCGGCGCTGGAGGAGCGCCCGGGGCTCGGGGCGTTTCGCCGTCACCGTGGTGCAAGGCGTACGGAGGATGCCCAGGATGCCCAGGATGCCCAGGATGCCCAGGATGCCGACCTCGTACCGGCATCGACGTCGTCGGGGCATTCCTCCTCATCGGACCCCGGTGGCGGCGTCGATGGCGACAGCCAACTGGTTCCTGACCGGGACCGCATCGTCGAAGCATGGGGCGACCACATCCTCCGAGGGCTTCCTGCCAGGGCGAAGGCGCTCTTCAGTGCCGGGCGCTTCGTCTCGGTCGAAGACCGCACTGCGACCTTTGCCCTGCCCAACGCCTCGCACCGCGAGCGCTGCGAAGAGGTGCGCGGCACCGTCGAGGAGGCGATCGGCGCCTACTTCGCGACGCCGGTGTCCCTGGTCCTGACGGTCGACGAGCTGCCGGCCACCGCGCCCCCAGCCTCTCGGGCCGTTCGGGCACCGGCCTCCGCCACATCGGCCTCCGCCACATCGGCCTCCGCCACATCGGCCTCCGCCACATCGGCCTCCGCCACACCGGCCTCCGCCACATCGGCCTTCGCGGTCCCAAGGAGAGCGGCCCCGGCGACAGTGGGCGGGCTCCACCCCGACGACGAGGTCGATCCTGACCAGCCGTCCGGGTCGCTCGAGTCCGTTGCCCAGGCGCGGCTCCTCGAGGCGTTCCCCGGCGCCCAGGAAGTCTGACCAGGAAGTCTGACCAGGAAGTCTGACAAGGAAATCAGATCGTGTACACGGGATCCCTCAGGGCGCTCATCGACGAGCTCGGCCGGCTGCCGGGTGTCGGCCCGAAGTCGGCCCAGCGCATTGCCTTCTGGGTGCTCGACATCCCCGGGGAGGACGCCCGCCGGCTCGCCGATGCGATCGTCGCCGTGAAGGAGCGCACGACGCAGTGCGAGCGCTGCTTCAACGTGGCCGAGTCCGGCTGCCTGTGCGACGTCTGCGCCGACACACGCCGGGACCCTCACGTGGTGTGCGTCGTGGAGGACCCCCGCGACATCGTGGCGGTCGAGCGGACCCGGCAGTTCCGCGGCCGGTATCACGTGCTCCACGGTGCGCTGAACCCGCTGGAGGGGGTTGGGCCGGACCAGCTGCGCGTGCGAGAGCTGCTCGCGCGGGTCGACGCCGAAGAGATCACCGAGGCGATCTTGTGCACGAACCCGAACCTCGAAGGCGAGGCGACGGCGATGTACCTGGCCCGACTGTTGACCCCGCTCGGGATCACCGTCACCCGGATCGCGAGTGGCCTGCCGGTCGGAGGTGACCTCGAGTACGCCGACGAGCTGACGCTCGGGAGGGCGATCGAGGGTCGCCGCGCGGTCGTTCCATGAGCGCTCCCGAGCCCACCAGCGACCGCTCGGACGGGCTTTTCCTGTGGCTGCTCCGCCACGCGAAGGCCGTCCCGGACGTCCCGGCGGGCGGATCCGACCACGACCGCCCGCTCGCGCCGAGAGGGAGGCGGGACGCCGCCGCGCTCGGTCTCCGGCTCCGCGCCGGCGAACTGGGCTTCGGCGCCGACGCAGTTCCCGGCCTCGTCCTCGCGTCGACCGCAGCACGCACGAGCGAGACGGCTCAGGCGGTCGCGTCCGCGCTGGGGTTGCCCGTGGAGCGGCGCCGGCGCCTGTACTACGGCTCGCCCACAGACATGCTCGACGAGCTGCGCACGCTCGAGGACGGACCGCGCGCGGTGATGGTCGTTGGGCACAACCCGGCGACCCACGCCCTTGCGCTGGAGCTCCTGGCCGACGACGACGAGGCGGGACGCGCTGGGCTGGACGCGTTCTCGACGTGCGCGGTCGCGTTGCTCCGCGCCGCGGTCGGGAAGTGGCGCGACCTCGAGTACGGGACGGCGACGCTGGTCGGCTTCTCGCGCCCCCCGTACGACCGCTGAGCTACTTGCACTCGATCGCGACCACTTCCGGCTACTCCCACTCGATCGTGCCCGGCGGCTTGCTCGTGACGTCGAGCACCACGCGGTTGACCTTGGCCACCTCGTTGGTGATGCGGGTCGAGATCCGCTCGAGGACCTCGTAGGGGAGGCGTGCCCAGTCCGCCGTCATCGCGTCCTCGCTGGTGACGGGTCGGAGCACGACCGGGTGGCCGTAGGTGCGGTCGTCCCCCTGGACTCCGACCGAGCGAACCTCGGCGAGGAGGACGACGGGGAACTGCCAGACCGCCCGGTCGAGCCCTGCGGCGGTCAGCTCCTCGCGGGTGATCGCGTCGGCCTGCCGGAGGATCTCGAGACGCTCCTCGGTCACCTCGCCGACGATCCGGACCGCGAGGCCGGGGCCGGGGAACGGGTGGCGCCACACGATGGTCTCGGGGAGGCCAAGCTCGAGGCCGAGCATGCGGACCTCGTCCTTGAAGAGCCGTCGGAGCGGCTCGACGAGGGAGAAGCCGAGGTCCTCGGGCAGCCCGCCGACGTTGTGGTGCGACTTGATGGTGGAACCGCCCGTGCCGTCGCCCCGCGGGCCGCCCGACTCGACGACGTCGGGGTAGAGGGTGCCCTGGACGAGGTGCTCGGGACCGCCGCCCTCGGCGTCCACGTCACGCGCCGCTCGCTCGAAGGCACGGATGAACTCTCGCCCGATCACCTTGCGCTTCTCCTCGGGGTCGACCACGCCGCTGAGGGCGTCGAGGAAGCGGGCTCGGGCGTCGACGGTCTCGAGCCGGATCCCGGTCGCGGCGACGAAGTCGCGCTCGACCTGCTCGGCCTCGCCGAGGCGAAGGAGGCCGTGGTCGACGAAGACGCAGGTGAGACGGTCTCCGATCGCCCGCTGCACCACTGCTGCCGCGACCGCGGAGTCGACCCCCCCCGAGAGCCCGCAGATGGCCCTCCCGTCGCCGACCGCCTCGCGCACCTGCTCCACCGCGGCGTCGAGGACGCTGGCGGTCGTCCAGGATGGCGTGATGCCCGCCGCGCTGTAGAGGAACCGCTCGAGGACCTCCTGCCCGTGGGCGGTGTGGTGGACCTCGGGGTGCCACTGCACTCCGCAGAGCATGCCGTCGGTGGTCTCGAACGCGGCGATCGGTGAGTCGTCCGTCGACGCCGTCGGGCGCAGTGACGGGGGGAGCGCCACGACCGCGTCGCCATGCGACATCCACACTTCCTGGGAGATCGGCTGCCCCGAGAAGAGCCGGGCCTGGGCGTCGACGGTGACCTTGGTGCGGCCGTACTCACGCCGGTCGGTACGGGCGACCTCGCCGCCGAGCGCCTGCGCGATCGCCTGGAATCCGTAGCAGATGCCGAGAACCGGAACCCCGGCCCGGAGCAAGCCCGCGTCGATCGATGGCGCCGCCGGGTCGTAGATGCT
>JAJZVL010000040.1 GCA_021845725.1 Actinomycetes bacterium | reverse complement strand
GAGGGCGCGGCCGCGAGCTCAGCCAGCAGGCGGGCGGCATCGGGACGCGCGGTCCCGGAGAGACGCAGCTCGAGGTGGACCGCCGGCGGCTGGTGCGGCGCATGCATCGGCTCGAGGCCGACTTGCGAGAGGTGGAGCGCACGCGCCAGTTGCAGCGCCGCTCGAGGAGCCGAGGGCGCCTGCGGGAGGTGGCGCTCGTCGGGTACACCAACGCCGGCAAGTCCACCCTTCTCAACCGGCTGACCGACGCCGGTGTCCCGGCGGAGGACCGGCTCTTCGTCACCTTGGACCCGAGGACCCGCCAGCTCGCGCTGCCGGGGGGGGAGACCGTGCTCGTGACCGACACCGTCGGCTTCGTCCGCAAGCTTCCTCACGAGCTCGTGGAGGCCTTTCGCTCCACGCTCGATTCGGTCCGCCTCGCGGACCTGCTCGTCCACGTGGTCGACGCGGCTGCCCCCGATCCCGAAGGCCAGATCGAGGCCGTTCGCTCGGTCCTCCGTGAGATCGGCGCGGGCGACGTGCCGGAGCTTCTCGCCGTCAACAAGGCCGACGTCAGCCCGAGGGCCGCGCAGCTCGCGGCAGACGCCGAGGGTGCGGTGTGCATCTCGGCCGCGACCGGCGAAGGTATCGACGAGCTGCTGCGTGCCATCGGGGATCGGCTGCGCGTCGCAGATCGGATCGTCGAGCTCGCGATCCCCTGGGCGCGCGGCGACGTGCTCGCCGCGGTCCACCGCGAGGGCGAAGTGGTCGAGCAGGAGGACGGTGACGAGGGGGCGCGGGTGCACGTGGTCCTGGACGAGGCAGGACGCTCCCGTTTCGCGGAATTCGTCGTGCGCGGCGCGTAGCTGTGGTGCTGACCGCCGTGTCGACGACCACCGTGTCGACGCCCGCGAGATGATGACCCTGCGGTGAGCGGCTTCCTACCACCTCAGTATCCCTACGAGCGGCTCTCGGGGCTGCGCGCCCTTGCCGAGTCGCTGCCCGGGGGCGTCGTGGACTGTTCGATCGGGACGCCCTGCGACCCGCCCCCCCCCGAGGCGGTCCGGGCGCTGGCGACGTCGGGTGCCGAGCGCGGGTACCCGCCGTCGGCCGGCACGCCCGCCTACCGGAGCGCGGCCGTCGAGCACCTCGCCCGCACGTTCGGTGTCGAGGTCGAGCCATCGGCGGTCGCTGCGTGCGTCGGCACGAAGGAGATGGTCGCGTCGACGCCGCACTACCTGCATCTTCGTGACCCGTCTCGAGACACGGTCCTCTACCCTTCGGTGTCCTACCCGACCTATGCGATGGGCGCGCGTCTCGCGGGCTGCCGCGCCGTGCCGGTGCCTCCCCTGAGCGCCGACGGAGGCGGTCTCGACCTCGAGTCGGTGGACCCGTCCGACGCCCGCCGTGCACTGCTCCTCTGGGTGAACTCGCCGGCCAATCCGTCCGGCGGGCTGACCGACCTCGCCGCCGCCGCCGAGTGGGGCCGGCGGCATGGCGTGCCGGTCTTCTCCGACGAGTGCTATGCGGACTACACGTGGGATGGCCCACCGCGCTCGATCCTCGAGTCGGGGTGCGAGGGTGTCGTCGCCGTTCACTCAATCTCCAAGCGGTCGAACCTCGCCGGGGTGCGCGCGGGCTTCTTCGCGGGTGACGGCGCGCTCGTGGCGTACCTGCGGGATGTCCGCCAGCACGCGGGCATGATGGTCCCGGGGCCGGTGCAGGCTGCAGCCGCGGTCACCTGGTCCGACGACGCGCACGTCGCCGTGCAACGCGCCCGGTACCTCGAGCGTCTCGAGCTCCTGGCGCACGCGCTCTCGCAGGCGGGTTGTCCCACGCCGCTGCCAGCCGGGGGCTTCTACCTCTGGCCGTCGGTGCCGGATCGCTGGACCGACGGGTGGGCGATGGCCGAGGACCTTGCGAAGTCGTCTGGCATCCTCGTCAGCCCCGGCGATCTCTATGGCGCTGATGGCGCAGGCCATGTCCGCATCGCCGTGGTGCAGCCGACGGAGCGGCTCGCTCTGGTCGCGCAGCGGCTCGCAGCATCAGGTTGGAGCTGACGCTGGAACTGATGCTCGGGTTACGGCGTGGGCCACGGTGTGGGCGAGGGTGTGTGCGACGGTCCGGGCCACGGTGTGTGCGACGGTGTGGGCGACGGTGTGGGCCGCGGCGGCGGGCGGCCGCGCCGGCAGAAGACGCTCGCGGCACCGACGAGCCACCACCCTGCCGGCTACGGCTATGGGGGAGCTGGCGGCGCGGAAGGAGTGCCCCGGGTCGTTCGCGGGCGGCGCCCCTTGCGCTGCCCGTTGGTGGGAGGAGTCGAGCTGCACGCGGTCGGCCGGTTGGCCAACAGGCCGGCTCTTCGGTCCTCATCGGTCTTCTCGACATGGCACGAATAGCAGAGCGACTGCACATTCGCGTATGAGGTCGCCCCTGTGTGGGCGATCGGGTCCTTGTGGTCGTACTGGAGGCTCCACCTCCGAGCGCACCTGGTGCATGCCCGCCCGTCGAAGGCGGGGGCGGCCCCCAGGTCGAGGGCGGTCCGAAGTTCTGCGGTGTAGCGGCGTCCGTGGTGGTGAACCTTGTGGATGTCCACTCCGTCATGGAGCACGACCTTCAAGAAGGCATCTTCGGAGAGCTGCTTGGCGAGCTCGACGGGGATCGGTCCACCGCCGACGATGTGGCAGGGCTCGGCTGGGTGGGCATGACCCCTTCTCCAGGCGTTGATGTCGCACACGATCACGAGGTCGGTCGCCGAAGGCCGCTTGCCGTCGGCCCCGGTCATCGTGAGCGCGTACAACGCGTCTGCGGCGCAGGCCTCGAACCGGTCGACCTCGGAGGTGTGCTTAAAGGCCCTGTAGCGCCTCGCAGCTTCCCTTTCGATGCGGCTGACGAAGGGGATCCCCGTCTCTGGTGGGAGCGCGCCCTCGAAGCAGACCATCCCGAGGCCGTCGCGCCAGTGGCGAAAGCGCCGTGCCGCCACCTGGCGGGCGTGGAGCTGGTCGACCGGGATCGAGCCGAGCCGCCGCTCCCGTGCATGGTCGCGAAGCTCGGTCAGATCGCCGTGACGAGCTACCTCGAGGAGGTCCTCTTCGGATCCCGGCATGTCGGAGTCGGCTTTCGTGATCTCCTTGGCCTGCGCCACCGAGACGCTGCCGTCCAAGAGGGCCTGCTTCGTCTGTGGGTGGGTCTCCAGGGAGCGGGCAAGCTCGAGGGCGGCCTTGGCGTCGCGCCCGGTCGTCCCCCCCTGGCGCGCCAGCCAGGACGAGGCGTCGGGAGCGCCTGCCTCGCGGTACGCACCCGCCGCCGCCGCCTTGGCCCCAGCGAGCATACGCAGCGCCCCAGAGGCCTTCTCCACCCTGGAGGCCACCTCCGTCACGACGACACATTCGGAGGGGGCCATGCTGGCGGCGTCGAAGTCCGAGACGCAGGACAAGAAGGCCTCGGCAGCTGCGACCATCCGTGCGGCTCCTTCGCTCACAGGTCACAGCATCGCGTGGGGGTGTATCAGAGACCGGCCGTCGGGTCCGAGGTCAGCGCTGGGGCGGGCTCTGCGGTGCGTCCGGCTCTTCGCCGGGCGCTGCCCGGTGCACGCTCACGGCGTAGTCTCCGCCGCCGGAGAAGGGTGAGCGCTCCCACGTGGCGAACCGAGACTCGAGCGTGAGGTCCGCCGTAGAGGTGTAGGCGTCGTAGTCGTCCAACGAGAGCCCGGCACCGAGGCGAAAGCCCGTGACGAGCCTTCCTCCGGGAGCGAGGTGGGCTGCCATGCGCTCGACGACGGCCGCTTCGGCGCCGGGCGAGACGAAGAGCAGCACGTTGCCTGCCATCACGACCAGGTCGAAGCGGCGGCCGAGGTCCAAGGTGGCGAGATCTGCGTGCCTCCAGTCGAGCTCGGGAGCCTTGCGACGCGCCACCTCGAGCATTGCGGGGTCGAGGTCGACCCCGACGACGTCGACGCCGCGGCGCGCCAGCTCGATCGCGACGCGTCCCGTGCCGCAGCCCGCGTCGAGCACGGTTGCCGGTGCAAAGGACGAGACGAAGGAGGCCTCCCCGTGCACGTCGATCCCCGACGCCGCAAGGCGCTCGAACTGCTGCTCGTAGCGCTCGCCTCGGGCGACGTCGGCGCTCATCCACCGGCTCGTGTCGGTCATCGGTACAGTCTGCCTGCGTGGGACCGCTGCAAGAGCGCATCGAAGAGCTGTGGAGCCGTGTCGGGGAGCTCTCCCCGGAGGATGTCGAAGCTGCCGAGACGGTGACCGAGGCGGTGGATCTGCTCGACCGAGGCGTCGTCAGGGTCGCAGAGACCGGACCTGATGGCAGCACGGTCGTCCACGAGTGGCTGAAGAAGGCGATCCTGCTCCTCTTCCGGCTGCGTGAGCTCGAGACGACCGAGGCAGGCCCATTCGAATTCGTCGACAAGCTTCCCTTGAAGCGCGACTTCGCCCGGGCGCGCGTCCGCGTGGTGCCAGGCGCGTCGGCCCGATGGGGCTCGTACCTCGCTCCCGGGGTCGTCCTCATGCCTTCGTACGTCAACATCGGAGCGCGCGTGGGAGAGGAGACCATGGTTGACACGTGGGCCACCGTCGGCTCGTGCGCGCAGATCGGAGCGCGCGTCCACTTGTCGGGGGGAGTCGGCATCGGCGGCGTGCTCGAGCCGCCCAATGCGCAGCCCGTGGTCGTGGAGGACACAGCGCTCATCGGAAGCCGGTGCATGATCACGCAGGGCGCGCGAGTGGGTCGCGGGGCGGTGATCGGAGAGGGCACGATCTTGAACCCCTCGATCCCGGTCGTCGACGCCGAGAGCGGCGAGGAGCTGGGACGCGGCGTGGTGCCCCCGTGGTCGGTTGCGGTGTCGGCGGCACGCCGGCGCGTGTTCTCCGGCGGCGAGTTCTTCCTTCCCTGCGTGCTCGTGATCAGGCGCCTCGAGGAAGGGGAGCGCCACGACAAGGCACAGCTGAACGCACTGCTGCGCGCACATGGGGTCTCCGCGTGACCGCCCCGGTTCCCCCCTCCTCGGTACCGGCGGCGACCGCATCAACCCCGGCCAAGAGCCCGCCGTCTTCGGCCAAGAGCCCGGCCGCAGACCTCGTCCAGGCCACCGCGGCCCTGGTGTCGTTCCCTTCGGTGAGCCGGCAAGAGTCGGCGATCGCCGCCCTGGTCGCCGGCGAGCTCTCGGAACACCCCTGGCTGGAGGTGACTCGCGTGGGGGACAACGTGGTCGCCAGGACCGTGCTTGGCCGCGAGAAGCGGCTGCTCGTAGCGGGCCATCTCGACACCGTGCCGCCTGCGGGCAACGACACCGCCCGAATCGAGGACGACGCAGTCTGGGGCGTTGGGGCCTGCGACATGAAGGGGGGCGTTGCAGTGATCCTCGACCTCGCGGCGACGTGCGAAGAGCCGACCGTCGACGTCACCTGGTGCCTCTATGCGCGCGAGGAGCTCACCCGTGCCGAGAACGGACTCGGCGAGCTGTGGGCCTCGCGGCCCGACCTTCTCCGGGCTGACGCGGCGGTGCTCTGCGAGCCGACTGATGCTCGGGTGGAGGCAGGCTGTCAGGGAACCCTGCGCGCAGAGATCCACCTCGGCGGGGTGCGGGCGCATACTGCGCGCCCGTTCGCTGGGCGGAACGCGATCCACCGGCTCGGCCCATTGCTGGAGCGTCTGTCCTCTTGGAAAGGCAGGACCGTCGAGCTCGACGGGTGCGCCTATGTCGAGCAGCTGCAGGCGGTCTTCGTGTCTGGGGGTGTCGCAGGCAACGTCGTCCCGGACGAGGCGGTCCTCACGGTCAACCACCGTTTCGCTCCCGACCGCGATGTCGCGACGGCGGCCGAGGAGGCCACGCGTGCTCTCACTGAGGGGTTGCTCGAAGAAGAGCTCGAGGACCGCGTCGTCCTCGTCGACGGAGCCGATGGCGCGCCACCCGAGCTCGGGCATCCCTTGCTGGCTGCACTGGTGGAGCGGAGCGGCTATCCGCCGCGCGCGAAGCTCGGCTGGACCGACGTCGCGACGATGTGGGCGCACGGCATCCCCGCCACGAACTTCGGCCCTGGCGATCCGCTTCTCGCACACCATCCTTCTGAGCACGTGAGGCGCGCGTCGCTCGAACGCGTGCGTGAGGTTCTCGGCGCCCTGGTCACCAGTACCTGGTGACCAGGATGTGCAGCTGCGCGCCGCGGAGCGTCCGGGCTGCACCACTCCAAGGTGCCCGGCTCCGCCTGGGGCATCAGAGCCGTCGCAGGACGGTGACGACCCTGCCGTAGACGGTGACCTCGTCGGGCGAGAGCTCCATCGGCGACAGTGCCGAGTTCCGAGGCGTGAGCACCACCTTGCCGCCTCGCCGTGCGAAGACCTTGATCGTCGCCTCGTCGCCGGGGATGCCGGCAACGACCGTGTCGCCGTTCTCGGCTTCCGGCTGCTGGCGCACCACGACGTAGTCGCCGTCGAAGATCCCCGCCTCCACCATCGAGTCACCCCGGACGCGCAGCATGAACAGGGACCCCGTTCCCGTGAAGTCCTCGGGGAGAGCGACGATCTCCTCCACGTTCTCTTGCGCGAGCACTCCAGTGCCTGCGGCGACGTCACCGACCAGCGGGATGTGGCGCACCGGTCCGGCGGCCATGGCGACCTGCGAGGTCGGCTCGTAGCGAACCTGGATCGCACGAGGCTTGGTCGGATCGCGCTCGAGGTAGCCCTCGCGCTGGAGGACCGCCAGATGGCTGTGGACGGTGGCCGAGGACGCGAGCCCGACAGCCTCGCCGATCTCACGCACCGAAGGAGGGTACCCGCGCTTGCGCAGGCAGCATCCGATGAACTCGAGGATCTCGCGCCGCTTTCCGCTGAGCGCCTGCGCCATGTGCCAACCCCCTCGTCGCTTCGCCTCTGGTGGCGAACGTACGTTTGCACAGCATAGTGAACGAGTCGTCTGATGGCAAACATTCGTTCGCAATTCCTCTTGACAGCGAACATGCGTTCGTGCTTCCATAGAGGTCGAAGCGAACGTGCGTTCGCTGTTGAGCAGGGTCGTGTGGCCCGTCTCAGCTCCGGGAGCGCGGGAGGAGGTGTGCGCACGATGGCGATTGCACCGGTGTTGGACACGGAGGCGGGCGACTGGCCAGAAGACGGCGCAGGGGTCCCTGTTGGCAACCGGCTTGGCAACCGGCATGCGTTGGCGCTGGTGCCGGGCGCTGGCGCGCGTGAGGGGCCTCAGGACGGAAGCCACGGAGGCGGGTCACGACCCCGGGCGGTGGCGATTCTTGAACCGGGCGTCGTTCTCGAGAACCGCGTCGCATCCCGGGGCAGTCGGCGCGGAGCCGACGTCACGCAGCGTTCTGCTCGGAGGGTCGCGGCGCTGCGCCGACGCCGCGCCGTCGTGCTCGCCGGGGTTGCCGGGGGTCTTGTCTGTGGGCTGGCCCTGCCGTTCGCAGCGTTGGGCGGCTCGCCCGCAGTTCCGGCTCTTGCATCTGCGGCAGCTCTCCGTGCGTCTGCGGAAGCTCGAGGTGGCTCGGCAGCAGCTCCAGCTGCAATTGCGGCAGCCCGAGGCGAAGCGATCTACGTGGTGCAGCCCGGTGACACGCTGTGGTCGATCGCGTCGCGCTTCGACCACGGTGGCGACCCGAGGCCGCTGGCGGAGGCGCTTGCCAGAGAGACCGGCTCGGCGGTGGTCGTGCCTGGCGAGCGCATCGCGATCCCCTGAAGTTGCTGGGATCTCTTCGGCGGATTGGAAGGAGCGAAGCGGAGTAGAGGGGGTGGCGTAGCGGTAACGTCGCACAGGTGCGATGCCCATGGTGTGGCGCAGACGACGACCGGGTCGTCGATTCGCGCGTCTCCGACGAGGGTGCGGCGATCCGCAGGCGTCGCGAGTGCCTGGGGTGCGGAAAGCGGTTCACCACGTTCGAGCGTGTAGAGGAACAGCTGATGTGGGTTGTGAAACGGTCGGGGCAACGCGAGCCCTTCGACCGGGCGAAGCTGATCGCAGGGGTACGGGCGGCGTGCAAGAACCGGCCGGTGAGCAGCGAGGTGCTCCAGCAGCTTGCGAGCCAGGTCGAGGAGGCGCTGCGCGCAGCCTCTCTGGAGCCGACCACCCAGGAGGTGGGCGTGGCGGTGCTCGAACGGCTCCAAGTGCTCGACGACGTGGCCTATCTGAGGTTCGCGAGCGTGTACAAAGGCTTCGAGGACGTCGGGGATTTCGAGCGCGAAGTCGGCCTTCTGATCAAGATGACCGAGCCGAAGCAGCGGATTTGAGCCCGGGCGGGCTGGACGTCGTGGCGGAGCTGGTCGCTGGAGTGCCCGAGGTGGTGCTGGCCGTCTATGCCCACCCGGACGACGCCGACGTCGCGTGCGGCGGAACGCTGGCGCGTTGGGCACGACACGGAGCATCGGTTCACCTCGTGGTCTGCACCGACGGGGGCCGCGGTACGCCTGATCCAGACGTCAGCCCGGCGCAGCTCGCCCGCCGCCGCGCCGCGGAGCTCGCCGCCGCTGCGGAGAAGACGGGCCTCGCTTCGCACCGGGTCCTCGGCGCACCCGACGGAGAGCTCGATCTTCGAACGACATTCGTCGGCGAGCTGGTCGCGATCATCCGCTCGCTCCGACCCGTGGCCGTGCTGGGGCACGACCCGACGGCGATCTTCTTCGGCCAGGAGTACTTCAATCACCGGGATCACCGCGCCGCAGGGTGGGCGCTGCTCGATGCGCTGTCGCCCTCTGCGGCGCTCCCGCTCTACTTCCCGGAGGCTGGTCCGCCCCACCAAGCGTCCGTGGCGTACCTGTCGGGAACGCTCGACCCCGATGTGTGGGTGGACATCGGCGAGACGATCGAGATCAAGGCCGCCGCGGTCGAATGCCATGCGAGCCAGTTCAGCGGCGCGGAGCCCGGGTGGGCTGCCGAGGCAGTGCGGCGTCGCGCAGAGGAGGAAGGCCGTCGAGCAGGGGTCCTCCACGCGGAGGGATTCCGGCGGCTTCGCCTGAGTGGCTGATCGGGAGTGGACAGGGTCGTTGGCCGCGTCCGCGCCTTCGGGCGGGACCGCGCCGACGTCCGCGCCTTCGGGCGGCCCCCGTCGGGAGCCGAGCATTCTCCACGTCGATATGGACGCCTTCTTCGCGGCGGTGGAGGTGCTCGACAACCCGTCGCTCGCGGGCAGGCCGGTGATCGTCGGCGGGAGCGGCGCTCGCGGCGTCGTGGCCTCGTGCACGTATGAAGCACGCGCCTACGGCGTGCACTCGGCGATGGCCTCTGTGCGCGCTCGTCAGCTCTGCCCAGACGCGGTGTTCCTCGACGGCCACTACAGGAGGTATGCGCAGGTGAGCGCGGAGCTGCGCGACGCGCTTCGGTCGTTCACCCCGCTCGTGGAGCCTGTCGGCCTCGACGAGGCGTTCCTCGACGTCCGTGGCGCGCTGCGCCTGTTCGGCTCTCCTCGAGAGATCGGCGCAGCGATTCGACGGCGTGTGCGTGACGAGCTCGACCTCGACTGCTCGGTCGGTGCCGGCCGATCCAAGTTGATCGCCAAGCTCGCCTCGCGCGCGGCAAAGCCCCGAGCCCACGCGCAGGGGAAGCTTCCCGGAGAAGGAGTGGTGGTCGTCGCGCTGGAGGAGGAGATGTCGTTCTTGCACCCGAAGTCGGTCGGGCAGCTGTGGGGCGTCGGTCCCGCCACCGCCAAGCGTCTGACGGACCTCGGTGTGCGGACGGTTGGCGACCTCGCCTGTCTTCCCGAGGCGGTGCTCGTGCGAGCACTTGGGAAGGTCCACGGCAGGCATCTGGCGGCTCTGGCGCGCGGCGAGGACGCGGATCCCGTCGTCCCGGACCGACCGACGAAGTCGGTCGGGCACGAAGAGACGTTCCGCGAGGACATCGCCGATCGAAAGATCCTGCACCGCCATGCGCTCCGAATGGCCGAATCGGTCGCAGGGCATCTGCGCGCGAATGGTCGAACTGGCCGGACGATCACGGTCAAGGTGAAGCTCAGCGACTTCTCCGTCATCACGCGTTCCCACACGGTCGAGACCGGTCTGGACACGGGCTCCGCGATCGGCGCGGTGGTGGCGGCGCTCCTCGACACGGCGGAGCTTCCCTCGGGCGTTCGGCTGCTTGGTGTGAGCATCTCGGGGCTTCAGCGCGCATCGGCAGGGCAGCAGCTCAGTTTCGTCCTCGACGCGCCGGTGGCGGGTGCGCTGGCCGGTGGCGCGGCGGACGCGGAGAGTCGCCAGGAGCACTGGCGGGAGGTGACGGCCGCGATCGACGCCATCCGCCGTCGCTACGGGGCAGCAGCAGTTGGCACCGCGTCGATGGTCGGGCCTGATGGCATCGTGGTCCCGGCCCGGCGTGACGCCCCATGGGGGCCGAGCCAAGAGGACCTGGAATCGAGGGGAACCTCGCGATGACGCAGGCCATCGGCTTCCCTTCGCGCCGAGCTCTCCTTCCCGCCAAGGCCCGAGGTCTCCTGCCGCTCGGCGCCCCGTAGCATCGAGGCGCGGTCCCCGAGCAAGGTGCACCGGGACCGGCGTTGAGGAGGCTGCCATGGCACGCGACGTGGAACCCGATACTCGTGGGGGGCGTCAGGACGCCCCGCAGCGCAGGTCCAACCGACTTCGCCCCGTGCACACGCTGGCCGTGGTCGCCGTCGGCGTGGTGGGCGTCCTGATCGCCTTCTGGGTGCTCAGCTCCATCGCCGGTCTCATCTGGGGATTGGTGAAGGTCGTGGTGATCGTGGCAGTGCTCGCGGGTCTCGTGTGGCTCTTGCTCGGCCGGCGCCGGCGGGAATAGCCCCCCGGGGATGGCCCTGGCTCTGGGGGCAGGGCGAGCTCTCGGGCCGGATCGCTGGTGGGCGCTGCACGTCTGTGCTAGGCCAGCACCTCGACGCGAGCGGTCTGCCACCGCCCAGTGCGCCCAGAGGAGGAACGTCGATGTCGGACACCGTCGTGCTGCAAGGCCGGAAGCATTCGGTGCTGGTGGATCTCGTCCCGGGTGCGCTGGCACGGGACGCGCTGTTGGTCGTCGCAGCTGCGTGCCTGGTCGGGGTGCTGGCTCAGGTGTCGGTCCATCTGTCGTTCACGCCGGTGCCGATCACCGGACAGACCCTTGGCGTCCTTCTCGCTGGGGCGGCCCTCGGGTCCCGGCGCGGAGCAGCCGCCATGGCCTTCTACGCAGTCGCAGGCGTCGCAGGGATCCCGTGGTTCGCCGGGCACGCGCACGGCTATGTGGGCGCGTCCTTCGGCTACGTCGTGGGCTTCGTGCTGTGCGCTGGCTTGTGCGGCTATCTCGCAGAACGCGGCGCCGATCGGTCGATCGCCAAGAGCATTCCCGCCATGGTCGCCGGTGAGCTGGTCATCTACCTCTGCGGCGTCACGTGGCTCGCGCTGAGCCTTCATCTCGGCATTGCGCGGGCGCTCGCCCTGGGACTCGTCCCCTTCGTGGTCGGCGACGCGCTGAAGGCTGCGCTGGCAGCGGTTGTGCTGCCCGGGGCATGGAAGGTCGTCGGTGGTGATCGGGGCGCGCGACTGCGATGACCGTCCGGATCTGAACGTGGCCATTGGTGGCGTGGACGACACCTTCGCGTTCCTTCTCGGCGAGTGGCGCGTGCAAAGAGCCGTCACGGACCATCGTCAGGCGCTCACCGGAGTGTTCAGCGGGACGGTCACCGTCGCTCCCATCGAGCCGGCTGCACCGGACGATCTGCACATCGCGGAGTACCGAGAGGTGGGGAGGCTTCGCATGGGCGCCTACGGCGGAGCCGCGCACCGCCGGCTCAGGTACTCGAGGCAGGACAACGGAGTCGTCGTCATGACGTTCGATGACGGCCGAACCTTCGCCCGATGCGACCTGCGGACCGGGCGGTGCGACGCCACTCACCTGTGCGGGAACGATCGCTACGGCATCACCTGGCGGGTCCGCACCTCCCAGGTCGTCACCGAGGAGTGGCGAGTTCGCGGACCCGAGAAGGACTACGTCGCGTCGACCGTGCTGCGACGGGTGCCGCCCGACGTGGCTCGAGCGGCATGACCCGGGACGCCCAGGCGCAGCGGCTTGGACTGCCTCTGCTCGCCGTCTCTGCGCAAGTCCTCTGCGCAAGTCCGTCGTCGGGAGAGCACATGATCCAACGGCGACGACCGGCGGAGGGCTGAGGGAACCGCTCACTGGCGCGGCGTGCGCGCGCCTGCCAGGATCGACCCCATGTCGCCCCTCGCCGATCGGATCCTCATGGGTCCGGGGCCTTCCAACCCGTACCCGGAAGCGACTGCTGCGCTGGTCCACCCGGTCCTCGGTCATCTGGATCCCTCGTTCCTCGACATGCTCGACGAGACCATGGAACGACTCCGCCGTGTGTTCAAGACGTCGAACGCGCTCACGTTGCCGATCAGTGGCACCGGCTCGGCAGGAATGGAGACGGCGTTCGTGAACGTGGTGAAACCGGGTGACCCGGTCGTCATCGGCGTGAACGGGTTCTTCGGTGAGCGAATGTGCGAGATCGCCGACCGGCTCGGCGCCGATGTCATCCGGGTGGAAGCACCTTGGGGCGAGCCACTCGACGCCGAGCGGCTGGTCCGGGCACACCCATCCCCGACGGTGATCGCGCTCGTGCACGCCGAGACCTCCACCGGGGTGCGCAACGACATCGCGGCAGTCGGCGCCACGAAAGGTGACGCCATCCTGATCGCGGACACGGTCACCTCCTTGGGGGGCATCCCCGTGGCGGTCGACGACTGGGGGGTGGACATTTCCTACAGCGCCACGCAGAAGTGCCTCGGCGCTCCGCCCGGCTTGGCGCCCCTGACGGCCAGCCCCAGGGCGCGCGAGCGCTTCGTGCCTCGGCCTTCGAGCTGGTACTTGGATCTCACGCTGCTCTCGAAGTACGTGGAGGGCGACGGTCCTCGGCGCGTGTACCACCACACGGCTCCGGCAGCGATGATCTCTGCGCTCCATGCAGGACTTGGAGCCATCCTCGACGAAGGCATGGACGCCGTATGGGAGCGCCATCAGGAATGTGGGCAGCTGCTGCAGACGGGCCTCGAGAAGCTCGGCTTCGAGCTATTCGTCCCGGCGGCGCACCGCCTTCCCGAGCTGACGACCGTGGTGGTCCCCGCGGAGCTTCCGACCGGCATGGATGAAGCTGCCGTGCGTGCACGGCTCCTCGAGCACTACGACATCGAGATCGGCGGAGGCGTGGGGCAGCTCGCGGGCAGGATCTGGCGCATCGGGTGCATGGGGCACGCTGCACGCCCGGGCAATGTCCATGCGCTCCTCGGTGCGCTCGGTGAGATGCTGGGACGCTGAACCGGGCCAGGCCCGGGCACCCGCACTCGCGTGAACGTGCGACGGGAAGAGGCTGGCCGAAGCGAGCTCAGTGCGCCGGTGCGGGATTCGTGTACGTCCGCTCGGGCCGGAGCAGGACGGCGGCCCGACGCTCCGCCGCCATGATGCGGTCGTACTCGTCCCAGTCGTCATGCGTGCCGCCCGCGGCGCGGAAGATCGCCCGCAGCAGCGACGGCAGGGAGCCCGGGTCGACGCCGGCCAGCGCGTCGTCGGGTCCGGCGATGTCGCAGTGGCCCTCGACCGCGATCCATTGCCACCCCGCCCGGAAGACGAGCGTCGCACGAGGACGGCGCCGCAGATTGGCGAGCTTGGCCCGACCGTAGGTGACGAAGCCCACCGTTGGCTCGGTGAAGACCGGGTGAGGCAGGATCCCGGCGTTCACGACCGAGGACTGCACAGTTCCGTCCGCACGAACCGTTGAGACGACGGCGAGATGGTGGTCCCGGGCGGCGATCTCCTCGATCGCCGCCAGATCATCGGGTGTGACTCCGTGCATGCAGCGATCCTCTCACCGCAGGAGGGATCTCTCCTGCCTCCAGGCTCCGGGCTCCGGAGCTCCGGGATCCGGGATCCGGGCTATGTCGGGTGGTCAGGTGGAAAGACCGCCGGGCACCATGCGTGGATGAGCCCGGGTCCGCTGGTGGCATCACCGGCCCACTTCGAGCACGGGACGCCGGCTCATCTCGGGCAGCTCATCTCGGGGCTGTGCGGAGGCGCACCGACAGGCAGGTGACACAGCCTTCGAGCTTCTCGTACTCCGAGATGTCGACGATCACCGGCTCATACCCCAGGTCGGCAACCAGCGAAGCGCTGTCGGGGCAGTCGGAGGCCATGAGGAGCCGGCCGTCCTCCAGGTTGACCACGTGGGAGCCAGATTCCTCGGGCATCGGGAGAAACCGCCCGAACACCGAGGGGTTGTCCACGATCGGAGGGAAACCGATCACGGTGCCGTCGGGAAGCGCGGTCACCGCCGACTTGAGGTGAAGCACCTTGTCGATGGGCACCGCGACGACGCTTGCGCCGAGTGGCGCAAGCACAGCTCGCAGCTGCTCGATCCCCTCGCGATTGGTGCGGCCGCCTCGCCCGACGTAGAGCGTGTCCCCGATCTTCAAGACATCGCCGCCGTCGAGCGTGCCGGGTTCGGTGATGTGGGCCACGGCATACCCCAGGGACGCCACCATCGGCTCGAGCCCGTCGATCTCCGGGCGGCGGCTGACCGCTCCCGGTCGGGTGATGACCGCTACAGACCGGTACACGAGAAGGGCATCTTCGATGAAGACTCCGTCCGGGCAGTCGTCCATGGGCGGGGCAGAGACCACCTCCCATCCCGACTGCTCGAGCGTCGCAACGTAGGCGTCCCACTGCGTCCGTGCCAGGTCGAAGTCCACCGCCTGACGCTCGATGTGGGTCACGATCCCCTCAGCCAGTCGGGGGCTGGGCTGTCGCACCAGGGCCTTCTTCACCACGTGACGCTCTCTTTCTCTGGGCCTGGGCCTGGGCCAGCGCGTTCGAACCCAGCGCACTCCGCGCACGTCCCCTCGTCCCGGGCTCGACACCCGGTGGGTTCCCGTGCGCGGCACTGCCGTGCCTCCCTTCCCAGGGTCTCGGGAGCACCTCCGAGGCGGCGCCGGGAATCGAACCCGGGTAAAGGGCTTTGCAGGCCCCTGCCTCAACCACTCGGCCACGCCGCCAGAAGAGGGGTCAGCCTATCGCTCCGCGCCGCGACCGCTCGCTCCGCGCCGCGACCGCTCACTCCGCGCCGCGACCCACCGACCCACCGAACGCTCCGATGCGACACGGCAGCGAGATCTCGTGAGAGGCTGGGGAAATGTGGGGCGATCGCTGTGCGCGTGCCCTGCGGGGAACCCAGCCCTGAGAAGGGGGAGCGACGCAGCCATGCGAAACCCGATGTTCGTGTTCGACGAGAAGATGGCGGACCTCGTCCTCGGCTACTGCCGTGACCGCTTGGCGCTGGACCCGGTGCCGCTCGACTACGGCGGATACGCAGCGTCCCTTCCCGGGTCCTTGCGCGAGGTGATCGGCGGTCTCATCTCGCCGGAGGGCAACGATGCGGATCGGGTGCTGGAGCTCTTCTCGGACCACCTTGCCACCGCGGTCATCTCTGCCGACAGTCCCAGGTACCTGTCGTTCATCCCTGCCGCGCCGACGAAGGCGAGCCTCCTGTTCGACATGGTCGTCTCGAGCGGATCGCTGCACGGGACGTCGTGGCTCGAGGCGGCCGGCGCGGTCGCCGCCGAGAACCAGGTCCTCACCTTCCTTGCCGAGCTTGCCGGACTGCCCGAGGGCGCAGGCGGGTGCTTCGTATCGGGCGGCTCGGCAGCCAACCTCTCGGCGTTGATGGTGGGTCGCGACACTGCGTCACTCCGGGGTAGTACGACGCAACACCCCCGCATCGCCTGCACCGACGAGGCGCATTCATCCGTGGGCAAGGCACTGCACGTCCTCGGGATAGAGCCGTTCCTCGTCCCAGCGGTCGACCATCGGCTGCGCGGTGAGGTGCTCGAGGCCGCGCTCAGCTCCGACCAGCCGGGCGCGGCGGACGTGGTCGGCGTGGCCGCCACGGCAGGAACCACCAACGCGGGCCTGGTCGACGACCTCGCGGGGGTGGGATCGGTCGCTCGCCGCAGGGGGCTCTGGTTCCACGTCGACGCCGCCTACGGCGGGGGGGCGCTCCTGTCGCCCGCAGCGAGACCGCTCTTCGACGGGATCGAGCTGGTCGACTCGCTCGTCATCGATCCGCACAAGTGGCTGTTCGCTCCGTACGACTGTGCGGCCCTCATCTACCGTCAGCCCGCACTCGCCAAAGCGGTGCACACCCAGGATGCGGCGTACCTCGACGTCATCCACGTCGCGCTTCCCGGCTCCGTTGAGGCCGGGGATCGTGCGGCAGGGGATGGCACGGCGGGGGATGACGCGCCGGGGGGAGATGGTGCGGAGACCGACACCGCAGACGAGCCTTGGAACCCGACCGACTACGCCTACCACCTGTCGCGGCGTGCGAGGGGTCTGCCGCTCTGGTTCTCGCTCGCGGTGTACGGCACGGACGCGTATCGCGACGCCGTCGAGACGGTTCTCGCCAACGCGCGGGCTGCTGCGGCGCTCATCTCGGTGACGCCCTACCTCGAGCTCGTGCGCGAGCCCACGCTTTCGATCGTGCTCTTCCGCAGGAAAGGATGGTCGCGAGGTGACTACGAGGCTTGGTCTGCCCGGCTCCTCGCCGACCAGATTGCTTTCGTGACCCCCACCAGCTGGGAGGGTGAGCCTACGGCACGGTTCGCGCTGCTCCACCCTGACACGACGGTGGACATCGTGCGTGAGATCATCGAGACGATGGCGTGAGCTCGAGCACGTCGCCGGATTGGCCGCATCGCTCGGTCCACCCGCGGCACGATGCGATCCTCGTTACGCTCGGCAGCTGATGAACGTCGCCACCCGGAACGAACGCGTCGAGGCCCCGACAGGGGAGTGCTTCGACGCGCAGGTGTTCGTGTCGGTGGAGGGGGGGCCGGGGATCCTCCTTCTGCAGGAGATCTTCGGTGTCGAGGAGTTCGTCCGGACCAAGGCGGCGCTCCTTGCCGAGATGGGCTACTCGGTGCTGGTGCCCGACGTCTTCTGGCGGGTCGAGCGCAATGTCTCGCTCGCCCACGACGAAGCGGCTCTCGAGGTCGCCTTCGGGTACATGGGCCGATTCGCCGAGATCCCGAGGGACGTCACCACCGGCGATCTCGTCGCGGCGCTCACCCACCTCCGTGCCCTTCGAGAGGTCACCGGGAAGACCGCGGTGATGGGGTACTGCCTCGGAGGGAGGCTTGCCTTCGAGGTGGCGGCTGCGTCGGACCCCGACGCGTGCGTTGCCTACTACGGGTCCGGGATCGCGGCCGAGCTCGATCGCGCGCCGCGGGTCACCTGCCCGGTGCTCTTCCACTTCGGCGGGTCCGATCCGTACATCTCGCAGGCCGAGATCGGAGCGATCAGCGCGGCGTTCGCCGGCCGGCCGGACACCGAGGTGGTCGTGCAGGAGCACGCCGGTCACGCGTTCGAGAATTCGTTCGCTCCGATGTTCTCGGACCCGAAGGCCGCGGCTGCGTCCTGGCCGGTGACCGTCGAATTCCTCACAAGGACCCTGCGGTCGTGAGGATGGGCAACATGTACGGCCCGGATGCGACCTTTCTCGGCGTGCCATCGGCTGAGCTCGACGATCCGTCTTCCTACGAACGTGCCGCTGCGGTCGTTATCGGCGCGCCCTTCGATGGCGGCACCTCCCACCGCCCCGGGGCGCGCTTCGGCCCGCAGGCCATCCGCCTCACCGACTACCTGCCCCATGACGGCAGGCGGCCGCATCTCTCCCTCGGTGTCGATCCACTGGCGGAGCTCGGCGTCGTCGACGTCGGAGACGTCGAGATGCTCTCCGGCGAGACGGAGCGATCGCTCGACAAGCTCGCCGAAGCCGTCGAGCGGATCGCCCGGCGCGGCGCGCTCCCCGTGGTGCTGGGCGGTGACCACACCATCGCGTTGCCCGACGTGACCGGTGTGGCGCGCCATGTCGGGTGGGGGAGGGTGTCGGTGGTCCACTTCGACGCGCACGCCGATACCGGCGACACGCAGTTCGGCTCCCTCCATGGCCATGGCACCCCCATGCGGCGGCTCATCGAGTCGGGGGCCACGCGTGGCGATCGGTTCCTCCAGATCGGCCTGCGTGGCTACTGGCCAGAGCCCGAGACCCTTCGGTGGATGGCAGACCAGGGCATGCGCAGCTATGAGATGACCGAGGTCGTAGAGCGCGGTCTCGACGCCTGCCTCACCGAGGCGCTCCAGATCGCGACCGACGGATGCGAGGGCGTCTTCCTCTCCGTCGACGTCGACGTCGTCGACCCAGGGCTCGCGCCCGGGACCGGCACCCCGGAGCCTGGCGGGCTGTCGAGCAGGCAGCTGCTCGACGCGGTGCGCAGGATCGCGATGGAGGTGCCGCTCGCCGGCATCGACGTGGTGGAGGTCTCCCCGCCGTACGACCACGCGGAGGTGACCGCGTACCTGGCGAACCGTGTCGTGCTCGAGGCGCTCTCGGGGGTCGCGTGGCGCAGGCGTACGTCGGCGAACGGTGGAGCCGTACGCCGGCCCGGGGCCCCGCTCCTCGAGGGGCGATCGGGTGCCGGAGACCGCTGAGCCTCCCGAGGCAGAGGCAGGCAGGTGAGCTCAGCCGCAGGTGCTCTTGGCTGGAGGCGTGGCGTGCAGCGACGCGTAGGGAACTGCCGATGGGGGCGCAACGACATGCACTTTCTCGCCGTACCTTCCGAAGCTCCAGGCGATCGTGTAGTGGCTGCCGCTCGCTGAGGTCGCTGTCCCGCGCAGGGTGCGGGGAAGCCCGCTCGGGGTGTCGAGCAGAAGGGAGGCTGTGCCGATGGTGCGGTGGTGCTTCGATGTCTTGAAGAGCGCTCCGAGCACTTCGGTGGAAGGCGGTGACGAGTTGGGGAGCGCCCTGCTGGCCGTCGGGATGATCGCGGTGCGCAGCTGGGAGATGTTGGACGCCGTCGTGATTCCGTCAGCGAATCCCGCGTAGAGCTTCTCTCCTTTCACCACCTTCACCCACTTCTCCGCAACCGACGCGGCGCGTGCCGCGGGAACACCGAGCTGGTCGACGACCGCGACCCGTGTGCCCTTGAAGTAGACGATCCCGCGCACGAGTCGAAGGTGGAAGTACGTTGTGCCGCCGCTGCAGCGTTGCAGGATCACCTGCCTCCCGCCGTTGGGAGCCGCGTCGCCGGCGATGTTGTCCGGAACGCCGAACGCTGTCGAGCGTTCCACGTAGTGGTAGGTGCCGGCGTGCATCACCTGGGCGATCGCGCGGTTGACGAGGCTCGCCGCGATCGAGCTGGGACTTGTTGGCGCGATCGAAGCGCCGATCCCGATGCCGGCCCCGACGGCAAGGATCAGCACGCCTGCGAACGCGAGCCCCCTGCGGGTCCTGCGACGACGCTCCTCGGGCGAGCGCGGGGCTCGCGGCGGCGGGGGAGGCGGCGGCGGGTAGGCCCACGGGTACGAAGGGAAGGGCGGGGGGCCGTACGGCGGCCCCTGCGGCTGGCCGTAGGGTGCTTGCGGCTGGCCGTAGGGTGCCTGCGGCTGGCCGTAGGGTGCCTGCGGAGCCTGGTACGGCCCCTGCGGCTGGCCGTAGGGGCCCTGCGGAGCCTGGTGCGGCCAGTACGGCGTGCCGACGGGGGAGTCCTCCTCCCCACCTCCCGTCTCTGCACCGTGCGCGCCTCGCAAAGGCGGAGAGGACGGTCCGTGCCAGTGGTAGGGGTCGTCTTCGCCCGGCGCGGGTCCGGCCCCGACGTTCGCGTCGGGACCCGCCGCCCCCCCTTGGGGAGGGCTGCCGGCATTGGGAGTCGGCTCGTCTGGCATCGACCGCAGCGTAGGACCTGCCCACGTGTCCAGTGCGCGCGGCCCGCGCGCGGCCCGTCCATGCGCACATCAGGTATCCGCGGGCGTGAGACACCACCGTGCCATGCTCGACCCATGGCGACCGGCGCACCGTGGCACGATCGGGATCTCCTCGCGTTCGACCTGGAGACCACGGGAATCGACCGGTTCGAAGACGTGCCGGTCTCCTATGCGCTCGTCACGGTACGCGATGGGGAAGTGGTCGACGAGGACGCGTCCCTCGTCGATCCGGGGCGAGCGATCCCTCCCCAGGCGTCGGCGGTGCACGGCATCACGACCGAGCGGGCACACCAGGAGGGAATGAGCCTCGGCGTGGCCGTGCGACGCATCGCGGACGCCCTGCTCGACGCGTCCAAGCAGGGAGTGCCCATCGTGGGCATGAAGCTCGACTACGACCTCACGATGCTCGATAGCTGTTACCGCCGAGAAACCGGGCGGGGACTCTCGGACGACGGTTTCTGCGGGCCCGTGCTCGATGCGCTCGTGATCGACCGGCACGTCGATCGCTATCGGAGGGGGAAGCGCACCCTGCGGGACCTCTGCGCGCACTATGGCGTTGTCATCGAGCACGCTCACGACGCGTCTGCGGACGCGAAGGCTGCTGCAGACGTCGTTCGAGCACTGTGCGAGCGGTACCCGGAGCTCCGCACCCTCTCACCCCGGGAGCTCCACGTCGCCCAGCAGGGCTGGCACCAGGAGTGGACCGTCTCGTTCGCCGAGTGGCGGCTCAGTAAGGGGCTGCGGTTCGAGCCGTATGACGGGGGGTGGCCCATCGCGTCTGGTGCGCAGGGGGCTGGAACGGAAGTGGGCGTGTGATCATCTTCGTCGCCCCGGGTCCTGCTGCGGGACCTTCGGCCCTCCGTTCGCTCGTGCCACGATGACAGGATGAGAACCATGCGCGCGTGGGAGGTCGTCGAGCCTGGGCCGATCGACGGGCGTCCTCTGCGCCTTGTCGAACGCGACGTGCCGATGCCAGGTCCTGGAGAAGTTCGGGTCGATGTCCACACGTGCGGCGTCTGCCGGACCGACCTCCATGTCGCCGAAGGTGATCTGGAGGTTCATCGGGAGAGGGTCGTTCCAGGCCATGAGGTCGTCGGCACCGTGGGCGCCCGAGGACCGGGGGCAGAGCGGTTCGAGATCGGTGAGCGCGTCGGCGTGGCGTGGCTCGCGTCCACGTGCGGGGTCTGCCGCTTCTGCAGGCGGGGAGCGGAGAACCTCTGCGTGCGGGCAACGTTCACGGGTTGGGACCACGACGGCGGCTACGCCGAGTCCACGCTCGTCGACGAGCGGTTCGCCTACCGGCTCCCAGAAGGTTTGAGCGACGACCAAGCTGCGCCGCTGCTGTGCGCCGGGATCATCGGGTACCGAGCGCTCGAGCGGACGTCGCTCCCTCCTGGTGGGCGCCTGGGCCTCTACGGGTTCGGCGCGTCTGCCCACGTCACGGCCCAGATCGCTCGGGCACAGGGTGCCGAGCTCTACGTGGCCACCCGATCTCCAGAGGCGCAGCAGCTCGCCAGAGAGCTCGGCGCGACGTGGGTCGGAGGGGCTGCCGATCCTCCGCCCGTCCCCCTGGACGCGGCGATTCTCTTCGCTCCGGTCGGCGATCTCGTCCTCCCCGCGCTCGCCGCACTCGACCGGGGCGGCGTGCTCGCCGTCGCAGGCATCCATCTCACCGATATTCCCCCCCTCAACTACGACGGGCATCTCTTCCAGGAGCGGGAGCTGCGCAGTGTGACGGCGAACACCCGTCGAGACGGCGAGGAGGTCCTGGCGCTGGCCCCCCGCCTGGGCGTACATGCGACGGTGCAGCCGTACCCGCTCGAGCGCGCGGACGAAGCGCTGTCCGACCTCGCTCACGACCGCGTCACGGGTGCGGCAGTGCTGCACGTCCGCTGACGGGTACGGCAGCCGCGAGCGTCAGGTGACCTCGTCGCCTCGGGTGATAACCTGCTCCTCAGGGGCCGTTGGCGCAGTTGGAAGCGCACTTGCATGACGCGCAAGGGGTCGGGGGTTCGAGTCCCTCACGGCCCACCAGGGAAAACTCGGGAGAGAGGGGCTTCCGAAGAGCGGCGCGGGAGCAGTTGGCGGAGCAAACTCGATTCCAACCAACAAGGGATCGGGAGGAGTTGCGCCGATGTACGCGGTTGGCTGCGATGCGGTCAAGTGCACCCGAATAGGGCATGCGGTCCTCTCGCTCACGAACGGAAGGCCGGTCACCGCCCCTGTGCATGTGGCGGTCGAGATCCTCGAGGGTCGCGCCAAGGGCCACACGCCGCCCCTGCTCGTGACTGGGTCAGTGCCGCCGACAGTCCCGGCGACAAGCCGAGCCGGCAGAACAGCAGGCGGGAGGGTCCATGCGACGAGGAGACCGGGAGACGTGGAGTGCATTGGTAGGCATCTCCAATCTGATCCATGTGGCCCTCTATGTCCGCGACGTCTGTCGACTCCAGGTTGGCCAGAAGCCGACCATTCCGCCTCCCCTCGACGGAGGCGTCGCCGGCCACTCCGGCGCCATCGATTCGGAGAGCCGCCTCCGGCCGCAACGCAGTGGCTGTCGTGGTGGGAGGAGATCCTCAGGCTCGAGGGCGCGAAATCCCCCTGAACACGCGCCATGGACCGTGCGACATTTGTACTAGTACAATAGGGCACATGGATCTACACGTCGATCGCAGCGATCCCCTCCCTCTCGCCGAGCAAGTCGCAGCTGAGATCCGCCGCGCGATCGCCGAGGGAGAAGCTGGTCCGGGCGATCGGCTTCCTCTTGCCAAGGACCTCGCTGCAGTCATGGGTGTCAACAAGAACACGGTCTTTCGGGCGCTCCACCTCCTTCGCGACGAGGGAATCCTCGAGTTCCGACGGGGTCACGGGATCACCGTCTCGGGTACGCCAGAGAAGAGCACGCTCGTCGCCCAGGTGCATGATCTCGTTCGCTCGGCGCGGCGCTATGGCTACCGGAAGAGCGAGCTCATCGCGATGATCGAGGCGGTGCGTTGACGTGACGACGCTGCGGCCGTCCACCTCGGAGCGCACAGTCGATGCGGATGCCTTGCCATCGCCAGAGGTCCTCTTCAAAGAGGCACGCCGCCGCCGGCGCCGGCGCTACGGGGTCGGTGCGCTTGCCACCGCGGCAGTCGTACCGCGTCGTCATGACGAACGTGTCGAACCACGCGTGCAAGGTCGGGGGCGCGCCCTCGGTATCGCTCCTGGGCCAGGGGTCTGCGACGCTTGCCACCCACGTCGTCATGACACCGTCGCAGGCTGTGTCCTGGGGCAAGGGCTTGAAGATCGCCCCGTCGGCACCGGCGTCGTTCACCGTGACACTCAACCAGGGCGGCGCCGATCCACAGCCACTCCCGACATGTCCGGTGGTCACGGGCATCAGTGTCTCGTTCAGCTTCACCGGCGACGAGACCGCCGCGACGCTGGCGTTTCCTCCGCTGCCGGTGGACACCCCCCCCGCTGCGCGCCTATTCGACCCATCCGCTGTACACGTGCAATCAGGTGTACATGTCCGGAGTCAAGAGCGGCCACTGAGCGACGTGAAATCGTGCGACCTGTTCGATCGTTGATCGAGAATCCCACCCGAAATGGCGAGACGAGAAACAGAGAGTGACCTGGTGCTTTGGAACGGATTCAGGCACTACGACAAATCGGCGTGGGACTGACTATTACATCGGTGTTATCGGCTACGGACCGCACCCAACAACAGACTGATACCTTCCGTCCGGCAGCACGCGAAGGGCCTGCTTAGCATAGAACATTCAAGGGCCAACAGCCCCGAGCGAGAGCCTCTCCGACACCCACCCACGATGGTCAGGGCGCTGGGACCATGTGAAACCGCTGCCGTCCTCGGAACCGGTAGACCTGAAAGCCGGCGTCGAGGGTGAAGATCCTCCGGTCCCCCCGCTCTTCTGCCAGCGCGACGAGGGTGGCGTCCGCGAGGTCCATCGGTCGATCCGCGTACTGGTCCATCAAGCGGGCACTTCGGTCGATCGCAGAGGGAGAGAGGTCGGCAACGACGAGGAGGTCGGTCCGCACCAGGCGCCAGAGCGCTTGTTGGGCTCGAATTCCACCGGCCCGAGCAAGCAGGGACATCGCTTCGGTGAACGCCGGCCACGTCGTGACAAGGGGGATCCTCAGTTGATTGAGAGCATCGACGCACGAAGCGTGGTCGGCTTCGTCGCCGTCGATGATGGCGATCAGCGGACCGGCGTCAGTGAGCGTCACCGCCCGCTGCGGTCCGACGCCAGCGACTCCGTGAACGCGGCGCCGGTTCGGCGCGCGCGACCGCCGCCGCCGTGGACCACGCCCGCAACATCGGCGAACCGCTCGCTCGGACTACCCGCCAACGTCTCCTCGGCTCGCTCAGCGGCCGCACGACGAAGGAATTCTGAGACAGTTTCGCCCTTGGCCGCTGCTGCACGACGAACCTTTTCATCGAGGTCAGGATCAAGTCTCAGGCTCCGCATGCACCGAGTGTATCACGCGGGACAGCGATGTGATACGCTCGCTGTGTTTCGGGTGCACCCCTCTCGCGGCGACTCAGATTGGTCGGTAGACGTCGGCCCGATGGTCGACCCGGTCGACGTAGACGATGCGCTCGTCCTCGTCGATCCAATAGATGACGTGGTACGCCCCGACGCGTGCGCTGTACCAGCCTTCGAGCTCCCGCCCGAGGGGATGCCCGACTGGGTGGGGGCTGGAGATCAGGCGGCCGAAGCAGAACCCGACGACCGCTCCTACCACTCGTGGTGAGGACGTCGCGAGACGATCGAGATGGCGAACCGCAGGTGGAGACCACCGCAGCCCGTACTCATCCACGGGACCAGCGGGCCCGTGCCTCCTCCTTGGTGAGCTCGATCGTCTGGCCGGCCCGTCGAGCAGCTGCAGCCTCCCGAAGGTCGGCCATGGCGTCGGCATCCGACAGTATTTCGAGCGTGTCCTCGAGCGCCTCGAGGTCTTCGACCGCCAGCACGACCACGCTTGGTCGCCCATGCTTGGTGATCACGACGCGACGGTGCTCGGTTTCGATCCCTTCGACGACCTCGGACAGACGCGCTTTGGCATCCGCCAAGGAGACCTGCTCCGTTGCTGGAGTGACCATAAGTAGGACTATAGCGTTCCGGAGAACACGGCGGGGAGACGTCGTCGCACGTCGTCGAAGTTCGAACACGAGTGCCCTGCTCGTCGTCGACGCTGCCACGATCGAGGATCGGCGGAGCGACTACGGCCTGCAGGACGGCATGCGGGCGCCGGACGGCATATCGATCGTGCCCGCTGGACGGTTGACGCGATCACGGTCATGGGCCGGTCGATCTCCACCCGAGGCTCGCGCTCGTTCCAGGAGGTCCCCGGCGCCCCGACGTCGTCGGAGGTCGTCGATCAGGATCCGGATAGGTGTCCACCAGGGTGCCCACGAGCGTTCGTGCCGCAGAGGCGAGCCAGTCCGCTGCGCGGCGGCATCCAGTTTGCCGATCGCGTACAGGAAGCGTGCTCACGCTGACGTCCCATCGGCCTGGCGACCTGCAAGGGCACTTCGCAAGCCGCTGCCAGCCTCGAGCCCGGCCTGAAAGAGATAGGCGACGGCGACGCTCCGCCACGGACGCCAGCGCTCGGCGAGCTCGATCACCTCGGCCTCTGACGGCAATCGGTCCATCTCGTAGACGTGCTGGATCGCGTTGCGCAGCGCGAGGTCGCCAGGTAGTACCACATCCTTGCGATCGAAGGCGATGATCAAGAAGCCGTGAACGGTCCACGGGCCGATGCCCGGGACCGCGGTCAGTCGTTCTTCGACCTCACGGTCGGACAAGCTCCGCAGCTCCTGCTCGCGCAACCGGCCGTCGGCGAATCGTTGCGCGACATCTCGCATGGTGGCGACCTTGCGGCGTGAAAGGCCTACGGCTGCCAGGTCGCTCGGGTCGACAGCGAGGAGCTGCGCGGGGGTCGGGAGCGCCCCGCCGAACAGCGCCGCGAGACGGTCGAGGATCCGTCTGGTCGCACGCACGGAGAGCTGCTGGCCGACCACCTGGAAGACGAGGACGCCGAAGGCGTCCATGGGAGGTGGATCGTTCAGCCAAGCCCTGGGGTCGAAGCCGGGGTGAGCCTCGATCAGACGGGCCAGGACCGGGTCGGCCCTGCTCAGATCGCCGAGCGCATCGTCAGGAGGCACGGACTGGTGGATCATCACCGATGCAACGACGTGACGGTGGATCAGGCCCAGGCGTCAGCCGCGTGCGGGGTGAGGGACACCGGCTCGTGGAACGTCGCCGGCTCTGCAGGTGACGCCGGCTCTGCAGGTGACGCCGGCTCTCCAGGCGGTCCGACCCGGCCGGAGGTCGGGGATCGCAGCAGTGCGACGGCGATGACGAACGCGATGGCGACTCCCGCGGCGCCCCAGCGGAACGCCATCTGGTACCCGTGTACGCTCGCGGCGACCCCGAGTGCATGGAGGCGGGGCGTGGTCAGGCTCGTTCCTGCCGCGCGAAGCCCGGTGACCGCGTGCTGGAGCTGGTCGCGGGTCGCGGTTGCCGCCACGGTGACGAGCGTGGCCAGCCCGAGCGAACCTCCGAGCTGCTGGCTCGTGTTGAGCAGCGCTGACGCGAGGCCGGACTGGTGCCCCTCCACGGAGGCCACGGCGTTCAGCGTGAGCGGGACGAAGGACAGGCCCATGCCCAGCCCGACGAGCACGAGCGGTCCGAAGACCTGGGCGTAGCTGGAAGTCTCGTTCACCCCGGAGACCCAGAGGAGGCCCGCGGCGACGAGGACGGGGCCGACGACGAGGAACCGCCGCACTCCGTAACGCCGAACGAGTCGTGAGACGACAACGCTGGTCGTGGCGACGCTGATGGGGATCGGAAGATAGGCGACGCCGGCGAAGATGGGGCTGTAGTGGAGG
>JAJZVL010000039.1 GCA_021845725.1 Actinomycetes bacterium | reverse complement strand
TGAGTGGGAGAGTCGCCAGACGGACCGTGCGCTTCATCGCCAGCACCATCCCACGACGCTGTGACACCGGGTCATGGGGACACCTCCTGGGCTGCTTTGCGCAGCTCGTCCATGACCCTACGGTTCTTGTGGCTCCTCGAGCCATAGAGCCGGGCCGAGAACACGGTCACGATCTCGATGACGTCGCTCGCCAGATCCTCTTCGAAGGTGGAGTCCTCGCTGGAGTTGATGATCACCACTTCACACGAGAAGTGCTCGCACAAGCTGAAGACCAGCTCTGCTCCGAATCTCAAGAGGCGGTCCTTGTGGCTGAGCACCAGCCGGCCGACGCTCCCAGAGCAGATCTCTGCGATGAGCTGGCGCAGACCGCGCTTGTGGTAGTTGAGCCCCGACCCAACGTCGGTGATGACCTGATAGGTCCAACCCTGGGCGGCACAGAAGCTCTCCAGCAGAGATACCTGGCGGATGAGGTCATCCTTCTGCGCGCTGGTCGATACCCGCGCATAGGCGATGGTCGCCCTCGATGAAGGAGCCTTGTGCGGAGCAAGGTGGCGGAGTTTGGAAAGGTCGTACCGACGCCTTCCCCCTGGAGTCCGCTCAGCGGGCTCGATCCGGCCCTCATGTTCCCACCGCCGCAAGGTGTCGGGATGGACTCCCATCTCACGGGCAGCCACCCCAATCGGTACGAGCGTCGGCATCTCCGTGTTATACCACTGATAACCCATGTTTACACAGGTTGGGTGGAGCAGTTCTTAGCCCCAGTCCCACCGCGCCAACACGCAGGCCGGAACGACCGAGCACCCGAGTGGTGATCACCGCGCCATTGGACCCCACAGGCCCCGGCGCGTCAAACCTCCCGTCGGGCGCGGCGAGCCACGGTGCGCTCGGGCGCGGCGAGCCACGGTGCGCTCGGGCGCGGCGAGCCACGGTGCGCCGACCAGGCGTACATTGGCGGGCGATGGCATCGCGCGCGACGAGACGGGCGCGACCCCAGCCGGCAGCCCCCGACCCGATCGTGGCCGCGCTCGTCGGGGTGCTCGGGCGCGACCGCGTCCGCGACGACGCCGCCGAGCGGTCGCTGCTCGCCCACGACGCCTCGGTCTTCTCGGGAGGCGCTGCCGGACCGGTGTGCTTCCCGACGAGCACCGAGGAGGTCCAGGCGGTGGTGCGGACCGCCGTGGCCCACGGCAGGGCGGTGGTCCCCCGCGGTGCGGGAACGGGCCTGGCCGGCGGCGCGATCCCCCTCGGCAGACCCGTCGTCGTGGTGACCACGAAGATGAACCGGATCCTCGACGTCGACCTCGACGACCGGGTCGCCTGGGTCGAGCCCGGGGTGGTGAACCTCGATCTCACCACGTACCTCCGCCCGCTCGGCTACCACTTCGCCCCTGATCCCTCGAGCCAGCAGGCCTGCACGATCGGCGGCAACGTGGCCAACAACTCCGGTGGCCCCCACTGCCTCGCCTACGGCGTCACCGGCCAGCACGTCCTCGCCCTCGACGTCGTCCTCCCCGACGGCGAGCTCGTCAGGCTCGGCGGTCTCGACGCCGAGCCGCCCGCCTATGACCTGCGTGGTGCGTTCATCGGGGGCGAGGGCACGCTTGGCATCGCGACGCTGATCGCCGTGCGCATCACGAAGAACCCTCTTCGTGTCCGCACGCTCCTCCTTGCGTTCGACACGATCGAGGACGCCGCGACGACGGTCGGCAGCGTCATCGCGGCGGGCATCGTCCCCGCGGCCATGGAAGTGATGGACCGGCGCATCACCGCGGCAGTCGAGAGCTTCGTGCACGCCGGCTACCCGCTGGACGCCGGCGCCGTGCTCCTCGTCGAGGTCGACGGGCCCGAGGAAGGGACCGCCGTCGATGCCGAGCGCGTCGTGGAGATCGGCCGGGCGAACGGTGCGACGACCGTGCGTGTCGCGGCGACCGAGGAAGAGCGCGCGCTCTTGTGGAAGGGCCGCAAGACCGCCTTCGGCGCCGTCGCCAAGATCGCCCCCTCCTACTACCTGCAGGACACGGTGGTCCCGCGCTCCGCGCTCCCAGGGGTGCTCCAGTCCGTCTACGAGATCGCCGAGCGCCACGACCTGATGGTCGTCAACGTCTTTCACGCCGGAGACGGGAACCTCCATCCACTGCTCCTCTTCGACTCGCGTGAGCACGGAGCGATCGAGCGCGTGCACGCGGCGGGCCGTGAGATCGTCGAGGTCTCGCTCGCAGCGGGGGGGGTGCTCTCCGGCGAGCACGGGATCGGGGTCGAAAAGCGCGACTACATGCCGCTGCAGTTCAGCGACGTGGACCTCGACCACCAGAACCGGCTGCGGCGTGCCTTCGACCCTGCCTGCCGGGCGAACCCGGGAAAGGTCCTTCCGAGCGGCCACAGCTGCGCCGACATCCAGGCGCTCGAACGTGTCCCCGCAGGCCTCTGGGGATGACGATGGCAGACGATGCTCTCGAGGCTTTCGCCACCGAGGTGGGCGCACGCGGGCCGGTGGCAGTGGAAGGGGCACGCACGCGCTGGAGCACGGGGGGAGAGCTCGAGCCCGGAGCTCGCCTCCTGCGCGCCCCAGAAGGGATCGTCGAGCACCGACCCGAGGAGATGACCGTGCGCGTCCGGGCGGGGACGCCGGTCGACGAGCTGCACTGCGAGCTTGCTGCCTTCGGCCAGCGCACCGCGCTCCCCCGGCGCGGCGGCACCGTCGGCGGAGCGCTCGCCGTCGGTGAGGACGACGTGTGCGCCCTCGGGCGAGGCCGGGTACGCGACGCCCTGCTCCAGGTGCGTTACGTCTCCGCGGAGGGCGCAGTCGTGACCGGCGGCGGCCCGACGGTGAAGAACGTGACCGGCTACGACCTGTGCCGGCTCTTCGTCGGCTCCCTTGGCACGCTGGGGCTCATCGGAGAGGTGATCCTGAGGACCAACCCGGTGCCCCCGGTCTCGCGATGGTTGCGCGCGGACGGGACCGATCCGTTCGCTGCCCTCGACGTGCTGTTCCGCCCGTCCGCGGTGCTCTTCGACGGCAGGGCCACCTGGGTGCACCTCGAGGGCCACGCGGCAGACGTCGAGGCCGAGCGGCGCACCCTGAGCGCGGTCCCCACCGCCGGAGGGGGCTGGACGGAGTGCGAGGATGGACCGGTGCTCCCACCCCATCGGTGGTCGTTCCGCCCTTCTGAGCTGCGGCAGCTGGACGGCGCGGTGCTCGGCGCCTACGTCGCGTCGGTCGGCGTCGGGACGGTCTTCGCGTCACACTCTCCTCCTCCGCGCCCGCAGGCTCCCGCACTCCGTGCGCTCGCCGAGCGCGTCAAGCACGCGTTCGACCCCGGCGGGCGGCTCAATCCCGGGCGTCACGTCGCCCTTCTCGCCCCGTGAGCCGCCCTTCGCGCCCCATGAGGGAACGGTGACCACCCTCGGTCTCGACGCCGGCGAGCTGAGCCGGTGCGTGCAGTGCGGCCTGTGCCTCTCTTCCTGCCCGACGTTCCGCGTGACCGGCGACGAGAGCCAGTCGCCGCGTGGGCGGATCGCGCTGATGCGCGCGGTCGAGCGGGACGGCGCGCCGCTCTCGACGCCGGTACGGCGCGCCTTCGAGACGTGCGTGCAGTGCCGCGCCTGCGAGACGGCGTGCCCGAGCGCAGTCCCCTTCGGGCACCTCATCGCACGCACGCGCGAGGTGCTGGCGGACGAGGGCCTCTCGGTCTCCCCTCCGGTCCGCGCCGGCTACGCGGCGCTCGGCCACCCGTCGCTCGTGCGAGCCGCCGGCCGCGCCCTTGCCGCCGGCCAGCGGCTCCGTGCCGTCCCCCGGTCGGTCGGACTGCCGAGGCTCCCTCTCCGTCAAGGACCGCTCACGCCCTCGGGGTCCGACGTGCACCTCTTCACCGGCTGCGTCATGGACGCGTTCGAGCGAGATGTGCATCGCGACACGATGCGGGTCCTCGCCGCAGCAGGCTTCGGCGCGATGCCCACGGGCGACCGCGTGCCGTGCTGCGGCGCCCTGCACGCGCACGCGGGCCTGACCCGGCCCGCGCGCCGGCTCGCGCAGCGCGCCGTCAGCGCGCTCGGCGACGGTCGCCCGGTGCTCGTCGACTCCGCCGGTTGCGGCGCCATGATGAAGGAGTACGGCCAGCTCCTCGGGTCCGACGCCGCGCGGGAACTGGCCGCTCGAGTGTTCGACGTGTCGGAATGGCTCGCTCCACGAATGGCACAGCTCCCCGAAGTTCGGCCTCTCGACCTCCGCGTGGCGGTCCAGGACCCGTGCCACCTCCGCCACGTCCAGAGGGTGCACCAGGCGACGCGTGCGGTGCTCGCTCCATTCGTGAGGGAGCTGGTCGAGCTCGACGACGACGGCCTGTGCTGCGGCGCTGGCGGAGCGTACGCCTTCGTCGAGCGCAGCGAAGCCCGGGCGATCCGCGCTCGCAAGCTGGCGTCGATCGCACGGGCAGTCCCCGATGTCGTCGCCAGCGCCAACCCCGGGTGCGCCATGCACCTCGCCAGCGGAGGCGTGCGCAGCGTTCACCCGATGACCCTCGTCGCCCGGGCCCTCGAGGAGCACGCCACATCCCGTTCGGCTCGCAGGTAGCGGTGGCCGCCGACCTCCCCGCGACCGTCATCGGCTGCTCGAACCTGATCATGAACGGCGGGCGCTACCTCCTCGTCCAGGAGTCCAAGGAGCCGGCGCGATCCCTGTTCAACCTCCCGGCGGGGAAGCCCGAGCTGGGCGAGACGCTGTCCGAGGCCGCCGTGCGCGAGGCCCGAGAGGAGACCGGCCTCGACGTGCAGGTGGAGTACCTGTGCGCCATCTACCACTGTCCCCGCACGACGGAGGGCGTCGGGGTCGTCAACTTCGTGTTCTGCTCGAAGGTGTCGGGTGGCCAGCTCCGCACGTCCGCGGAGCACCCGGTCGTCGAGTACTTCAGCCGGGAGGAGATCGCCGAGATGGGCCGGGAAGGACGCCTCCGAGGCGTGCACGTCGAGCTGGCGATCGACCAGTGCGCCGCAGGCGCTCGCCTGCCGATGGACACCGTCCAGCTGATCGCCTGCCTTCCGCCACCGACGGGCCCCGAGCACGCTCGAAGCTGAGCGCTCGTCGGGGCGGCCCGGCGCCGAGCCAGGACGCTCGGGTGTGTGACAAGCTGCGACCGTGGCACCCGCGACGATCTCCTGGGACGAGGTTGCCGACCGGCTCGCACCTGCGCGCAGCTACTGGCTGGTGACGATCAGCCCCTCCGGGGCACCCCATGCCGTCCCGGTGTGGGGTGCGGTCGTCGACGGCGCCCTTCACTGCTACACGTCGCAGGACACCGTCAAGGCGAGGCACCTGACCCGTGACCCGAGGGTGACGATCCACCTCGAGTCTGCCGAGCACGTCGTCGTCGTCGACGGCACCTTCGACACCCTCGGCCCGCCCGCGGACCACCCCGACGTCGTGAGGGCGCTGGACCGGAAGTACCCCGACCCCGCCGACGCGGTGTACCTCCCGTCCCACGATCCGACGGTCGACGTGCTCTACCGGCTCGTCCCGCTCCGTGCCCGCCTGTGGGACCTGTCGGACTTCGACGGCTCGCAGCAGCGCTGGCACGCCTGACCTGAAAGACGTGCCGCGTCGAGCAGGCCACCGGCCGTTCCGCGCGTTCGAGGGCGCCGGCTTCATCCTCCCGGTCACCGCCCTCGGGCGGGCGGCGCAGAACGCGGGCCAGACGACGTACCCGCTGATCGGGCACGATCTCCTCGAGGTGAGCAATCACCTCATCGGGATGATCGTGGCATTCGCCGGAGCCGCCGGCGTCCTGGCCGCGGCCACCATCGGAGCGCGTGCCACGGCATCCAATGCCTACAGGGCGCTCGCTGCAGGGCAGGCGCTGCTCGTCGTCGCGTTCGTCGCGCTCGCCATGCCCGGCGCGGGGGTGATCGGGCTCTGGGCATCCGCCCTCCTGCTCGGGGGCGCGGGCGGCGTCATCTTCCCCGCCACCATGACGCTCGTAGGCAGCCGTGCGAGCGTCCCGTCCCGAGCCCTCGCGCTCTACACGGTCGCGCTCTCGCTCGGCCTCGCCGGCGGTCCGTTCATCGAGGCGGCATGCCTGCATCTCACCGGCCAGTCGCTCCACGAGACCGTCGCCGCGCTCCTTCCTCTTCCAGTCATTGCCCTGGTCCTCGCGCTCCGGGCCGAGCGCGGCGATCGGCTCGCTCGGCAGCTCGTGGCCGCACAGGCAGTCGTGCCCACCGGCACGAGCGACGCGCCCACGCGTGGCTCGGGCTCCGCCCCGGCCAGGGAGCGAAGGCCGTTGCTGGCGTTGCCGGCCTACCGGCTCGCGCTGGCGATCATGCTCAGCTACGAGGCCCCGTTCGTCGCGCTCATGGGGTTCGGAGGGCTCCTCGCCCGCCACAGCTACGGGGTGTCGTCGTCGGGGGTCGAGATCGCGTTCACCAGCTTCTTCGCTGCATCGTTGGCGGTACGGGGTGCGCTCGTGCGTTACTCGCCCCTCCCGACGCTGGGCGTGCCCCTCGTGGCGTCGGTCGCCCTGACGGCCGGCGGGCTCGCCCTGCTCGGCCTTGGGCACGGGTTCGCGGCGCTCCTGATCGCGATGGCCATGCTCGGGATGCCCCACGGCCTCACGTACCCCCTGGCGGGGGCCCACCTCGCGGAGTCGCTCTCCGACGACCTCGGTCGCGCGAACGGCGGACTGAACGCATCGATCGGGGCCGTCGCCGTGGTCGTCCCACTGGCTTGCGGATGGCTGAGCGAGGCGATCGGCCTCCGGGGGACGTTCCTCGCCCTCGAGGTGGTGATCGCCCTCTTCGGCTCGGCGCTCCTGGTGCAGCTGGGCAAGATGGGCGGCTTCAGATGGAGGGGGCACGCGCCGGTGCCATGACCCCCGGTGCGAGACCATAGACGTCCATGCCGTTCTTTCTCATCAGGCTGCTCGACATCCGCACCCGATGGCACGCGCTGATCCTGATCAGCGCCGCTGCGGTGCTGATCGTCGTAGGTGGCGTCGTGTTCGCGGCGACGCAGCATCTTCCCGTGACGACGGGCTGGTACTGGGCGATCACCACTGCGACGACGGTTGGCTACGGTGACGTGACGCCGAAGAACGCCTCGGGCCGCTTCGTCGCTTCGGTCGTGATGCTGACGACGATCCCGCTGCTCGCCGGCGCCTTCGCCGTCATGACCGGATCGGCAGTCGTGAGAGGAGTGAGAAAGCTCTTGGACGTCGGAGCACGGTTTCCAGAAGGTTCGTACGTTCTCGTCCTCGGCGCGCACCCGGCGATACCGGTCGTCCTGAAGGAGCTGGGGTCCGCGGGCGACGCGGTCATCCTCGTCGCAGACGTCGACCCGTCGAGCGTTCCGCACCACGTTCACCTGATCAAAGGGGATCCCACCTCCGAGGAGGTCCTCGCACGCGGACATCCCGAGCGTGCGTCGAGGATCCTGATCGCAGGGGAGAACGACGGAGACGTGCTCGTGAGCGCGGTCCTGGTGCGCCAAGAGGCCCCGGACGTCCCTATCACCGCACTCGTGGGCTCGAGCCGCCTCGTCCCAGCACTGAAGGACCTCGGCGTGCTCCAGGTGCTCTCCCCCGACGACCTCACCGGCCACACCGTCGCCAAGGGGCTCGAGGCTCCCCACGCCGGCGAGCTGCTGATGCAGCTCGTCCGCGGTCAGGAGCACCGGCTGGTCGAGCACAGAGTGGGAGCGGACGAACCGCCACGCCTGCTCAGCGCCGTGCGCGCCGAGCGACGCGAGCTGGTTCTCGGGGTGGTGAGCGACGCATACGTGTCCCTCGGCGTCGCAGACGACCCTGAGGTGCGCCCGGGCGATCTCCTCCTGCTCGTCGAGCCCAACGGCCACCACGCTCGAGGGCATCACCATGGCGGGGCCGAGCACGTTGCCACCGGCGCGCCGAGCACGCACGCCGCCGCCGGGCCCGAGGATGTCGGGCGCCGCGACGATCGGTGAGCCCGTGCTCACCGCTCGCGAGCACGGTGCAGCGGCAGGGGGACCCGGTAGACGGCGGCAGCCTGCGCGGCGGTGAGGACGTGGTTGGCGACGAGCTGGGCGAGGACGTGGCGCTGCCGCATCTTCGCGAGCGAGAAGTGGCGCAACGGGTCGTACGCCGAGGGCGCCTGGGGAAGACCGGCGAGCATGGAGGCCTCCGCCCAGCTCAGCCGGTCGGGGCTGACGCCGAAGTACCCGTACGCGGCGGCGACGTCGCCCCAGTAGCCGTTCCCGTAGTAGATCGCGTTCAGGTACATCTGGAGGATCTTCGGCCTCGGGAAGGCGAGCGAGAGCTTGATCCCGAGCGCGAGATCCTCGAGCGAGGTGGCGAAGCCAGGGGGCCGCGGGAACAGCTGCTTGGCCAGCTGCTGGGCGATCGTGCTCCCACCGGGGTCGCCGCTTCGCTCCAGCGAGGCAACGGCCGCACGCGCCGCTCCGTCGAGCACGTTCGTGAAGATGTTTGTGTAGAAGTGCTCGTCTTCGACCGCGACGATGGACGTGGCCAGCTTCTTCGGGAGGGGGAGCTGTCCGAGCTCACCGTGGTGCGCCCTGACGATCGCCGCCACCATCTGCGGAGCGTCGCCCACGCCGGGGAGCGCCAGCTCGTAGCCGGCCGCGGCACCGCTGAACGCCATCGCAGCCAGCGCAGCGACGGCGAAGCTCCACGCGAGACGACGCCTCCAACGCGGCCCACGTCGAGGCCCACCCCGGCGCCCGCCTTCCTCCGGACGCTCCGGCGCTCTCGCCGGGCCCGACGGGTCAGCTCGCGTCGGCCTCGAAGACGCCGATCGCTCCCGAGTGAGGGTCAGGGTTTCTGAGCTCGAAGACCGCGACCTCATTGCGCGAGTAGCTTGGCAAGCGTCGGCCGTGCGCGGACGTCGGGGCGACTTGACGCACGGCCGGCGGCGTCGTAGGGAGTGCGTTGCACGACCGGTTCGTCGGCTCCGAGAGCCGGGGCGTTCCCCTCGGCCGACACGGGGGAGGAACGAGGAGCACAGGAGGAAGCAAGTGGAGCTCGTTGCGCTCGTGATCCTGCTGGCGGTCTCGGTCTGGGTCGGCGTCGACGCCAGTCGTAGACAGATGTCGATGCCCTGGCTCTGGGCGATCTTCGTCTTCTTGATCCTGATCATCGGCTTGCCGACGTACCTCATCGTCGCCACGCGTCACCCGAAGGGCGGGGGGCCTCGGCACCGGTCCGGCGACGGGCCACCACCGCTTCCACCTGCAGGTTGGTACCCTGACCCCGCTGGCTCAGGAGGCCAGCGCTGGTGGGACGGCAGGGAATGGGGGCCGCCGGCTCCCTGACCGGATCACATGATCGCCGGACAGCCCGGCGATCCGGCCAGTCGAAGGAGGCACCGTTGAGCGACTACGACGTGCGCATGGTCGTGCTCTCGACCGACGATCTCGATGCATCGATCCGCTTCTACACCGAGACCCTGGGAATGCCCCTCAAGTTTCGCGATGGAACGCACTTCGCGGCTGTGGATGGCGGTTCGGTCACGATCGGGCTGGCGACCGCCCTCGACCACCCGATGCCCGGGCAGGTCGTCGTCGGCATCAAGACCGCCGACGTGGACGCCGCTGCGCAATCCGTCGAAGCCGGCGACGGAGGCGTCGTCAAGGGACCGTACAACGACGCGCACGAGCGTCGTGCGGTCGCCTACGACAACAAGGGCAACGGCCTCGTGTTCTACAGCCCTCTGCCGCGCTGAGGCCCCGACCCGCCCATGCGTGCCGCCGGTGGCCGGCCGAGCGTCGCGCTCTGTGGGATGTGGGCAGTGGGCAGTGGGCGTCGCCAGACGTCAGGCTTCGAGGTCCGGTTCCCCGCTCAGTGCGAGCAGTGCAGGGCGGACCTGCGCTCGCAGGCGGAGCGCCGCCTGCCACCCGTCCCCGTCGGGACGGACCGGCGCGCCGAAGGCGACGTGAGCGGCGCCGCGGCGAGGGAACCGGGTACCTGGGCGGACGATGTCACGCGTGCCGGCGATCCCGACGGGGATCACCGGCACGCCGGCTGCGGCGGCCGAGAGGAACGCTCCGAGGTGCAGCCGGCGCAGCCCCGGCGCGCGGGCCAGCCCGCCTTCGGCGAAGAACACCAGGACGTCCCCCGTCTTCAGCTCCTCGGTGAACCGCTCGACGTCGTCCCGGGCACGCGCGTGGTCTCCTTGGTGGACGAACTCGCACCCAAGACGCCGGAGGAAGGGGCCCGCAACGCGCTGGGAGGCAAGCTCGCCGCCGGCGACGAAGCGCACGGGGGCCGGCAGCGCCAGGAGGAGCACGAGGCTGTCCACGAAGCTGGCGTGGTTGGCCACCACGACGCCAGGGTGCCGCCCGTCCGGAGCCTGCCCCTCCACCGTGAGGGACGAACCGCCCAGGGCGAGCAGCGCCCGGCCGGCCGCGCGCACCACCGCCCAACGCGCCCTGCGCGTCGGGAGCACCTGCACGGCGAGCCAGGTCGGGATGCCTACCACGACCGCGAGGACCCAGAGCCCGAGCGCCTGCGCGTCAGCAACCAGAACGTGCTTCGCGCGATCCACCTGGGGAGCTGCACCACGGGCAGCGAACCGGACGAGCTGGCGCCAGGCGGGTGGAGGTGGGTGCTCGATCTGCCCCGCCTCGAACCTGGCGCGGGTCGCGGCGCGCCGGATCTTGCCACTCGACGTCTTGAGCACTGCTCCCGGCGGTGCGAGAACCACGATGTCCGGCGGCGATCCGAGCACGTCGACGGCCGTGGCGACGACGCGCTGACGAAGCGCGTCGCGTGACGCGACGTCGTCGACCCGCGTCTCGGCGACGATCACGAGGCGCTCGGTGCCGAACGTGGGGTCAGGGCTCGAGAAGGCTGCCACGCAACCGGTGCGGACCCCGGGAAGCGCACCTACCGCCTGCTCCAGCTCCTCGGGGTGGAGGTTCTGACCGGCCCGGATGATGATGTCCTTCGCGCGCCCGGTCAGATAGAGCTCACCCTCCGCCACGTACCCGAGGTCGCCGGTATCGACCCACGGCCCGTGGCGGAGATGGCCGGGGTCGTCTCGGTAGTAGCCCGGCGTCGCAGACGGCCCGGTGAACTCGATCCGCCCCTCGTGACGGTCTGCGACCTCGTGGTCCGCTGCGTCGACGATCCGCACCTGGTAGCCCTGCAGCGGCCGACCGCACGAGACGAACTCCAAGGCGCCGTCCCGCCTTCCACCGTGGGGCTGGGCAGCGCGTGGCTCGGCGACACCGTCGTGCACGAACCGCTCGCGCTCGACGACGTCGACGCGAGGGAGACTTCCCAGCGAAGGGAAGGTGAGCCCCAGGGCGGCCTCTGCCAGGCCGTAGACCGGGAACATCGCCTCGGGGCGGAAGCCGAGACGGGAGAAGCGATCCGTGAACCGCCGGACGGTCGACGCGAGCACGGGCTCGGCACCGTTCAAGGCCAGGCGCCAGCTGGAGAGGTCCAGACGCTCGATCTCCGCGTCGGGCACCCGGAGGCACAGCTCGAAGGCGACGTTCGGGGCGGCGGACACCGTGGCGCGCTCCTGGTCGATGGCCCGTAGCCAGCGTGCAGGCCGCGCGAGGAACGCCTGGGGCGGCATCACGACGAGCCGGAACCCGACGACGAGGCTGCCGAACCAGGCACCGATCAAGCCCATGTCGTGGTAAAGGGGCAACCAGCTGACGAACGTGTCGGCAGGGCCGACCTGCGTGGCCAGCGCCATCGCCCGGAGGTTGGCGAGGAGGTGACGGTGCGCGAGCACCACACCCTTCGGGTCGCCGGTGCTCCCCGAGGTGTACTGCAGCAGCACAGTGTCCTCCGGGTCGGTCCCCGGTCGCTCGAGGTCGCCAGTTCCCGCCGCCTCCAGCTCCTCGACGGAGGTCACCTTGCGAAGCGAGGGGACGTACGACGCGACCAGGTGCGCCAGCATGCGCGCGCTCGGCACGGTGACCAGCACGCTGGCCTGGGCATTCCCGAGGATCGCCGCCTGACGACGAAGGTGGTCCTCGAGGCCGGACGGGCGGCTCGGCGGGTAGATCGGCACGGCGATCGCTCCGGCGAAGATGGTGCCGAGGAGGGCGACGAAGTACTCGCGGCTGGTCGGCAGCATGATCGCGACCCGGTCGCCAGCCTGGACGCCGCCGTCCTGGAGCCCGCTCGCCACAGCCGAAGCGGCATCAGCGAGCTCCCGGTAGGTGTGCTCGGCGGTCGTCCCCTCGGAAACGAGGTCACCCGCATCGGGAATGTGGAGCAGCCGGAGAGCGGTCTCGTCGGGGTGCGTCCTCAGGTGCCAGTCGAATGCCTCGCCGAGCGTACGCGCCTCGTCGAGCGTGGCGGGAGAGGTGACGCCCCTTCCCCGGTGCTGGCCGGCTCGCTCCGGCGGTCGAGCGGCCCCGGGCTCCGGGGCAGCCGATGTCGGGTGCCCGACCCCCGTGACGGCCGGACGTCCCACGTGGTCACCTGATCGCCGGGAGAGCTCCACGGCGATCAGCCAGTCGCGCGCAGTGGGCGCATCGAGGACACGATCGGGCAGCCTCACGTCGAACTGCTCCTCGATGCGATCGCGTAGCTCCACGCGCGCGAGGCTGTCGAGACCGAGATCTTCGTCCAAGCGGCTGTCCAGGCGAACCACGAGGGCGCGAGTCCCGGGCCGCAGGTCGTCGAGGACCGCACGGAACGTCTCGAGGAGCTGGGCCTCTTCGCTGGCCGCGGGACGACCGCCGACCGGATCGGTCATCTCGGCGCTCAGCTCGCTCGCACGGCGACGCCTACGACCCGAGCGAGACCAGACCCGGGGTCGAACCCGTAGACGAGACCTGAGGACGACAAGGAGAAGAGAGCACAGAGCATGCAGCCGCGCGCAGCGTAACGTGCGAGTGCCTCCGACGGACCTCGGGCATCGAAGACGAAGGCGCGGGCGAGGACGCCGCGGGGTCTACGATCTGGCGAGTCCCTCGGGAGCGTGCTCACCGGGGACCGCACCTCCATCCCGACGCACGGCGAGCGATGCGATGACCGACCCTGCCCGAGGTACATGAACGCCCCATCCGCTGCGGCGACGGAGCATGCACCCCACAGGTCGGCCGAGCCGAAGCTCGTCGGTGCCCCCCGAGGCGCGGAGCTGGTCTTCGCGCCGGCCGATCCGCCACGTACCGGTTCCTTCGCGTGGTACGAGCCGACCGGCACCGCCGACGGCACCACGAGCACCCATCTCGACGTCGTCGTACCGGCGGGCTCACGAGTACGACGGCGGCGGGTGGCAGCGACCTCGCTCTCCATAGCGGACGCGATCGTGGTCCTAGGCGAGCTCGAGCGCCACCCTGACGGTGTCCCTGCGCCTGCGAGCACGCGGGCCTGGGCCCGAGCGCTGACCGCCGGGCTCGTGCTCGTCGCCCGAGGTCGGCTGTACCCGACGGTCTCCTCGGCCGGGCACGACGCCTGGGTAGCCGGCCCGCTCGACGCGAGTGACCGTCAGCTGCTCGCCGACCTGGCCGCCGCGTTCCCGCCAGCGGCACACGCCCTCTGGGTGCCGGGGTCGCGGCCGCTCGCGGTGGCCAGCCCCGAGCGACTGGTGCGGTCCATGTGGGACGCGCTGGCCGACACGCTGGCCCGCAGCGCAGCCGCCCCGCTCGTCGCCGGCGGTGACCTGTTCGCCGCCGCCGCACCGCAGCCTGCCGGTCACCTGGCCGCGTGGCTGGGCGAGTGGTCGTCGGGGTTCGAGGGCGGCGCGGACGTGGCTCTTCGCATCGAGCTCGACGGCGGGTTGCCGCCGAGCACGCCGGCCACAGGCCGCGTCGAGGCCGAGCTGGTCGCCACCGAGCCACAGCCTGTGCGCGCACAGGCTGTGGTCCAAGTCGCCAGCCGGGTCGACCCGTCGCTCACGGTGGACGCCGACCGGGTGTTCGGTGCGCCGGCGGCGCTCGCCACGCGCTTCGGCGAGGACGTGGAGACCGACGTGCTGCGAGCGCTGCGTCGCGGCGCCCGAGCGTGGTCGCCCTTGGCCGAGCTCCTGGCGCGACCGGTACCGGACCGTCTCGACCTGAGCGACGACGAGCTGTCGGACCTGCTCGGGGACGCCGCCGCGGACCTTGGTGGCGCGGGGATCTCAGTGCTGTGGCCGGCTGGGATGTTCACCGACGGGGTACGGCTCACCGGGTCGATCGGTTCGCCCGGTGCGGTCACCGGGTCCGGCTTCACCCTCGACGAGCTGGTGTCGTTCCGCTGGCAGGCGACCCTCGGCGGCGAGGCGCTCTCAGAGGACGAGGTGGCGCTCCTCGCAGAGGCGAAGCGAGGCGTGGTCCGGCTGCGGGGACGGTTCGTGGCCGTCGACCCCTCACTGGTGGAGCGGCTGCGGCGCCGGCCACCTCGCGCGCTCAGCGCGGTGGAAGCACTCGCAGCGGTGCTGTCGGGCTCGCTGGACATCGACGGGGAGCTCGTGGAGGTGACCGCCCAGCCGCAGCTGGCCGACCTGGCCGAGAGGCTGCGGCGAGCGGCCAGTGTCGCCGGCGACGCCGGCGGCACGGCGCCAGCTCCGAGGGGGCTCCACGCCGAGCTCCGCCCGTACCAGCAACGGGGGCTCGCCTGGCTGGCCGAGATGACCGGCACCGGGCTGGGCGGCTGCCTGGCCGACGACATGGGACTGGGCAAGACCCTCCAAGTGATCGCCCTGCACCTGCACCGGGCAGAGCGTCAGCTCGGCCCGACGCTCGTGGTCTGCCCCACCTCGCTGCTCGCCAACTGGGAGCGCGAGGTGCGGCGCTTCGCCCCTTCGGTACCCGTGCGCCGTCACCACGGCCCGGGCCGCAGCCTCGAGGACCTCGCCACCGACGAGCTGGTGGTCACCAGCTATGGGGTGGCCCGCTACGACGCCCCCGAGCTCGGTGCGGCAGGGTTCTCCCTCGTGGTGGCCGACGAGGCGCAGCACGCCAAGAACCCGGCCACCGCGACGGCGCGGGCGTTGCGCAGCATCACGGCCCCGGCCCGCATCGCCCTCACCGGCACCCCGGTGGAGAACCGGCTCGCAGACCTGTGGTCGATCCTCGACTTCACCACCCCAGGCCTGCTCGGCCCGCTGGAGCGGTTCGCCCGCACGGTCGCGACCCCCATCGAGCGCTACCACGACCCCGACGCCACGGCCCGCCTGGCCCGCGTGGTCCAGCCCTTCCTCCTGCGCCGGCGCAAGACCGACCCCGATATCGCCCCGGACCTGCCGGCTCGGACCATCAGCGACCTGCCTGTCGCGCTCAGTCGTGAGCAGGTGGAGCTGTACGAGGCGGTCGTGCGCGAGGCGATGGCGGTGATCGAAGGGAGCGAGGGCTTCGAGCGCCAGGGCCTGGTGCTCAAGATGCTGACGGCCCTGAAGCAGATCTGCAACCATCCGGCGCAGTACCTCCACCAGCCAGGGCCGTTGACCGGGCGGTCCGGCAAGCTCGCCGCGTTGGAGGAGCTGGTGACGGTGATCGCCAGCGAGGGTGAGTCGGTGCTGGTCTTCAGCCAGTTCGTCGAATGCCTCGGCCTGATCGAAGCGCGCCTCGGCGAGCTCGGTGTCGGCTGCCTGCTCCTCCACGGCAGAGTGCCGGCGCGACGTCGGGCCGAGATGGTCGACGAGTTCCAAGCCGGACGGGTGCCCGTGTTCCTCTTGTCGCTCAAGGCCGGCGGCGTCGGGTTGAACCTCACGCGGGCAAGCCACGTCGTCCACTTCGACCGGTGGTGGAACCCGGCGGTCGAGGACCAAGCCACCGACCGGGCCCATCGCATCGGCCAGACCCAGGCGGTGCAGGTCCACCGCCTGATCGCCGAAGGCACCCTCGAGGACCGCATCGCCAAGCTGATCGAAGGAAAGCGGGAGCTTGCCGAGTCGGTCGTCGGCGGCGGGGAGGCCTGGATCGGCCAGCTCTCCGACGCAGAGCTGGCCTCGCTCGTGCAGCTGGGGAGGACCTCGTGACCCCGCGAACCGGCGGCGGATGGTCCGGCGGCTGGCCCGAGCACCGCCCCCGACGCCCGGGCCCGGGTCAGCCACGGCCAGGACGGCGACCCTTCGGCGCCACCTGGTGGGGACGGGCATGGGTCGACGCGCTCGAGGGACGGGCCAGCCTCGACCCGAACCGTCTGCCTCGGGGCCGGACCTACGCGCGAGGCGGGGCCGTCGGTGACCTGGTCCTGACCGCCGGCCAGATCACCGCGCCGGTACAGGGCTCGCGCAGGACTCCCTACCGGGTGACGGTGCGGGTGCGGACGTTCGACGACGCCGGATGGGCGGCCGTGCTCGACGCGTTCGCCTCCGCGATCGGCCACACCGCAGCTTTGCTCGACGGGGAGCTCCCCCCCGAGGTGGCCGCCGACGCCGCCGGGGCAGGCTACGACCTCTTGCCCGGACCCGGGGAGATCCAGCCCCGGTGCACCTGTCCGGACTGGGCAGACCCGTGCAAGCACGCGGCTGCCGTGTGCTACCTGGTCGCCGACGCCCTCGACACGGACCCCTTCGGGATCTTCCTTCTCCGTGGCCGCAGCCGGGCCGAGGTGCTCGCCGGGCTTCGGGCTCGTCGTGCATCTCCCGAGAGCGACCGCGACACCGATGACGCAGGGCTGCCCGAGGCTGCGCCGGACCCGGGCGTTCCTGCGGCCGACGCCTGGCGGCGACGTGCGCCGGCTGGCTCGGGCGGTACGGGAGGCCCTGGCAGCGGGGAAGCCGGAGGCGAGCGTGTGGCCTTGCCGCTCGTGCCGCTCCCGCCGAGCCATCCGGGTCGCCCGCCGCTCTTGGTCGGAGAGCCGCCAGCCGGCGTGGACGTCGACCCGGCCGGCCTGCGTGCCGTCGCGGCCGACGCCGCCGCCCGGGCGCTGGACCTGGCGCGGGGCGGCACCGACCATGCGCTCGACCTGACCCGTGATGCCGACCTCGCCCGGCGGGCAGCCTCCCTCGTCGGGCCGAGCGCCGCCGACAGCGTCGACCTCACCACGCTCGCCGCACGTGCGAACCTGTCTCCTCGCCGGCTACTGCGCCGGGCGCTCGCCTGGCAGACCGGCGGCGCTGCGGCGCTCGACGTGCTGGAGGAGCAGTGGGACCCGGGTCCTGCCACCATGGCAGAGGGACGGGACCTGCTCGGGGGGCGCGCCACCCTTCGCCGCAACCGGCTGACCGCCGCAGACCGCCAGCTTCGCCTCGGCCGCGACGGGTGCTGGTACCCGTACCGCAAGGCCTCCGACGGCGGTTGGGATCCCGACGGTCCCGGGATCCCCGCGGGCGCCGCCGCGCAGATCGGCGCCGGAGCCGGCTCGGGAAGCGGCACAGACGACGACCTGGTGGACATGGACATGGACATGGACATGGACTGATCGACTGCCACTGGGCTGTGCGAGGCGCGACGTCGGTGTCGAATCGCGCACCCGCGGAGCGGACCCGCCCACCGACGCGCATCAGGACCTCGACGAGATGCGTCGGCGGAGGTCCGCGACCCTCTCCTTGAAATACGGCTGCGCGACCGACCACAGCTGGACGCGGAGCTCCTCCTCGAGCACGGCCTCGTAGGTGTCAGGGCCTTCGTAGGCTCTCGCGAGCGTGGACTTGGTCCTCGCCAGCAGCTCCGTCGGCACAGACGCGGCACGCGCGGCGATCTCGTGGGCGACTGGGAGCAGCTCGTCGCTCGGGACGCAGCGGTGCGCGAGGCCGATCCGCTCCGCCTCCTGGCCGTTCCTCACCTCGCCAGCGAGGAGAAGCGCCGCCGCGGTCGGGTAGGGCACGGCACGGCGCAGCAGCCACGTGTGCCCGCCACCAGGATGGAGGCCGAGGGCGAGGAAGCGAGCGTCGAACCTTGCTTCGGGGGCAGCGAGACGGAGGTCGCAGGCCAAGGCCAGGTTCATCCCTGCGCCGACCGCCGCGCCGTTCACCGCCGCGATGGTGAGCATCGAGCTGCGCACCATCCGCTGGAATCCCGCATAGATCGAGCGAAGCCCCGCCTCGTCCGATTCTTCGAGCTGCGCGAGGTCTGCGCCCGCACAGAAGGCAGGTGGCGCACCGGTCACCACGAGCACGCGCACGTTCCCTGACGATTCCATGGCCTCGAGGGAGCGGACCAGCTCGGCAGAGGACTCGACCGAGAGCGCATTGCGGCGCGCCGGATCGTCCAGGACGAGCGTGGCGTACGACCCATGGTCCTCGACGCGGATCACCGGACGGTCCGACACAGGGTCCGAGCGCGCGTGAGAGGGCCGTCACCCGTGGTGTCCGTCATGCCGATCCCACCCTCTTCCCGAGAAAGATCTCGCCGAACTGCTCGCTGTGGAGGATACCGAGACCGTTCCCCGACAGCACGATCTTGCCATCGACGAGCACCGCGGCGTCGTCGGCCACCTCGAGCGCGGCCGAGCTCCAGCGCCGGCCCCAGGCCCGCTGGGCCGCCTCCGACGACCGCGACCCGCCATCGGGCGGCTCGCGGCGCTCGACGCCGGGTTGCCGATCGAGACGGCCGGCGAGAGCGGGACGAGCTCGCCCTGGGTCCCCACGAACGCGCCGTCGCGGCGCAGAAGGCGAGCGGGTGGAGTGAGCCGGCGGCGTTCGCTGCAAAGGGCCTGAAAGGTCCAACTATCTCGTCGCCGACTTGACCGGCGCCGGTGATCGGGACAGCGAGGCTCCACGCCCGTGGCGGTTGCCCACGGCCCAGTCGGAGCTGGCCTTCGACGACTGTCCCCCGTCGTCGACCACGCCTCTGGCTTCACGCCACTCCTTCACCAGACGAACGGATCGCTCCCTGAACTGGCCTCAGCAGCCCGTGGTCCCCCATGGGATCCATGGGCCTCGAGCGTGTGCGACCCGTGTGCACGGTGGGACGCCAGCACCCCGGGTAGGGCCTTTGGACCCTGGAGTCGCACCTGTCGCACCCGTAGGGTAGTGCGCGATGGAGCATCTAGGGGAGCGTGTGCAGAACGTGCAGCCTTGGGGACAGATCCATCAGATGCACGAGGGGGAGCAGTTCCTGAAGGCCCACGATGTCGGCAGGATCCTCGATGTCGACCGGTCGACCGTGCACGGAATGGCAGAGAGTGGGCATCTGCCGGCCATGAAGGTGGGTCGTCAGTGGCGCGAGCTTTACCACCTGGATGACAACGGCCGCGCCAAACTGCTGACCGCACTCCCCATGATGGCGGCAAGGCTCTCGTTGCTCGCGGCAAAGAACCTGTCCGGTATCGGCAGAAGGAGCGCATCATGAGACGACTGCTCATCCTCGGCGGTGGTACGGCAGGAACGATCGCAGCCAACCGGCTCCGCAGGCGTCTCAGCCCGGACGAGTGGCGGATCACCGTGGTCGACCACAGCGATTCCCACTACTACCAGCCGGGCCAGCTCTTCATTCCCTTCGGCACCTACCAGCCCCGGGATCTGGTGAAGCCCCGTCGCCGGTTCCTCCCCGATGGAGTCGACTTCATCGTCGCCGAGATCGATCGGGTCGTGCCCGAGGAGAACAAGGTCCTGCTCGGTGACGAGACCGCGCTCGACTACGACTACCTCATCATCGCGACGGGGACCACTCCGCGCCCCCAGGAGACCCCGGGGATGGCCGAAGGCGAGCTCGGAAAGAGCATCCACGAGTTCTACAGCTTCGAAGGTGCGATTGCCCTGGCTGACAAGCTGGCCGATTGGGATGGCGGGCGGCTCGCGATCCACATCGTCGACATGCCGATCAAGTGTCCCGTTGCGCCGTTGGAGTTCACGTTCCTCGCCGACGCCTACTTCGCAAAGCAGGGAATGCGCGATCGGGTGGAGATGGTCTTCGTGACGCCGCTCGACGGGGCGTTCACCAGGCCGGTCGCCGCCAGGCACCTGGGGGCGATGCTCGAGGAGCGCAAGGTCACTCTCGAGACCGATTTCATGGTCGAGCGTGTCGACCCGGAGGAGAAGAAGCTCGTCTCCTACGACGAGCGCGAGGTGCCCTTCGATCTACTCGTCACCGTCCCGCTGAACATGGGCGCCGACTACGTGGCCCGGTCGGGCCTGGGTGACGAGCTCAACTACGTACCCGTGGACCCACAGACCCTGCTCTCCAGGGCGCACGACAACATCTTCGCGCTCGGAGACGCCTCGGACATTCCGACCTCGAAGGCGGGTTCGGTCGTGCACTTCTCGCTCGAGCTCTTCGAGGACAACTTCATCCAGCACGTGCATGGCCGACCCATGACCCGCCTCTTCGACGGTCATGCCAACTGCTTCATCGAATCGGGCCGCGGACAGGGACTGCTGATCGACTTCAACTACGACACCGAACCCCTGCCGGGCAAGTACCCCCTGCCTGGGCTCGGACCGTTCACCCTCCTTCGCGAGTCCGAGGCGAACCACTGGGGGAAGATGATGTTCCGTTGGGTGTACTGGAACCTGCTCCTCCCAGGGAAGGAGATGCCCCTGGAACCTCTCATGTCCATGGCCGGAAAGGAGCTGGAGGAGGTCGTGAAATGACGACTGGTGCCGCCCAAGTCTTGACCGAGGCGATCGGCGAGCGGCTCGACCGGCTGGACAGGAACGTGGAAGAGATCGCAGGAGAGCTGCGTCGCCAGCAGCGTGCGCGGGAACGCTGGCAGGAGCTCGCCGACGAGCTGTCGCCCATCGCCGAAGAGGCGATGGACCTGACGATCACCCGTCTCGGATCCGAAGACTTCGACATGGCTGAGGTGGCTGGCCTCGCCCGGGCAGTGTTGCGGAACGCGTCGGTCCTCGAGGCCTGGATTGGCCCCCTACGCAGCCTGGCTGCACTTGCCGACGAGGCCGGTCCGCTAGCTACCCCGGCGGTTGCCAGTCTCAACACTTGGCTACAGCGCATCGACGATCGCGGCTATTTCACCTTTGCTCGCCAGGCGGCCAGGGTGTTCGACACCGTCATCACCTCCTTCACCGAGGAGGACGTCCGACTTCTCGGCGAGAACATCGTGCTGATCCTGCAGACGGTCAAGCAGATGACCCAGCCGGAGGTGATGGGTCTCCTGGGGCGAACCGCGGTCAGCATCCGAGATGTCGAGACGGATGGCGCGGGCCAGCCACCCTCGATGCTGGCGCTGCTCCGCCAGATGCGCGATCCCGAGGTCCGTCGTGGCCTCGCCCGCCTCCTCGAGACGCTTCGCGCCATCGGGGCCCAGCGATCTGCCGGCACGCTCGTGTCGACGGGTGAACATGGAGATCGGAGGTAGATCGATGCCTGTAGCCACCATCAACGATCGTGTCGTCAACGTCGACGACGAAGGCTTCCTCACCGACTACGACGATTGGGACGAGGACCTCGCCAAGGTCCTGGCGTCCCAGATCGGGATCGCGCTGACCGAGGACCACTGGAAAGCGATCCATTTCCTGCGTCGTGACTACAAGGAGACCGGCGAGACGGCAACGCTTCGTCGAGTGACGACCGTCGCGGGGATACCCACCAAGGACCTCTTCACCTTGTTCCCGAAGAAACCCGCGAAGAAGATGGCCTATATCGCGGGCCTGCCCAAGCCGCGCGGTTGCGTGTAGCGACGAACGATCGGAGGGAAAGCATGGCTACTGATGTGAATTCGGCACCGGTCCCCAACTTCGAGGACAGTGAATCGGGTCGGAAGATGGCGTTCATCTGCTCCAAGGGCACCTTGGACATGGCGTACCCGGGATTGATCCTCGCCAATGCTGCTCTCGGGGAAGGCATCGAGGTCCACCTGTTCTTCACGTTCTGGGGTCTCGACATGATCACGAAGAAGCACATGGATAGCCTCAGGTTCACGCTTCTCGGTAACACGGCAACCCACATGCCGCAAGGTCTCGGTGGCTTGCCAGGCATGACCTCGATGGCCACTTCGATGATGAAGAAGCAGATTGCCTCGATCGGCGTGCCCGAGGTGCCGGAGATGCTCGAACAGATCGTTGCGTCGGGCGGCCACCTGTGGGCTTGCCGGATGTCGACCGACATGATGCACCTCGAGAAAGAGGATCTCTACGACCCGGTGGAGGGAATCCTCAACGCATCCGATTTCATCGAGATGACCGACGGCGCGCAGGTGCTGTTCATCTAGGAGCCCGGACGCCGCTGACGACACGTAGCCAGAGCCTACAGGGTCTCTGCCGCGGACTTCTTTCACGCGAACGGGGACGGTGCGATGTTGCACTGTCGGAGACAGCTCATCAGGGAGCGATGGCTGATCCCGGCTCGAGCGCAGGGTGCGCTGGCTCGGTCGGTCCGAGCACTGCGAGGCGCTGGCTACGCGCCATCCTTCGTCGGACTGCTCACCGCAGCATTGCTCACTGGATGCTCGAGCGGGGGCGCCCCGCGTGGCGGAGTTCCTACGACCTCTCGGGCGCCCACGACTTCCACGACTGTCATGGCGACCCCGCCTGGTGAGGGCGCACCCCCATCTTGGACGGCTGCGGCGTCAGCAATGCCTGAGCTCGCCGCACTCGCTCCTCTGTCTGAGTGATCGATCCTGCCTCCCGGGCCGGGTACGTGCCCTTCGTCAAAGGACCTTGCCCAGACCATTGCGACTCGCGGAATGGGTCCATGGGCCCGGTAGTTCGACCAGCTTCTCGATCTCTTGCCACTGGGTCACCACGATCTCGAGCTGGCCCCATCGGTCGAGCTGCTTCGACGCGTCAAAAGTGATGTGCCGCGCACCTGCAGAGACGACGGCGGCGAGCTCCGCAGGTCGATGTCGGATGTGGCGATCGCAGGTGATCACCGTCCAGCGTTGCGAAACCACCCAGGGTATCCATTCGGCATCTGGCGTGTGAGGCGCCATCGGACATGCGGGACGCGGCCGCCCGTCGATCCCCACTCCGCCAGGATCTCCGGGGCAGGTGACATCTGCACGAACCGTGACGAGTAGCTTCGCCAAACCGAGCAGGTTCGCGTCGGCTCTTCGCGTTGGGGAGTGGGGCGGTGCCAGACGGGTGACCTGCCCATAGGCATCCACCACCTGGTGCCCTGCACCTCCGATTCTTGCGGTTGGGACCAGCGGGAACGGAGGACACAGGGCATGAGTGACCGTAGTGGGGACGCGAGCGCGTTCGGCGGGATGGAGGCTTCATCGTCCTCTCCCAGACCGAAGACGACGGCGAGGTCTGGATCCTCGTCGAGACGACGAGGGAAGTGGCGGGCTGCCCCGTCTGCGAGATGAGGGCGACTGGGCATGGCAGGAGCGAGGTCCAGGTCTGAACCTCGTGACCGAGAAGATCCGGCGGATCGGTCATGGCTTCCAGAACTTCGAGAACTATCGCCTCCGGCTGTTGCTCCACTCAGGGGTCCAATGGGAGACTCGCCCACCTCCATCGGACGGCGGGCCGGGCTCGGACACGTGCACCCGCACATGCTCCGCGCGGCCTTCATCATGGCCGCCCAGTTTCGACGCCGGGGTGCCCCTCCGTGACGTCCAGCTCGCCGCCCGCCATGCCGATCCGCGGGCGACGACCGTCTACGAGAACCGGCGCCAGGGGCTCGACCGCCACGCCGCCTACGTCGTGGTCGCCTTCGTCAGCGGGGCGTGACGGCTGCTCGTTGTCGCAGCGGCGCGGTACCGTAGGCCGATGGCAGGGTCAGAGATCATGTTCGTGGTCGACGAGGCGCCGGAAGGCGGCTATGTCGCCCGTGCTGTCGGGGAGTCGATTGTCACGGAAGCCGACGACCTCGACTCGCTCCGGGGGATGGTCCGCGACGCCGTCGTCTGCCACTTCGACGAGGACGAGCGACCGAAGGTCGTGCGCCTCCATCTTGTCCGCGACGAACTCCTCGCCGTGTGAGGTTGCCGCGCGACCTCTCCGGACGTGAGCTGGCGAGCCTCCTTCGTCGCCACTTCGGCTACGAGGCGGTGCGCCAGACGGGGAGCCACCTTCGCCTGGCCACCACGATGGGCGAGGAGCACCGGATCACCGTTCCTGCGGGCGGACCGCTTCGCGTCGGAACCCTCGCTGCCATCCTCTCCGATGTCGCCGAGCATCAGGGGATGCCCAGGGCGGACTTGGAAGTACGACTGTTCGGCTGAAGGTCGACCAATCGCGTGCCCAAGATCGCGAGCACTTCCGTGCATCAGCGCGCCCCAGACCGCCGTCTCGGCACGCCACCTTGTCGAGCTCCACGAACACGGGTGCCAGCTGTTGTGAGCATCAGAGCGACTCCATCCCGGAGCACCACGAATGCCCCGCCGAAGCTCGACCTACTGGCGCGGTGGTCGCTCTTCCCACGTCTCTTCGGTCGCGAAGTTGTGGCTGATGCGCAGCGCGATCGTCCTCGGATCGGGTGCCACCTCCACCTCGCCGTCGTCCTCCACCCGCACCAAGAGGCGACCGTGAGGTGACCCTGGACCGTGCTCGTCGATCTCAGTCACCTCGCCGAACATGATGTCCCGCTCGTGATAGCGGATGCGCTGCCAGATCACCATGTAGCGGCCGCGTGAGCCGGCGATGCTCACCATCTCCAGGTCGTGGCTGGATTGGAGGGTCGCTCCTGGTGGGCCGCCACCAGCCAGTAACCGTTGCTCGCCATCGTGCTGCTTGGCGTCCTCGGTGTGTGCTGGTGGCAGGTCGATGCGTGGTCCGGAGCGCTGAGCGACGCAGACCCGAAAGAAGTGACGGGTCACATCCGGCGGGGCCGGCAGATCGCACGGTGGGTGAGTGTCGCGTTGGTCCTCACCCTCGCGGGCTCCGTTGCGCTCTTCGTGGGGCTTCTCCTCACCAACAGCCATTCGGGCAGCGTGCCTTCGCTGATCTGGTCCCGCGACATCTACGAAGCCGCGAGCGTCCTGGCTGTCGCAACGATCGTGATCGGCGGCATATGGGCAGGCACGCGGCTGGGGCCCAGGTTCGACGGCGAGGCGGCTCCGGCGGCCGATTGACCGCTCGGCGGATCAGCAGTCAGCGGCAAACCCGAGTGTCTCCGAACATGCGCGTGAACGTCGGACGCGAGACGCCCCGACCGCCGCAAGAGCCACCCTCCGTTCGTCGACGTCATCAACACCTGCAGAGCGTTCACGGTTGACGCAGAATCGAGCAAGTGCCGATCCCCGCTGTCTTTGTACCCGTCGACCCAGGTCGGCTTCAGCGGCTTGCCGGCTTCCTTCGCAAGATGGCGGGAGTCGAAGCCGGCTATACCGAGCGCGATCGGACGTGGGCTGGATGTCCGGGATCACCGGCCGACCGGGACCGACAGTGGGCCGAGGGAGGCGCCCCACAAGCCAAGACCAAGAGGGCGGTTGACCACGTACGCCGCAGCGCGGCTTGGGCTCATCGCTGTCACCGACCACGCGGCATCTCTCGCCCGCCTCATCACCGATCCGAACCTCGCCGGGTGTCTGGCTGTCGAGGCGGTTGCCCGGTCAGCCGTCGAGACCGCGGCTCGTTCCTGGTGGCTCCTCGAACCGCGCCTCACTGCTCGTGAACGAGTGGCGCGATTCTTCGCAGACGAGCTGTTCAGCGCCTACGAGGCGGAGAGCATGGCGATCCGGATGAAGTGGGCTTCCGGGGTCGACGGCATTTCCCCCGAGTCGGGCGAAGTCAAGATGAAGTGTGGCGAGCTTGGGCTCGCTTACGACGCGAACCGGTCTGCCCCAACGGTACCCACTTCGCCCTCATGAGGGCATACGTCGACAGCGGCGAGGAGGCGGGAGGCGAACCGATTCTCGACCGCCGTATCGACCACCGCCAGGTCGAGCCCGTCTGCGGGGTCGTCCTCGAAGCATTCGACGCAACTGTGCGCGTCGTTCGACTCGCCGGGTGGGGTTGGATCCGGATCGACAGCTATGAATCGCTCATCCGCAACTTCTTGTACACGATGCCGTACTAACTGCTGTCAGCCGGCGAGCACCCCGATCGCTCCGACCGGACCCCGGTCTACTTCCATGACTCGTTCGGGATACGCGGCGAGAGGGCGAGTCGGGGGCGCCCATAACCACGCAGTGGTGGTTCGGATGCCCTCGCCCCGAACGCCGGGAGCGGGTGCGGGCCTGGCGCGGCGACAACGTTGGGACGTGCGGCGAGAATTGACGCTCAGAGGTCGAGAGCAAACCGCAGAGCGGTGTCGATGGCGGCCACCTCGGAGACCGAGGCAGATCCCCGACGTCGATGCAACCGCTCTACAGCGATGAAGCGGAGCTGGTCGCATCTGGCGAACGACGCATGAGCAAGGCCATTTTCGTGTGAGTCCAGCTCCACATGGCTGCGCAGTCCGTAGGAGCGTGAGGTGACTGGCACCACGGCGACAAGTCCGCCGACGCTGTTCGAGACGACGTCGGAAGAGACGACGATCGCCGGACGCAGGTGGGCTGGTTCATGGCCGACCGGTTGACCGAGGTCGACGTCGTAGACCTCGCCTCGCAGGATCACACGAAGCTGTCCCACTCCTCGCGTTCGTGAACATATCGTTCCCATCGCTCCGGGTCAGAGCGAAGGTGCTCGTAGTCCGAGGCGAGACCCCTCAGGAACTCCTGGCGCTCCAGCGCGTCGATCGCGTTGTGCACGACCTCGATGACAGAGGTGTGGCGCCGCTGGGCCAGGGCTTGTAGCCGTTCAGAGTCGGGCCGACGGATGCGGACGGTGGTGGTCTCCTCGGACGCCATTGGTAGTCAGGGGCGCGGTGCTCTTGCGAGCCCGGTTCCCCATCCCCCTTTCAATCCGTACGTGCGGTTTTCCCGCATACGGCTTACCGACGGTCTTCTGGACATGGTTACGCTGCCTTTGGG
>JAJZVL010000113.1 GCA_021845725.1 Actinomycetes bacterium | reverse complement strand
ACGACCGCCGTGATGACGTCGGTCACGCCCGACAGCACCGACTCGACATGTCGCACGTCGTCGGCAGTGTGCGCGGCAACCGCCCGAATGAGCTCACGACGGTTCATGGGCTCCGTCCTTTCGTTTTCTCGAGAAAAGCCCCACGTTGGCTGCCGACACGATACAGGGACAATGCGAACCGTCAAGGGAATTCGCTGCAAGACGCCGCACATCGCCCCCCGGCAACGCGCACCGCGCGTGTCAGAGCGCGTCAGGCGACGGCGGTGGAGCCGGGGCTTCCTTCAGGATCTCGATCCCGGGGACCGACACGCGCAAGGCAGCGACCACGCCGTTGGAGGTGTCGACGCAGTACTCGGGCGGCAGCCGGAAGCCCTTGGCGCCGGCGCTGCCGAGGTAGAGGTGCACGGGCACGTCGCCGTGATGCGCAGCGAGCACCTCCTTCAAGATGTCGAGCACTGACGCGCTCATTGCGCCCATCGGCAGGCGGACGCGCAGCGGCTCGGACGACGACGCCGGAGCGCCTGCGAACGCGGTGATCTCCCAGGCGATCAGCTTCGGGAGGTCGTCGCGCCTGTCGACCCTCGCCCGAACCGTCACCACCGAGTCGTCGGCGATCACCGCCGCGTACTGGGCCATGGTCTTGGGGAACACGGTCACCTCGATCGAGGACTCGAGGTCCTCGAGCGTGAACACCGCCATCTGCTCCCCCCGCTTCGTCCACTTCACCTGGAGCCCGGTGATGACCCCCGCGAAGACCCGCATGGAGCCGTCGGGGAGCTCTGTCACGTCGGTCAGCGACGCGTCAGCCCGGCGACGCAGCGCGGCCTCGAGGCCCAGGAGCGGGTGGTCGGACACGTAGAGGCCCAGCATCTCCTTCTCGTGAGCGAGGCGCTCCTTCTTGTCGAACTCGACGTCGGGGACGGCGACGGGCTGCTCGAAGGACGCGGCCCCGCCCTCGGAGGCGGCGAAGAGGGAGAGGACGCCCTGCTCGCGCTCGCGTCGCCTGGCGATGATCTGGCCCGCGATGAGCTCGTGGACGTGCAGGAGGCCCTTCCTCGTGTGGCCGAGCGAGTCGAAGGCACCCGCTCGGATGAGGGCGTCCATCGGCTGCTTGTTCAAGCAGAAGATGGGCACCCGCTCGCAGAAGTCGGCGAAGTCGGCGAACGGCCCACGCGTCTCGCGCTCGGCCACGATGGCCTCGGCGACCGAGGCGCCGACGTTGCGGACCGCCGCGAGGCCGAAGAGGATCGTGCCCGTGCCGCCGTCCCCGGCGAGGACCGGCGTGAAATCCGCGGCCGAGCGGTTCACGTCGGGCACGGAGACGGTGATCCCAAGGGCGCGGCACTCCGCGAGGTAGACGCCCGCGCGATCGAGGTTCTCCCGCACGCTCGTGAGGAGCGCCGCGAGGTACTCGGTCGGGTAGTTGGCCTTCAGGTACGCGGTCTGGTAGGCGATGAGGCCGTAGCCGAAGGCATGCGACTTCGCGAAGGCATAGTCGGCGAAGGGCTCGATGATGTCGAACCACTTCTCCCCGAGCTCGCGGTCGTAGCCGTTGTGCTCGACGCTCGTCACGAACTTCTCGCGCTCGGCGCGCATCACCTCGCGGATCTTCTTGCCGCAGGCACGTCGTAAGTTGTCGCTCTCGGCAAGCGAGTAGCCGGCGAATTGCTGGGCGACCCGCATGAGCTTCTCTTGGTAGATCATGAGGCCGAAGGTGTCCGAGAGGATCGCCTCGGCGTCGGGGTGGAGGTACTCCACCTTCTTGCGGCCGTTCTTGCGGTCGGCGTACTCGAAGTGCATGTTGGCCGCCATCGGACCGGGGCGGTAGAGCGCGATCAGCGCGGCGACGTCCTCGAAGCAGGTGGGGGCGAGCGCGCGCATGAGCGTGCGCATGGGACCACCCTCCAGCTGGAAGACCCCCACCGAGTCGCCGCGGCGGAGCAGCTCATAGGTCGCCTCGTCGTCGAGCGGCACGTGGTCGATGTCGAGGCGGAAGCCCCGGGCCTTCTCGATGAGCGCGACGGTGTCCGTGATGACGTCGAGGTTCCGCAGGCCGAGGAAGTCCATCTTGAGCAGGCCGAGGTCCTCGACGCCGTGCATCTCGTACTGGGTCACGACCGGGGCGTCCTCGGGGTCGCCTCCGGGCTCGGGCTTTCGCTGGACGGGGAGGTACTCGGTGAGCGGGTCCTTCGTGATGACGACCGCCGCCGCGTGGATGCCGTCTTGGCGGCGGAGCCCCTCGAGGCCCTTGGCGACCGTGGCGACGCGGGCGACGTCGGGGTCGTCGGCCACCATCGTGCGCAGCTCGGCCGCGATCTTCCAGCCGTCCTCGTAGCCAGGCGGCGGCTCGTCGGCGAGGCAGGCCCACAGCGGGGTGTCGCGTCCCATGACGATGGGGGGCATGGCCTTGGCGACACGGTCGCCGACGGCGTAGGGGTAGCCGAGGACGCGCGCCGCGTCGCGTACCGACGCCCGGGCCTTGATGGTGCCGAAGGTGATGATCTGGGCGACGTGGTCGCGGCCGTAGCGCTCGGCGGCGTAGCGGATCATCTCGTCACGAAAGCGCGAGTCGAAGTCCATGTCGATGTCGGGCATCGACAGGCGCGACGGGTTCAAGAAGCGCTCGAAGAGGAGGTCGTAGCGGATCGGGTCGAGCTCGGTGATCCGCAGGCAGTAGGCGACCGCGCACCCCGCAGCAGAGCCTCGCCCGGGCCCCACGCGGATCCCGTGGCCCTTCGCGTGGCGGATGAGGTCCCAGACGATGAGGAAGTAGGAGGAGAACCCCATGTCCTCGATGACCTTCAGCTCGTAGGCGAGCCGCTCGACCACGGCATCGGGGAGGGGGTCCCCCCAACGTGCCGCGGCGCCCTCGAAGGTGACGTGGCGCAGGTACTCGCCGGCCGAGGAGAACCCGGCGGGCAGCGGGAAATCGGGGAGCTTGGGCGTGCCGAGCTCGATGCGCACGTCCGCTCGCCGCGCGATGAGCAGCGTGTTGTCGCACGCCTCGGGCAGCTCGGCGAAGAGGCGGCGCATCTCGGCGGCGCGCTTCAAGTAGTGGCCCGAGCCCTTGAACTTGAACCTGTCCGGCTGGTCGATGGTCGCCTTGGTCTGGACGCAGAGCAACGCGTCGTGGGCCTGCGCGTCCTCTGGGCGCGTGTAGTGGCTGTCGTTCGTCGCGAGCAGCGGTGCGCCGATCCGGCGGGCGATCTCCAAGAGCTGGGGCGTGATCCGGTGCTGCTCTTCGATCCCGTGGTCCTGCAGCTCGACGAAGAGGTTGTCCTTCCCGAAGATGTCCTGGAGGCGCGCGGCCTTGGCGAGCGCGTCGTCGAAGCTCCCCGCGAGCAGGCTCTGCGCCACGTGGCCCCCCAGGCAGCCGGTGGTCGCGACGATGCCTTCGGCGTGGTCCGCCAGCAGCTCCCAGTCGACCTTGGGCTTGCGGTAGTAGCCCTCGAGGAAGGCGCGGCTCGACAGCTTGATCAGGTTCGCGTAGCCGGCGTTCGACTCGGCGAGGAGGGTCAGGTGGTACCACGCCTTCCTGCCGCCCTCCACGTCGCCGCCCGTGTCGTCGACGGTGGTGCCTCGCGCGTTGATGCGCTCGTCCCGGCGCTCGTAGGCCATGTAGGCCTCGGTGCCCAAGAGCGGCGTGATGCCCGCCTTCGTGCAGGCGGCGTAGAAGGGGAGGACCCCGTACATGTTGCCGTGGTCGGTGATGCCGAGGGCAGGCTGCCCGTCGGCCGCTGCGACCGCGACGAGGTCGTCGATCCGGCTCGCACCGTCGAGGATCGAGAACTCCGTGTGCACGTGGCAGTGCGCGAACGACGCTGTGGGGTCGTCGCTCCTGGCGGTGCTGTCGCTCACGAGCTGCCGGGCCTTCCTCTCTGCTCTCTTCTGCTCTCTTCTGCGAGGGTCCATCCTGCCAGGCCGTCGTGTCCTCGTCCGGGAGCACGCACGTCCCTGGCCAGGGGATTCGTGGAACGTCCCTGGCCAGGGCTTTCGCCGCCCTGTCCGCGCGCGAGGCTGGGTGCACTGGACGTCTGGTGACAGGCGCCGCAGACTGGGGGACGGACGAGGAGGCAGAGATGACCGAGACCAGCTCAGGGCACCGGGTGCCGACCGTGTCGTTCAACGACATGGGCCAGAGCATCCACCAGTACGGGTCGAACGCCGTCGACTTCGAGCAGCGGGTGACATTCGTGCGCCTGCGCGCCTACCGCCTGGAGCGGGCGCGCGAGGCGCTGCGACGCTCCGAGCTTGGCGCGTTGCTCTGCTTCGACGTGAACAACGTCCGCTACATCACCTCGACCGCCATCGGCGAGTGGAGCCGCGACAAGTACGTCCGCTACACGCTGCTCACCCGCGACGGGGAGCCCTACGTCTGGGACTTCGGCTCCGCGGCGGTGCACCACCGCCTCTACGCCCCGTGGATCGATCCCGATCGGTCGATCGGTGCCTTCGCGACCCTGCGCGGGGCGGTGGCGCCAGGGGCGGGGATCACCGAGAAGCTCGTCGCAGAGGTGAAGGACCTGCTCGCCGAGGCGGGCGTCGCCGGCGCTCCTCTCGGCGTGGACACGGCCGACGCGGCCACCTTCCTCGCGCTCCAGGCGGCAGGCCTCGACGTGCGGGACGGCCAGCAGGTGATGCTCGACGCCAGGGAGATCAAGTCCACCGACGAGATCCTGCTCCTCTCCCACGCGGCGGCGATGGTCGACGGAGCCTACCAGGAGGTCGCTGAGGCGCTCAAACCCGGGGTCCAGGAGAACGAGATCGTCGCCCTGGTCAACGACTACCTCTACCGGCACGGCTCCGACGACGTCGAGTCGGTCAACGCGGTCTCCGGCGAGCGCTGCATCCCCCATCCGCACAACTTCTCCGACCGGATCATCCGCCCAGGGGACCTCGCCTTCTTCGACGTGATGCAGGCGTTCAACGGCTACCGCACCTGCTACTACCGCTGCTTCGCCGTCGGGCGAGCCACGCAGGCGCAGCAGGACGCGTACCGGCGGGCCCGCGAGTGGATCGACGCGGCCATCGACCTCGTGAAGCCGGGGGTCTCGACCGACGAGATCGCCAGGTGCTGGCCCACCGCCCAGGAGATCGGCCTCCCGAGCGAGCGGGAGGCCTTCGGGCTCGAGTTCGGCCATGGGCTCGGCCTCGCGCTGCACGAGCGCCCGATCATCAGCAGGCTGAGCTCGCTCGACAGCCCCGCGGAGATCAAGGAGGGGATGGTCTTCGCCCTGGAGACCTACTGCCCGGCGACCGACGGCTACTCGGGTGCCCGCATCGAAGAGGAG
>JAJZVL010000038.1 GCA_021845725.1 Actinomycetes bacterium | reverse complement strand
GGGCGGGCGGTCGTTCGGGCGGTGCGGGCACGATGCGCCGAGGCACCTGGGCAGCCACACGCCCGTCGGTCGCGCGTCCCTCGGTACTGTAGGCAGAACGCTGTCGCACCGGAGAGCGCGTGTGTGCATGCCTGCTGAGATGACGGGAACCGACTGGAGCGTGTGACGACGACTCGGCCAACGCACGGAAGCACCGACGTTGCGGCGCCGTCTTCGGCTGGGAGGGCGCACGCCGCCGGGGGGGCGCACGCCGCCGGGAGGGTGTGTCCCGCCGGCGGGGCGCGCCGGACGCGCCTCACCGGGGAGCGCCCGCGCCGCGTCGGGACGCCGGCCTCGCTCCTGTCGCTGCACGATGCCGGCTACCGCGCGGTCCTCGAGCGGATCGGGCACGGGCGAGTGCTGGACGTCGGCTGCGGAGAAGGCTTCGAGTCGCTGCGCTTCGCAGGCGGCGGCCGAGAGGTCGTCGGCGTCGACTACTCCTACGAGGCGTCAGAGGCGGCGCGTCGTACGGCCCGCGAGGCCGCGGCGGGGAGCGGCGGGCCTTCCTTCTCGGTGGCACAGATGGACACTCGCGCCCTCGGGCTGGCTTCGGGGACGTTCGACGCGGTGTGCTCGTCGCACCTGATCGAGCACTTCTCCGACCCCTCTGACCACGTCGCGGAGGTCGCGCGTGTGCTCGCGGACACGGGGACGGCCTTCTTCCTCACGCCGAACGCGCCCGCAGACTTCGAGAACCCTTTCCACCTCTGCCTGTTCGAGCGCGACGACCTCGGCCGCTTGCTCCGTCGCCACTTCACCGAGGTGTGGGTCGGTGCGCTGGATGCCACAGCACGGGTGAAGGCAGAGTTCGCGGTGCGTCGGGCCAAGGCAGAGAAGCTCCTGCGGCTCGACGTCTTCGACCTCCGACACCGGATGCCGAGGCGCTGGTACCTCGCCGTCTACACCAGGCTGCTGCCGATCGCGTACGCGCTGGTCGCGCGATCCGAACGAGGCGGCACCGTGGACGTCCGAGGTGAGGGCGCCGGAGCCGGGGGGGGCCAGTGGTTCGTGGCCGACGAGGTCGACGAGACGACGCTGGTCCTTTTCGCGATCTGCCGGCGCCCACGGCGGTGAGGCTGATGCTCGTGCGGCCCCAGGACGCGCCGGCGGGGACTTCGTGATGCTGCGGATCGGCCTCACCGGCGGCATCGGCGCGGGAAAGTCGACGGTCGCCGCCATGCTCGCACGCCGAGGTGCGGTCGTGGTCGACGCCGACGAGATCGCCCGCGAGGTCGTTGCTCCCGGCGGGCCCGCGTACGAGGCCGTGGTGGCGCGCTTCGGTGCGGGCGTCCTGGGTCCCGACGGAGCCATCGACCGCCCTGCGTTGGCGCGGGTGGCCTTTTCCGACGCAGCTGCGCTCGCGGACCTGAACGCGATCACCCACCCGGTCATCGGGGCGGTGCTCCTCGAGCGCCTGGTCTCGCTCGACAGCGTTGCGCCGGGGCGCCTCGGCAGTGCCGGCGGCGGAGATGGCGACGGCGGCACCGGGGTGGTTGCCGCGGTCATCCCGTTGCTCGGGCCCGCGCACGTCGACAGCCTGCGCCTGCGTGCCGTGGTCGTCGTCGACTGTCCGATCGGGGTGGCGGTCCGGCGTCTCGTGGAAGGACGGGGGATGACGGAGGAGGACGCCATGGCCAGGGTTGCGGCGCAGCCGTCGCGGGAGGAGCGGAACGCGCTTGCGGACTATGTGGTGGACAACTCGTCGAGCTCCGAGGACCTCGCCGCGCAGGTCGACGCGCTCTGGGCGTGGCTGCACACGCTCTCTGCGCAGCCCTGAGCGTCTTCGCGAGGCTCGTTGGTACGCTCGGGGAGCGTGCCCGACTTCGAGGTGGTGTCGTCGATCCGGCCGGCTGGCGACCAGCCGCAGGCGATCCGCGCGTTGGCAGAAGGAGTTCAGCGCGGCGATCGCTACCAGACGCTCTACGGGGTCACCGGGAGCGGCAAGACGGCCACCATCGCCTGGACCATCGAGTCGGTGCAGCGGCCCACGTTGATCATCGAGCCGAACAAGTCGCTCGCCGCGCAGCTGTCGTCGGAGCTTCGGGAGCTCTTCCCGAAGAACCGGGTGGAGTTCTTCGTCTCGTACTACGACTACTACCAGCCTGAGGCGTACCTGCCGACGACCGACACCTACATCGAGAAGGACTCCTCCATCAACGACGAGATCGACCGTCTCCGCCATGCCACCACGTCGTCGCTGCTCATGCGACGCGACGTGGTCGTCGTCGCGTCGGTCTCCTGTATCTACGGGCTCGGCTCCCCAGACGAGTACTCGGGGCGGATCCTCGGGGTGCAGGTCGGCCAGCAGGTCGACCAGCGCGATCTCCTGCGACGCCTGGTGGACCTGCAGTACGCGCGCAACGACGTGAACCTTGTCCGTGGCACCTTCCGGGCACGCGGCGACACCGTCGAAGTCCACCCCGCCTACGAGGAGGCGGCGCTCAGGATCGAGCTCTTCGGTGACACGGTCGAGCGCATCGTGCCCTTCGATGTGCTCACCGGCGAGATGGGCGATCCGATGGAGGACGTCGTCGTCTTCGCGGCGACGCACTACGTCGCCGGTGACGAGACCGTCCAGCGGGCCATCGCCTCGATCGAGGTGGAGCTGCGGGACCGTCTCGCGTACTTCGAGCGGGAGGGAAAGCTTCTCGAGGCCCAGAGGCTGCGAGCCCGCACCGAGCACGACCTCGAGATGCTGGCAGAGACCGGTGTGTGCTCGGGCATCGAGAACTACAGCCGCCATCTCGACGGCAGGGGCCCCGGCGACTCCCCGTTCACGCTCCTCGACTTCTTCCCCGAGGACTTCCTGGTCGTCATCGACGAGAGCCACGTGGCGGTGCCCCAGCTCCACGGACAGTGGGCAGGCGACCGTTCGCGCAAGGAAGTGCTCGTCGAGCACGGGTTCCGGCTCCCTTCGGCGCTCGACAACAGGCCGTTGCGCTTCGAGGAGTTCGTCGAGCGGGTCCCCCAGGCGATCTTCGTCTCTGCGACGCCGGGTCCCTTCGAGCTCGAGCACTCCTCCCAGGTGGTCGAGCAGGTGATCCGCCCTACCGGCCTGGTCGATCCCGAGGTGGTGATCCAGCCCACCCGTGGCCAGATCGACGACCTCATGGGCCGGATCGAAGAGGTCGTGGGCAAGGGCGGGAGGGTGCTCGTGACCACCCTCACGAAGAAGATGGCCGAGGACCTGACCGACTACCTCGCCGACGCGGGGGTCCGGGTGCAGTACCTGCACTCCGACATCGACACGATCACGAGGGTCGAGATCTTGCGGGAGCTCCGTCTCGGCACGATCGACGTGTTGATCGGGATCAACCTCCTGCGCGAGGGACTCGATCTGCCGGAGGTGTCGCTGGTCGCGATCCTCGACGCGGACAAAGAAGGGTTCTTGCGCTCCGCATCCTCGCTCATCCAGACGATGGGACGCGCGGCGCGCAACGTCGACGGTGCCGTCGTCCTGTACGCGGACACGATCACCGACTCCATGCGCGAGGCGGTCAGCACGACCCAGCGGCGGCGTCAGCTCCAGTTGGCCTACAACGCGGAGCACGGCATCGATCCCCAGACGATCCGCAAGGCCGTGACCGACATCCTGGAGCGGTTGCGAGGCAGCGGCGAGGGCACCTCACGGGCGAAGCGCAGCCGTGCAGACGTGCGCTCGGGGAAGGCCGCGCGGACGGTGCGGACCAGGGCGGCCGTCGGCGGCGGGGGCTGGGCGCCAGGCACAGGATGGCCCGAGCTGTCCCCTGAGCTCGCCGAGCTGGCAGCAGACCTCGAGCGCGAGATGCTGGCCGCCGCGGCCGACCTCAGGTTCGAGGAGGCGGCCCTCCTGCGCGACGAGCTCGCCTCGATCCGGGAGCAGGCGTCGACGCGTGTGCGAGGCTGACGGCACCTGCGTGGTCGGCCGACTCGACAGGTGTCACGGGGTGACGGGACACGTGTCACGGGGTGACGGGACACGCGTCACGGGGTGACTGGACACGTGTCACGGGGTGACGGGTCCCGGCCGCCTAATCTTGGTGCACCCTGATCTTCATGCGCCGGGCGGACCGCCGTCACGGCAGCACACGACACCTGGCACGACGACCCGGAGGGAACGGCCGCGAACATGACCTCGACCCCGCACGACGGCAGCCCGGCCCTCGGGGCACCGAGCATCCTCTGCGGGAGGACAGCGGACCTTCCCGAGGGGACGGTGGCCGATCTGGTCGCTGCCCACGCCCGCAGGAGGCCCGACGCGCCAGCGATCCTCGGCGACGGGCCGACCCAGTCCTATGCGGAGCTCTGGCAGCACGCAGGGCGTATGGCCGCCGCGCTGGCCGAGGCGGGTGTGAGCGTGGGAGACCAGGTCGCCATCTGGGCGACCAGGACCGCGCCAGTCGTCGCCGCTGCGCTTGGCGTGATGGCGCTCGGCGCGGCGTACATGCCGATCGACCCGACCTACCCCGCTGCCCGTGTCCGGCGCATCCTCGAGGTCGGCCGGCCCAAGGTGATGGTCTCTGCGGAGCCCAATTCGTTGGCTGGCAGCTTGCCGCGAGGGGTGGCCACGATCGACATCCACTCGGGCCCACGGGACGGTGCGGGCCTCGAGCCCGCCGCCCGTCAGGACCACATCGCCTACACGGTCTTCACGTCGGGCTCGACCGGTCAGCCCAAGGGCGTCCTGGTCGCGCACCGCTCCCTCGTGAACTACCTCGGGTGGGCGCAGGAGCTGACCGACTTCGGCGAGGACGACGCGACGCCGTGCTTCGCGAGCCTCGGCTTCGACCACGCGGTCACGTGCCTGTGGCTGCCCCTCGCCGTTGGCGGCTCGGTGCAGCTCGTGCCCGACAGCTGGGACCCCCGTCCGTGGCTCGCCGCGCGCGACCGACCGTTCGCGTTCGTGAAGATCACGCCGTCGCACGTGCGGCTCTTCGAACGGATCGCCCGACCCGACTATCGCGCCATCACCCGCACGGTGATGTTCGGCGGGGAGCGCCTCGACGCCGCGCTGGTCGCGAGCCTCGGTGAGCGTCTGGATGGCGTGCACCTGCTCGACCACTACGGCCCGACCGAGGCGACGGTCGGCTGCACCGCCTACCGCTTCGAGCGCAGCTCCGTCCCGGCGGAGGGCTCGCTGCCCATCGGCGTGCCGGTGTGGAACTCGCGGGCCTATCTCGTCGACGAGGACCTCCGACCCGTGCCGGTTGGCGAGGAGGGGGAGCTCGTGGTCGGCGGGGAGTGCGTCGCCGTGGGGTACCTCGGAGGCGACGAGGAGGACAAGCGTCGGTTCCTCGACGAGGCGTCCATCTCGAATGCCGCGGTGCGCGACGGCTTTCGTGCGTACCGCACCGGCGACCGTTGTGTGATCCGCGAGGACGGCCAGCTCCACTACCTGGGTCGTCTCGACGAGCAGGTGAAGGTGCGCGGCTTTCGCATCGAGATCCACGAGGTGCGAGACCTCGCGGAGTCGGTCCACGGCGTTGCCCAGGCGGCAGCGTCGGTGAGCCAGAAGGGATTGGGCGGCCTCGAGCTCTTCGTCGTGCCGGACGGCGCGGCGCCTTCGGAGCTCGTGGCTCAGGTGCTCGAGCGGCTCCGAGCGGAGCTTCCGGCCGCGGCGGTCCCCGAGAGGGTCTTCGTCGTGCCCAACTTGGTGGTGAACGCCCATGGCAAGTGGGACCCGGAGGCGACGAAGGCGCTGGCCGAGTCGGGTAGTGCCGAGACGGGCAGTGCCGAGTCGGGTAGTGCCGAGACGAGTGGGGGAGGGAGCTGAACCATGAGGACCATCGAGACGGCTACCAAGGGCGGTCGTATCGGGCGGGCGGTGTCACTCGTCTGCGTCGATTGCGGGTCGACGGAGCAGGACCTCTCGGGACGCTGTCGCGCCTGCCAGGGGCTCGTCGACGCGGTCTACCCGCAGTCCGACGCTGCGCTCGGGTCGGAAGACACCGACGTGCTGGAGACCTACTGGGACCTCCTTCCGATCCCTCGGCGTGAGTCGTGCCGGATCGCGATCGAGCCGACCCCCACGGTCTTGCTCACCGAGCTCGACGGCGTACCGATCTGGGCGAAGGTCGAAGGCGTCCTGCCGACGGGGTCGACCAAGGACCGACTGATCGCGGTCTCCCTCCCGCTCATGGTCGAGCGCGGGATCGAGCGGTTCGTCTTCAGCTCTACCGGCAACACGGCAGCGGCGTACGCCTGGGGGCTCCAGCGCTACCCGGAGCTCTCGGCTCGGGTCTACGTGTCCGAGGAGGTACCCGACACCCAGCTCGGACCGAGGACTGACCAGCTGGAGATCGTGCGGGTGAAGGGCGACTACGTCGAAGCCGGCCACCGAGCACGCGACGGGATCCGTCCTGGCGAGGTGCCCGAGGGCGGCTTCTTCAACCTCGGCAGGCGAGAGGGCGCGAAGCTCGCTTACCTAGAGGCGTTCGACGACGTCGCGCACGCCGGCGGCCGCATCGACACGGTCGTCCAGGCGGTGGCGTCGGGGCTGGGCATCGTCGCGGCGGCGCGGGCGGTGCAGCAGAGCTCGGCCGTGCGCAGTTGGGGCAAGGGCCCTCGGCTCTTCTGCGCGCAGCAGACCAGCTGCTCACCGATGGTCAAGGCCTACCGGGCGCTGCTCAGTGGCACGGGTGAGCGACTTCCCGAGAAGCTGCCGTCCGGCTTGGCCGCCGCCATCCTTCTCGGCGACCCCTTCTCGAGCTTCGACTACGTCGCCCGAGCCGTCCGCGAATCGACAGGGGGCTTCGTCGACGTCACGTCCTCGGAGATCGCGGCAGCTCTGCAGCGTCACAACCACGAAGCGCCAATGGGCGACGCGGCGGCGGTGGCGCTTGCGAGCGTGTACCGCTTGTGGGAGCAGGGTGACCTGCGGGGATCGGAGGGCGTGCTGGTCGCGCTCACCGGCGGTCCCGGGAGGTGAGCGCGGCGGCATGGGGGACGCTGAGCGCGGCGGTGCGGCCGACGGTGAGCGCGCGATGAGCGAAGAAGGGTTCTACGAGCGCATGCGGGCGTTCCTGCGCGAGCGGCGGCCGGACCTCACCGGTGACATCGAGCCGACCACGCAGCTGTGGCAGGCGGGCTACCTCGACTCCTTCGGGCTGATCGAGACGCTTGCGCTGCTGGAGGAGCTCACGGGGCACCCGATCCAGATCGGCGCCGACGATCTGTCGAGCTTCTTCACCATGAAGGGGATCTTCGAGGCGTTCGTCGCGGGCTGACGGCGTGCTGGCCACACGCCCGCTGGCTCGCTGCGGAGAAAAGACGGGCTGACCACAGCGCGGCAGCGAGCGCCCCCCGAGCGGCGTATCGTCACGTGGTGGAGGGCTCGGGACCGGTGTCGCCCGAGCCGACCGGAGGCTGCTCTAGGACTGGCCGGAGGCTGGCTGAGACGGCAGCGGTCGTCCGGGGGGCACGAGGCCGCGAGCCAAGGCACCTCGAAGAGGAGGTCGGCAGATGGGGCGCTACAAGGATGCGTGGCGGAGGAGCATCGAGGAACCCGCCGGCTTCTGGGGTGAGGCGGCGGGGGCGATCAGCTGGGACCGGGAGCCGACTGTGGTGCTCGACGACTCGTCGGCACCGTTCTTCAGATGGTTCCCCGACGGCCAGCTGAACACCTGCTTCAACGCGGTGGATCGCCACGTGGCCGATGGTCGCGGCGAGCAGGCGGCGCTCATCTACGACAGCCCCGTCACCGGGACCACGGCCACGTACTCCTTCGCGGAGCTCCAAGACCAAGTGGCGCGTGCCGCCGGGGCGCTCCGTGCGCTCGGCGTCGAGCGGGGTGATCGGGTGATCATCTACATGCCCATGGTCCCCGAGGCCGTGGTGGCGATGCTGGCATGCGCCAGGATCGGCGCGGTGCACTCGGTCGTCTTCGGCGGTTTCGCCCCGCATGAGCTGGCCCTGCGGATCGAGGACGCCAAGCCCAAGGTGGTGGTGTCCGCGTCGTGCGGGATCGAAGCGGGTCGGGTGATCCTCTACAAGCCACTGGTCGACGCGGCGATCGAAGAGTCGGCGCACAAGCCACAGCACTGCGTGGTGCTGCAGCGGCCGCAAGCCGAAGCGGGGCTCGTCACCGGTCGAGACGTGGACTGGGCCGCGGCGACCTCGGCGGCAACGCCGGTCGACTGCGAGCCTGTGCACGCGACCGATCCCCTGTACATCCTCTATACCTCGGGGACCACGGGGCGGCCCAAGGGCGTGGTGCGCGACAACGGTGGGCACGCGGTGGCATTGCGCTGGAGCATGGACCAGATCTACGACACCCATCCCGGTGAGGTCTTCTGGGCTGCCTCCGACGTGGGGTGGGTGGTCGGGCACTCCTACATCGTCTACGCGCCGCTCCTCGCGGGCTGCACGACCGTGCTCTACGAGGGCAAGCCGGTCGGCACCCCCGACGCCGGCGCCTTCTGGCGAGTGATCTCCCAGCATCGCGTCAAGACCCTGTTCACGGCCCCGACCGGCTTCCGGGCCATCAAGCGCGACGATCCCAAGGGCGCGCTCCTTGCCGGCTACGACATGTCGAATTTCCGGTACCTCTTCCTCGCAGGGGAGCGGCTCGACCCAGAGACCTACACGTGGGCGAGCCAGCTTCTCGGCGTTCCCGTGGTCGACCACTGGTGGCAGACCGAGACGGGATGGCCGATCGCCGCCAACCTGATGGGCATGGAGCCGATGCCGCCCAAGCCCGGCTCGGCGACCGTCCCTGTGCCCGGTTACGACGTACGGATCCTCGACGTGGACGGCAAGGAGGTGCCAGCCGGCACGGAGGGCGCGATCATGATCCGTACGCCGCTTCCGCCGGGGACGTTGACGACGCTGTGGGGGCGCGACGATGCGTTCGTCGCGAGCTACATGAGTGAGGTCCCGGGGTACTACCTGACCGGCGACGGTGGCCACTTCGACGAAGACGGCTACCTGTTCGTCATGGGCCGCGTCGACGACGTGATCAACGTTGCGGGTCACCGTCTCTCCACTGGCGAGATGGAGGAGATCATCGCAGGCCACCCCGACGTCGCAGAGTGCGCGGTCATCGGGGTCTTCGACGACCTGAAGGGCCAGGTTCCCCGCGGCTTCGCCGTTCTCAAAGCCGGCGTCGATCGGGACCCCGAGATCATCGCCGCGGAGCTCGTGGAGCGGGTGCGGTCTCAGATCGGTGCGGTTGCGAGCCTCCGGCGCGTGGACGTCGTCGCCGCGTTGCCGAAGACCCGGTCGGGCAAGATCCTGCGCAAGACCATGCGGGCGATCGCGGACGGGGTCGACGAGCCGATCCCTTCGACGATCGACGATGCCTCGGTCTTGGAGAAGCTCCAGCCGATCCTGCGCGGGAGCTGACTCCGAACCCCGATCTCTCGACGCCTTCGTCTGGCCGGGGAGCCTCCAGGGGGCCGGGCCCTCGCAGCGGCCCAGCCCCCCTTCGTCAGCCCCCTCAGCGTCGCAGCGGCTCAGTGCCTCAGCGGCTCAGCGGCTCAGCGGCCGGTTTTCAGTGCCTGGCCAGCGGCCAGGTTGGCAGCAGCGTGCGCTTCAGCGTCTCGTTCAGGACGCCGGCGGACGATGCGTACCACGCAAGAGCGGCGGTGATGACGCCCGTCCAGCCGCCAACCTTCGTGAGTGTGGCGTTCGAGTTGAAGGCGCCGATGGTGAGCAGGACGAACGTGATCTCGAGCACGAGGAAGACTCCCACCAGCGCGACGCTCACACCCGCCGACCCGATCAGCATGTAGAAGGTGAAGATCGTCCAGCACAGCAGGAAGACGCCGACGATGACGGGAACCTGTGTCGCCTTGACAGTGGGCAGGATCAGCTTGGCGAGGACGACGTAGGAGAGCCAGAACGCACCGTATGAGGTGAAGGCGAGTGCGCCGAAGGTGTTCTTCCTCACGAACTCCCACATCCCTGCAAGCACCTGCGCCACCCCTCCGTAGACCAATGCGAGCGCGATCGCCGTGCTCGACGCGGCGCCCCAGACGTTGGTGTTGGCGATGCTGAGCGCGAACGTCGTCATCGCGAACGCCGCCAGCCCCAGTGGCGCAGGGTCAGCCACGATATGCGCAAGCGCCCGAGGCGCTGGCGGCTCCCTCATTTCCATCGGCTCCTGCACCCCGGCACCGATATTGGTCATGTTCCTCCCCCTTCCTCGCCAGCACGCGAATGGTCGACGTGCTGTTGGCACCGACGGTACTTCGAAAAGCGATGCTCATGACGGAAATCCTTCCCTCAGCGATGAGCCGTGGGCCCAGGAGCGGTACCGGGTGCGGTCTACTGCGCGTGGAGCGCCTCGGGAAAAGTTGCATTCGAAGCCGACGAAGGAGGTCCAGTCTCGGACCGAGATGTCGGCCCTTCGTCCGCGCGGCGGCCCAACAGCGCCGGCCACCAGTTCCATCGACCGAGCAGGGAGACGACGGAGGGAACGAGCAAGGTCCTCACCAAAAAGGTGTCCATGAGGATGCCGATGGCGAGCCCGAAGCCGATCGCACGAATCTGACTGCCGCCCGGTCCTCCCCCGGCGAAGCCGATGACCGCGAAGCTGCCGGCCAGGATGATGCCCGCGGACGTGACCGTCGGTCCCGTCTTCCCGACCGCCTCGACCACCGCTGCACGAAGCGACCGGTGGTGCGCTTCCTCCCGGATGCGGGTCATGACCAAGATGTTGTAGTCCTCACCCAACGCAAGAAGGAAGATGAACATCAAGAACGGCAGGATGAAGGTGAGGCCGCTGTCTCCCACGAGGTCGATGAACACGAGCGTCGCAAGGCCGAGCGCGGCGAAGTAGGACAGCGCGACGCTCACGATCAGGTACAGCGGTGCGACCGCGCTCCTGAGTACGAGCGCGAGCAGGATGCCGATCGCGACGATGGCGATCGGAATGACGTGGATGAGGTCGCGGTTCGACGCACTGGAGACGTCATAGAGCGCCGCGGCCTCGCCAGCTACGCCGCTCGCTCGTGCGCCGGAGCGGGACGCCGCGTCTGCAAGGACGGTGCGGATCTCGGGCGTCGCGTTCATCGCCGCGGTGCTCTGCTGGCCACCGGCCGCGAGTGAGGCCTCGAACTGGACGATCCGGCCGTTCGCGCTCACGTAGAGCGCCTCGGCGCGATAGGCGTTGTAGAGCGAGAGGGGCACGTTGCTACCTGGGGGATCGACAGCTGGGAGTGCCGTCGGGGGGCCGAGCTCGGCGTGGAGCGCCGAAAGCTCGGCTGGGGTGATCGTCGTGCCGTTCGGGTCCAGGGGACCTGAGAGCGCCTTGAATTGCTTGGAGGCCGCCAAGGAGCGCTCGGCGCCCTGGAGGGGTGAGGGGTCGTGCCACACCGAGACCCGATAGGCGAGCACCAGGTTCGCAGGGTTGGCGGCGCTATGGGGGAACTCGGCGGCGAGGATCGCGTTGCCCTTCGCGACGCTGGTTCCTGCGGGAGCTGTCGTTGCTCCGCCGAACCCCGCGGAGTGGTAGCCGAGCGCAGCTGCAGCCAGACCGAGGAAGACCACGACGCCGATGCCCAGGGTGACCGCAGGGCGCTGGACCAGGCGGCCGGCCACCCGTCCCCACCAGCCGTGGCGGTCGTCTCCCGCGACGACGCGGGTCGGCCAGAACGCCGCGCGCCCGAAGATGGCGAGCAACGCGGGCAGCAGGGTGAGCCCCGCCAGGAGCATCACGGCCATGCCAACGGCAAGCGGGATGCCGAGGTCGTGGTAGATGCCGAACGTGGCGAACAGCAGGGTGAGCAGAGCGAGGATGACGGTGCCTGCCGATGCGCTGATCGACTCTCCTACTCGCACCAGGGCATGGACGACCGCGTCCTGGGGGTCCTTTCCGTCACGCAGCGCCTCGCGCACGCGGAACACCAAGAAGAGCCCGTAGTCGGTGCCCGCTCCCAGCATGAGCACGATCAGCAGGATGTCGGTGATCTCGGAGATCTGCAGGCCATGGGCACCGAGCCCACCGATGAAACGGAACGAGACGAGGAGGGCGAAGCCGGGCGGGATGAGGGTCACCAGCGCGGCGAGCGGTGCCCGGAAGATGATGAGCAGTAGGACGATGATCAGCAGGAAGGAGAGGCCTTCGATGCGCCCGCCCGTCTTGTCGGAGCTCTTCTGGTTCGCGACATTGGTCGCCACCGCGCCGGCGAGGTGCACCTCGAGCCCCGGGGGCGTGCGGACGTGACGCACTGCGGCCTGCACGTGGTCGACGAGTGTCTTCTGGGCGCGGATGTCCGACGCGCTCACCGAGGCGGTCATGGCGACCTCTGCTGCAGCGTCGCTCGGGGAAACCTTGGCCTCCACCACCTTCAGCGCGCCGGGCACCCGGCGCAGGGTGGCGACCTGCGCTCCGACGGCGCGCTGATCTGCCGCGGTGAGCACGCCGTGCGCGGTGGAGCTGACGACCAGGATCTGGCTGTCACCCGTGGTGTTGCCGAGCAGCGGGGCAGCCAGGGCCGCCGCACGCTCGCTCGGGGCGCTCGCAGGAAGGAACTGGCTGTTGTTGTTGTTGACCTCGCTCGTCATGGAGGGCAGCGTCTTCGTGGCCAGGATCGCGACGACGACCCACCCCAGCACCACGAGCACACGGAACCGGACGACGGCGTGCGCGAGACGGGTGAAGGCTGTGGTCACGTGGGCATCCTCCTGGTGGTCATGGGTAGCTCTTGTCACCGGCAGCCGGCGATCACCCTGGCCAGCTCGTCGAACGCCTGGTCGACCAGCACGGACAGGGTCGTCCTTCCGCCTCGTTGCCTCCAGCGGTTGAAGGCGACACGGAGCATCGCCACGGCAGCGGCGGCAGCCACGGCAGGAAACAATTCTGCGTCGCCGGCATCGGACTTGGCGCCGGCACCGGACTTGGCGCCGGGACCGGACTTGGCGCCGGGATCGGCAGCAGTACTGGTATGCCGAGTGACCCCGACGACGATCGCCCGCTCGAGGTCGGCGAAGGCCGCGAGCTGTCGCGGAAGCAGCACGTCGGGATACGTCCGCACGAGCTGGGTCCGAGCGGCCCAGTCGGCCAGGCGCTCAGGTGAGCGCTCCGCGGCGCCAGCGATCTCGCCCAGCACGGCGTGCAGGGCGTCGAGCGTGGACTCGTGGGCAGGGCGCCGCGCGAGCTCGTCGGCGATGTGCTCGCCGAGCTCACGACCTGGACCCACCAGCGCATCCTCCTTGCACGAGAAGTAGTTGAAGAACGTGCGCTTGGAGACGCCGGCCGCGTCCGTAATGTCCTCGACGGTGACGCCGTGGAGCCCGCGCTCGCTGACGAGGCGGAGCGCAGCGCTGCGCAGGGCAACGCGCACAGCACCCTTCTTCTGTTCACGGCGGCCTCGTGCGGCTTCGCGCTCAATTGCGCCGAGCTGGGATCCCTGGGATACTTGCACGGAGTGCAAGTTTATGGCCCGACCCGTTCGCACACAACTCGGCGTTGTGCCTGCCTCCGCGCGTATTGCGCCCGGTGCTGTCGGGCAGTGACAAGGACGATGTCATGAATGGGGACGTGGGTGGCGCCGCGGATCCTTCCGGCGGGCGCACCGCAGCAGGGGGTCGTACCAACCTGGCACTGGCGGTGGTCATGACGGGGGTGCTGATCACCGCGGTGGACACCACGATCGTGGTGCTCGCGCTCCCCGAGATCGAGCGCGGCTTGCACATCGCGCTCGCGTCGGTGATCTGGATCATCATCGGGTACCTGCTGGTGGTGACCGTGCTCGCCTCGCAGGTGGGGCGCCTTGGTGACATGTTTGGCAGGGTCCGGATGTACGAGGTCGGGTTCGTGGTGTTCATCGTGGGCTCGGCTCTGTGCGCCATCTCGTGGGACGAGGGTTCGATCATCGCCTTCCGGGTGCTACAGGGGATCGGCGGCGCGCTCGTCAGCGCGAACTCCGGAGCGGTCATCGCCGACCTGTTCCCGCCGGAGCGCCGAGGCCGCGCGTACGGTTTCAACGGCATCGGGTGGAGCATGGGCGCGGTGCTCGGGATCGTGCTCGGTGGCCTGATCGTCACGTACATCTCCTGGCGGTGGATCTTCTGGATCAACGTGCCGATCGGCATCGTGGCCACGCTTCTCGCTCTACGGGTTCTCCACGACCGCGGGGGCCGGGAGCGCCGCCGGATCGACCTTCCGGGCATGATCGCCGTGGGGCTCGGCCTCTTCGGCGTGCTCTGGGCAGTCACGAACCTTGCAACGAGCCAGTTGGACGTCTCGATCCTCAGCTTCTTGATAGGCGGTCTCGTATGCCTGGTCGCGTTCGTCTTCATCGAGCGGGTCCAGGCTGAGCCGATGGTGAGGCTTTCCCTCTTTCGGATCCCGACGATGTCGCCGTCGCTCCTCGCCGCGCTCCTCCAGGGCCTCGCCAACTATGCGGTTCTGTTCCTGGTGATCATGTACCTCCAGGGTCCTCGCCGTCTCTCGCCCCTCGACGCCTCGCTGCTCCTGGTGCCCGGGTACGTGATCGGCGGCATCGTCGGTCCGTTCTCGGGGCGGCTGGCCGACCGCCTCGGACCGATCATCCCGGCCACCTTCGGGCTCGCAGTCCAAGTGATCGCGCTCTTCCTCTACGCGCACCTCGGCATGGCGACGGGCCTGTGGCTGGTGGTGCTCGCGAGCATCGTGAACGGGATCGGGAGCAGCAGCTTCTTCCCGGCGAACAACTCGGCGGTCATGAAGGCGTCGCCCAAGGAGGTGTTCGGCATCTCGTCGGGCATGCTCCGTACCTTCCAGAACACGGGCATGGTCTTCTCATTCTCCATGGCGATCCTCATCGCGTCACGCTCGATCCCCCGAGGGGTTGCCTTTGCCATCTTCGTGGGCACGGCAAAGCTCCACGGCCATGTCGCCACGGTGTTCACGAGCGGACTCCACGCTGCGTTCTACGCGTCGACGGGGTTCCTGGTGCTCGCTGCGCTTCTGTCGGCCTCACGCGGTCGGCACGGCGTGCGCCGACACGGGACTGGTGCCTCGACGCCTCTTGGCGAGGCTCGGAGCGCCGAGCGTGGCGTGCTCACTGGTGGTGCCAGCATCTCTGGCCGTGCCGAGTGAGGGTGTCGGGAGCACGGTGGCAGACAAGAGCGCGGGCGCGGGTGCCGCAGCGGACGCAGGGGACGCAGCGGACGCAGGGGACGCAGCGGACGCAGGGGACGCAGCGGACCAGACCGCGGCTGCCGTGGCAAGTGGAGATGCCAGGCCCGCAGCGAAGCGGTGTCGGTTCGGTGCGGGAATGGTGGCGAAGATGAGCCGGTATGCCCTGGATGTGTCCGGGCGTCTGGTGAACCGGGGGCGAGGGAACAGAATCTCCCTGTGACAGGATCGTCGTGTTCACGGGCTCTTCGCGTTGGGAACGTGGTCCCTCGCGCTCGAAACGATCTATGCCGACGGGCAGCGCCCCTTCGTCGGGTCGCTCTGCGCAGCCGACCTCGACGGTGGGAGCGAACACCGAGGTTCATGACTACCTGGGGCTCCTCTATGCCAGCGGCGGTCCTCGAGAGGGTCTTGGCATGCGGAACGCTGTGGTGAACGCACCTGGGACCTGGAGGCGCCGGCGCTGCTGGCCGACACGGGAGGGCCGACACGGGAGGGCCGACACGGGCAGGCAACGGAACCATGACTGCGACCTCCATCGGTTCCCTCGGCATGAGTCGTGCCGGATCGCGATCGAACCGACCCCCACGCTCTTGCTCACCGAGCTCGACGGAGTAGCGACCTGGGCGAAGGGCGAAGACGTCCGGCAACACGGTGACCCGTGAGAGCGTGACCCCCGACCCCCGACCCTTCGTCGGCTGCTGGAGCCCTCGGTCGCCCTGGTCGCTACCGGCCACCTCGCGAGCCCCTCGCCTGGTGACGGGCACCGCGCGGTGGAGTCCTGAGGTGCTGCTACGGGGGATGCTGCGCCGGTCTCGAAGGTTGCGATCTTTGATAGGTTGTCAGAAGGAGGCGAGCGCGCGAGAGACCACGCGAGTGATCGCGCGGGAGCGCCCGTGAGCGGGTCCTACCGGTCGACGGGCGGCACGCAGTGGTCGCTGTCCCATGTCTCCGTGAGAACAGGAGGTTCCAGTGGTCGACGCAGCCCGGGTCTGGACGGGTGATCTCAACCGACAAGTGCTCGGAGACAGCTGGGGGTCGCCCTCGGGTCCTGTCGGCACGTACGACACGACGCTGCGAGACGGTGAACAGGTGGCTGGCGTGTCGCTCAGCCCCGAGGCGAAGGTAGAGATCGCGCACGCACTGGACCGTCTCGGCGTAGATCGGATCGAAGCCGGGTTCCCGAGGGTCTCGCCGCAAGACGCGGAGGCCATGAAGGCGATCCTCGATGCCGGGCTCTCGACGGAGATCTGGGGGTTCAGCCGCGCGGTGCGCGAGGACGTCGACTCGCTGCTGGAGCTGGGTGTGGGCGCCGCCACCATCGAGGCGCCTGTGAGCGACTGGAAGTTGAACGCCTACGGACTGTCACGCGACAAGATCTGCGAGCGCATCGCTGACGCGGTCGGTCATGCCGTGCGCAACGGCATGCGGGTCTGCTTCTTCGCCGTCGACGCCACCCGTGCCGATCTGCAGTTCCTGGACGAGGTCTACCGCCGGGCGGTGGACGCCGGAGCGAGCGAGGTCGCGGTCGTCGACACCATCGGAGTCCTGAGCCCCGAGGCCGCCGCCTTCATCGTGGGGCGCACGTGCGGGTCCCTCGGCGCGGAGATCCCAGTCCACTGGCATGGCCACAACGACTTCGGGCTTGCCACCGCGGCTGCGATCGCGGCGGTTCGTGCGGGAGCGTCGTGGGTCCAAGGGACGACGAACGGGATGGGTGAGCGTGCAGGGAACGCCGTGATCTGCGAGGTGGCCCTGGCGTTGGAGGCGCTGTACGGAATTGCGACGAGGATCCGACATGAGCACGCGCGCGAGGTGTCCAAGCTCGTGCAGGAGCGTGCGGGGTACCCGTTGGACCTGTGGAAGCCGATCACCGGCCGGGACATCTTCACTCGGGAGAGTGGTGCCGTCGCGAGCCAGTTCGACGATCCTTCCGCGATCCAGCCATACGACGCGGGGCTCGTCGGTGCTGAGCTCAAGGCGGTCCTCGGCAAGAAGAGCGGTCTTGACTCGATCCGAGTCAAAGCCGCTGAGCTGGGGATCGAGGTCGACCGGGAGCGCTGGCCGGCGCTTCTCGCCGAGATCAAGCGTCTCGGGACGCAGCGCCGGGGGCTCGTGAGCGACGAGGAGTTCCGCTCACTCGTGGAGAGCGACGCCGCCAGCCACTGACCTCGACGGATGCGGCACGCAGGCGGAAGGGCGCCCGGGCGGGGTGGGCCGCAGCCGGGCGGGGTGAGCAGCAGCCGGGCGGGGTGAGCCGCAGCCGGGTGGGGTGAGCAGCGCTGACCGTCACCCGACCGCCTCGTGCGGCCGGACCGGTATCCTCCGGATGTGTCCGGGCGTCTCGTGATCCGGGGGGCGCGGGAGCACAACCTCCAGGACGTCTCCCTCGACCTTCCCCGTGACCAGCTCATCGTCTTCACCGGTCTGTCCGGGTCGGGGAAGTCCTCGCTCGCGTTCGACACGATCTACGCCGAGGGGCAGCGCCGCTACGTCGAGTCGCTCTCCGCGTACGCCCGGCAGTTCCTCGGGCAGATGGACAAGCCCGACGTGGACTTCATCGAGGGTCTGTCGCCGGCCATCTCGATCGACCAGAAGTCGGCATCGCGCAACCCACGCTCGACGGTGGGAACGATCACCGAGGTCTACGACTACCTGCGGCTCCTCTACGCCCGGATTGGCAAGCCGCACTGCCCGATCTGCGGGCGTCCCGTAGCTCGTCAGACGCCCCAGCAGATCGTCGATCGGGTGCTCGAGCTCGAAGAGGGGACCCGTTTCTGGGTCCTGGCACCCGTCGTGCGCGGGCGGAAGGGGGAGTACTCGGGACTTCTCGACGACCTGGCGAAGCAGGGTTTCTCGCGTGCCCGTGTCGACGGCACGGTGGTCGAGCTGGCTGACCGGCGCGAGACGTCGCTCGCGCGCTACGAGCAGCACACCATCGAGGTGGTCGTCGATCGGCTCGTCCGCAGAGAAGGAATCCGCCAGAGGCTGACCGAGTCCGTCGAGACGGCGCTCGCCCTGACCGGCGGGACCGCCGAGGTCCTCGTCGTCGGCGTCGACGGCACACCAGCGCCGGGTCAGGAAGCGATCACGTTCAGCCAGCACCTCGCCTGCGCCTACGACGGGGTCAGCTTCGAGGAGCCTGCGCCGCGCAGCTTCTCGTTCAACTCCCCCTACGGAGCATGCCCGATCTGCCTCGGGCTGGGGACGCGATTCGAGGTCGACCCCGAGCTCGTCGTTCCCGACCCCTCGCGCTCCCTCGAAGACGGAGCGCTCGCCCCTTGGGCGAACGCCCGTAGCGAGTACTTCTCCGGGCTCGTGAATGGCATCGCAGAGCTGGGCGGCTTCTCCGTCTCTACTCCATGGGCGAAGCTCAGGGCGAAGGACAAGAAGCTCGTCCTCTACGGGTCGGGGACCAAGGAGGTGAGCGTCCGGTACCGGAACCGATTCGGGCGGGTTCGCTCCTACACGACCCACTACGAGGGGATCGTCCCATGGCTGCAGCGGCGCCATGCCGAAGCCGATTCCGACTGGAGCAGGGAGCAGATCGAGCAGTACATGCGCGAGGTCGCGTGCCCGGCGTGCGGCGGCGCCCGGCTGAAGCCTGAGTCGCTTGCGGTCACGATCGGCGCCGGGTCCGAGGGTCGACGCGGCGAGCCAGGGCAAGGCGGCATGAACATCCACGAGCTGTGCAGCCTCTCGATCACCCGTGCCCTCGAGGCGATCGAGCAGCTCGAGCTCTCAGAGCGTGACCATCTCATCGCAGACCGGGTCTTGAAGGAGATCCGTGAGCGGATGCGGTTCCTTCTCGATGTGGGGCTCGACTACCTGTCGCTGGCCCGCGCCGCCGCAACGCTTTCGGGCGGCGAGGCCCAGCGGATCCGGCTCGCGAGCCAGATCGGCAGCGGCCTCGTCGGAGTCCTCTACGTGCTCGACGAGCCGTCCATCGGGCTCCACCAGCGCGACAACCAGCGTCTCATCCAGACCCTCGTGCGATTGCGCGACCTCGGCAACACGGTGATCGTCGTCGAGCACGACGAGGAGACGATCCGCACCGCGGACCATGTCGTCGACATCGGACCGGGGGCGGGCGAGCATGGTGGGCGGGTCGTGCACTCAGGACCGGTGACCGGGCGCGGAGGACTGCTCTCGAACGCCGAGTCGCTGACGGGGCTGTACCTGTCCGGGAAGCGGAAGATCGCGGTGCCGGAGCGCCGTCGCGTGGGCTCCGGCCATGCCGTGGTGGTGCGCGGGGCGCAGGAGCACAACCTCGCGAACGTCGACATCGCGTTCCCGCTGGGCTGTCTTGTCGCCGTGACGGGGGTGTCTGGCTCCGGCAAGTCGACGCTCGTGAACGAGATCCTGCTTCGAGCCCTTGCGCACGACCTGCATCGAGCGAAGGCTGTCCCCGGACTGCACCGTGCCATCGAGGGCATCTCCCACGTGGACAAGGTGGTGGACGTGGACCAGGCGCCGATCGGACGCACGCCGAGGTCGAACCCGGCCACGTACACCGGCGTCTTCGACCACATCCGGCGACTGTTCGCCCAGACCCCCGAGTCGAAGGTACGGGGCTACCAGCCCGGGCGCTTCTCGTTCAACGTGCGAGGGGGACGGTGCGAGGCGTGCGCGGGCGAAGGAACGATCAAGATCGAGATGCACTTCCTGCCCGACGTCTACGTTCCCTGCGAGATCTGCGGGGGGGCGCGCTACAACCGCGACACCCTCGAGGTCACGTTCCGCGGCAAGAACATCGCCGAGGTGCTCGACATGTCGTGCGAGGAAGCGCTCGCCTTCTTCTCGCACCAACCCCAGATCGTCCGCCATCTCCAGACTCTCGTCGACGTCGGTCTCGGCTACATCCGCCTCGGGCAGCCCGCGCCGACGCTGTCTGGTGGCGAGGCGCAGCGGGTGAAGCTCGCGACCGAGCTCAGCCGGCGACCCACTGGGCACACGATGTACATCCTGGACGAGCCGACGACCGGGCTCCACTTCGAAGACGTACGGCGCCTGCTCGACGTCCTCGGGCGTCTGGTGGACCAGGGCAACACGGTCATCGTGATCGAGCACAATCTCGACGTCGTGAAGTGCGCAGACTGGATCATCGACCTCGGTCCCGACGGAGGTGACCGAGGCGGGCAGGTCGTCGCAGAGGGTACGCCAGAGCAGGTGGCCAAGACCCCGGGCAGCTACACCGGAGAGGTCCTCCGACCCGTGATCGGGATGGGCGCCTGAGCAGGCTGGTCTGGAGCGCGCGACAGGGATATGCGGTGCCACGCCCGAGGCGAAGCGGGCGCGACAGGGGCGCGCTGACGCCACAGAGTGCATGACGACAATGACCCGCGCACCCGGCACCTGGCAACTGCACGAAGGAGCCCGGCCGAGCTAGGTGGAGCTAGGTGGAGCTAGGTGGACCGACGCACATCGGCGTTCGGGGGCGACGGGGGATCGGGGCTGCGTGCCTTTGCTCGCTTGGCGAGGAGCCCGGCTGCGCGGTCGTGCTCGGTCTTCTCCGCGTGGCAGGGACGGCAGCGAGCTTTGACATTCGCGTACGACGTCGGCCCTGTATGGGCAATCGGGTCGTCGTGGTCGTACTCGAGGCCCCAGGTGCGCTGGCAATCGACGCATGCGCGCCCGGAGAAGTCGGGTACCGGGCCGATGTCCAGTGCGGTCCGCAGCTCCGCTGTGTACCTGCGGCCGACGTGGTGGACCTTGTGGATGTCCACGCCGTCGTGGAGGATCACCTTCAAGAACGCGTCGGTGGCGAGCTCCTTGGCGACGTCGACGGGGATGGGACCCCCTCCGATCAGGTGGCAGGGCTCGCCGTCGTGGACATGGCCCCGTCTCCAGGCGTACAGGTCGCAGACGACGACCAGGTCCGTCCGTGAGCTCTGCTTCCCGCCACCTTCTGCCGTGTGGAGGGCAATGAGGGCGTCGGCGGCATGTGACTCGAAGCGCTCGGGGCGTCCCGCCTGCTTCGCCAACCGATGGAGGCGAGCTGCCTCCCGCTCGATCCGGGCGACGATCGGGAGCCCGGACTCCGGGGGCAACGCCCCGTCGAAGCAGACCATCCCCAGGGCATCTCGCCAGTGCCGGAACCGGCGCGCGGCCACTTGGCGGCGGTGGAGCTCCTCGGGCGAGGTGGAAGCGAACGTCCTCTTCCGAACCGCCTCCCGCAGCCCTCCGAGGTCGGCGTGCTTGGCGACCTCGAGGAGGTCGTGCTCATGGTCAGGCGTGTCGGACCCCGTCTTCGCGATCTCGCGCGCCTGGGCGACGGACACGCTCCCGGAGAGCAGAGCCTCTTTCGTCTCGGGATGGGCGTCGAGCGCGCGCGCGAGCTCGAGGGCCTCCCTCGCCTGATGCCCGGTCGTCCCTGCTTGCCGGGCGATCCACGCCACGGGGTCCGCGACGCCGTGTTCTCTATGCGCGCCGTAGGCCACGGCCCGCGCTGCCGCCAGAAGCCGGCCAGTGCTGCAGGCCTTCTCGCTCGTCGCGAGCTCTTCGGCGATCTGCGCACACTCGGTGCCTGAGAACAGCGTGGGGTCGAAGCTCCGCAGCGCCTCCCGCAGCGCTCGTGACGCCTCGACGAGCGTTCCCGCACGGCTGCTCGCACCGACCTGTGTACCCATGGATCACACGATGGCATGGGGGTGTATCACTGCTGCGAACACACGCGCCGACCACAGGGCGCGGGCTGTCAGGTCAGTCCGGAGATCAGGTGATGTCGAGCATCCGCTGGAGGGCGACGCGCGCCCACTGCGCGGTCGCGTCGTCGACGGCGATGCGGTTGCGGACGTCGCCCTCGACCAGCCCCTCGAGCACCCATGCGAGGTGCACGGGGTCGATGCGGGACATCGTGGAGCACGGGCAGACCAGAGGGTCGAGGCAGACGACCGTCTTGTCGGGGTGCTCGTCGGCGAGCCGCTTCACCAAGTGGATCTCGGTTGCGACGCCGAGGACGGCCCCTCGCGGCGCCTCGTCGATGGTACGGATGATGTGGTCCGTCGATCCCACGTGGTCCGCGAGCTCGACGACCTCGTGGGCGCACTCGGGGTGGACGAGGACGACGCCGTCGGGATGCTCGGCGCGGAACGCGTCGACGTGCTCGGGTCGGAACCGCTGGTGCACCGAGCAGTGCCCCTTCCAAAGGAGGAGCCGCGCGGTCTTCACCTCGGCTTCCGACAGCCCTCCGAGATCCTGGCGAGGGTCCCATACCGCCATGTCGTCTGCGGAGTATCCGAGCTGGAAGCCGGTGTTGCGTCCGAGGTGCTGGTCCGGGACGAAGAGCACCTTGTCGGCACGCGCCGAGCTGGAAGCGCCCGCGGGGCCCGACGTCGACGGCGTCTCACCCAACGCCCAGCGCAGCACCGCGCGGGCGTTCGAAGAGGTGCACACGGCGCCACCGTGCCTGCCGACGAAGGCCTTCAGAGCGGCAGCGGAGTTGATGTAGGTGATGGGGAGCACCCGCTCGACGTCGGTGATCCGGCCAAGGGCTTCCCAGGCCTCCTCCACCTCGTCGACGTCGGCCATGTCGGCCATCGAGCACCCGGCGTTCAGGTCCGGGAGAAGGACCTGCTGGTGGGGCGCGGTCAGGATGTCGGCTGACTCGGCCATGAAGTGGACGCCGCAGAAGACGACGAACTGCGCGTCGCGGCGCTCAGCCGCAGTCCGCGAGAGGCCGAAGGAGTCTCCGCGTGCGTCCGCCCACACCATCACGTCGTCGCGTTGGTAATGGTGGCCGAGGATGAGGAGGCTGTCGCCGAGCTGTCGCTTCGCCTCGCCGATCCACTCGGCCAGCTCGTCGGGCGACGCGCTGGTGTAGCGATCTGGAAGTGGACGCTGGAGCCTGATCAATTGAACACCCCCTTGGGGAGGCCTCCCATGTGACCGGCGGGGACAGCCTGGTCGCCCATCCGCGGAGTTGTCGGTCTGAGAGGTGATGTACCGGGATGCCAGGCCCGGGACACCGAGTCTACGCCTTGGAAGCGAACGGCGTGCCACCTTCAGTACTCCGCGCCCCCCGTGTCGCCTCCGCGCCACCCCCTGTCGCCCGCTCACGCCTGCGACTCCGTTCCTGGTCTCCGATTGGTGAGCGATTCGTGGCGGGACTGACCAGGCTCTCGCGTGTCACGGGGGTGCAGGAGCACAGAGCAGGAGCACAGAGCAGGAGCACAGAGCAGGAGCACAGAGCAGGAGCACAGAGCAGGAGCACAGAGCAGGAGCACAGAGCAGGAGCACAGAGCAGCAGCACAGAGCAGGAGAAAGACGGCTGGCACGCGAGAATGGGGTGGTGCAGAACCGTCCGCCCACTGGTGCCATCCCGGATGCGCCGGGCTCGTACCAGTTCCTCGACGCGGAGGGTCGTGTGCTCTATGTGGGGAAGGCGAAGTCCCTCCGCCATCGCCTGCCGAACTACTGGCAGGACCCGGCTTCCCTGCCACCGCGTACCGCGCAGATGGTGGCCCAGGCCGACCGCGTGGAGTGGGTGGTGGTGGCCACGGAGGTCGAGGCGCTCATGCTCGAGCACTCGCTCATCCAGACCCACCAGCCGCGGTTCAACGTCCGGTTGAAGGACGACAAGAGCTACCCGTGGCTCGCGGTCACCGTGGGCGACGAGTGGCCCCGACCGATCGTCTTCCGGGGGCGGAAGCGCAAGGGTGTGCGCTACTTCGGCCCCTACGGTCACGTCGGGGCACTGCGGGAGACGCTCGACCTGCTCTTGCGGAGCTTCCCGTTGCGCACGTGCTCGGACACGAAGTTCCGCCGCCATGAGCGACTGGGGAGGCCCTGCCTCCTCTACGACATCGAGCGGTGCTCGGGGCCGTGCGTCGGCGCGGTGGGTCACGGCCGGTACACGCAGATGGTCGCCGAGATGATGACCTTCCTCTCGGGCGAGACGGCCCCCGTCGTCGCCAGGCTCGAGCGAGAGATGACGGAGGCGTCCGCAGCGCTCGAGTACGAGCGCGCCGCAAGGCTCAGGGACCAGCTGCTGGCAGTGCGGAAAGCTGCAGAGACTCAGCAGATGGTCTCGGACAAGCCCGAGGACTTCGACGTGGTGGGCATCGCCGAGGACGAGCTGGAGGCGGCGGTGCAGGTGTTCCACGTGCGCCGAGGCCGCGTCGTTGGCCGCGGCGGGTTCGTGGCGGACAGGGTGGAGGATCTGACGCCGGCGCAATTCGCCGGCCGGGTCCTCGAGGAGCTCTACGGTGCGGCAGGCGCCGAGGTGCCTCGCCGGATCTACGTGCCGGTGGAGCCGGAGGCACCGACAGTGCTCACCGACTGGCTGGTGCAGATCCGCGGTGCGCCGGTCGCCGTCGCCGTGCCCAGGCGCGGCGCGAAGCGTGCGCTGTACGAGACCGTGGTGCGCAACGCCGAGGAGGATCTCACCCGGCACCGTCTGCGCCGGGCGTCGGACCACAACGCGCGGGCGCGGGCGCTCACGGAGCTCCAGGAGGCGCTCGGCCTCCCGCAGGCGCCGCTCAGGATCGAGTGCTACGACATGAGCCATCTCCAGGGAACGGATTACGTCGGGTCGATGGTGGTGTTCGAAGACGCGCTCCCGAAGAAGTCGGACTACCGCAAGTTCTCGGTGCGCCACGTCCCGGGAAACGACGACTATGCCGCGATGCGCGAGGTGCTCACGCGGAGGCTGGCTGCGCTCTTGGCCGAGGGATCGGGCGCGACACGCCAGCGCACGGCGACAAGAGACCGCCGCACGGCGACAAGAGACCGCCGCACGGCGACAAGAGACCGCCGCACGCCCGAGCCGGACGCTGCAGAGCCTGGTGCGACCGGCGTGCGCGCGCCGCGCCGACGCTTCGCGTACACCCCGCAGCTCCTCCTGCTCGACGGAGGCAAGGGGCAGCTTTCGGTCGGCGTGCAAGTGCTCGAGTCGCTGGGGCTGACCGGCCAGGTCGAGCTCGCCGCGCTCGCCAAGCAGTTCGAGGAGGTCTACCGGCCCGGCAGCCCCGACCCCGTCCGGATCCCGAGGGGATCGGAGGCCCTCTACCTGCTCCAGCGGGTCCGGGACGAAGCGCACCGCTTCGCCATCACGTTCCACCGCAAGCGACGTGGCGGCCGCATGACCGCCAGCGTCCTCGACGGCGTGCGGGGGCTCGGTCCGGCCCGGCGGGCGCGGCTCGTGAAGGAGATGGGCGGGGTGCGAGCCTTGCGGCAGGCGAGCGAGGAAGACCTCCGGGCCCTGGCGTGGCTTCCGGACCGGGTGGCCGCAGCCGTCTACGAGAGGCTGCACGCGGTGCCGTCGGTTGCAGGCGCTACTGCTGTCCCGTCCGCGGCTGGGCACGGCACGACCGGGTCCGTGGCCCGGCACGGCGGTGCGTCGTCGCACTACGTGACAGCGATGCGAGAGAATGAGCACCAATGAGCGCGTTCCTCTTCGTGACCGGGATGTCGGGGGCGGGGCGTTCGACGGCGGCGGCGACGCTCGAGGACCTCGGATGGTTCGTGATCGACAACTTGCCGCCCTCGTTGATCACGAAGGTGGCCGACCTCGTGGCGCGGCCAGGCTCCGAGAGCGAGCGCGTGGCGCTGGTGATCGGACGCGGCGGGGGCGACGAGTACGTCGACGACGTGGCGCCGATGCTCACCCGGTTGCGCAGGGGACATCACGAGGTGCGGGTGCTCTTCCTGGACGCGCCGGACGACGTCCTGGTTCGTCGTTTCGAGGGCACGAGGCGGCGACATCCCGTGGCTTCCCGAGGTGTCGAGGAGTCCATCGCCGACGAGCGCCGGCTCCTGGACGGGCTTCGAGGGATGGCGGACGTCGTCATCGACACCGGGGAGCTGAACACGAACCAGCTCCGCCAGCGCGTCATCGAGCTCTTCGGCGACCCGGTGCACACCGCGCACATGCAGACGTCCGTCGTGTCGTTCGGGTACAAGCACGGGATCCCGCTCGACGTGGATATCGTGCTCGACTGCAGGTTCCTCCCGAATCCGTACTGGGTCGACCGGCTCCGGCCGCTCTCAGGTCTCGACGCACCGGTCCGCGAGTACGTGCTGTCGCAGCCGGGAACCCAGGCGTTCCTCGGCAAGGTCGAGGAGCTGCTCACCATGCTCCTGCCGAGCTTCGAGCAGGAGGGCAAGTCCTACCTCACGGTCGCGCTCGGCTGCACCGGGGGCCGGCATCGCTCCGTCGTCCTCGCCGACGCCCTCGCCGAGCGCCTCTCGGGAGCCGGGGTCCGAACCTCAGCTTTCCACCGAGACATCGACCGCTAGGGCCGGGGGATCGCAAGGGCGGCTCCTCAGTCCCTCCAATCCGGGTCGAGCTGGTGGAGGAACCGCCGGCAGCGCTCGGCCTCATCGTGCTCGCCGATTGCGGCTGCCGTGGCACGCAGCGCCTCGAGCGAGCGGAGGAACCCCCGGTTCTCCTCGTGTGCCCAGCGGACGAGCCCCGTACCTCGCCATCCCGCCGCCCGCAGTGCGTCCAGGCCACGGTGATAGCCGACCCTCGCGAAGGCATAGCGATCCGCATCGGTGGTGGCCACCTCTGCGAGGCGTGCCCACGCGTCGAGGTGTCGGGGCCATCGCACCGCGACGGAGGACAGCGCGGCACGACGTCGCTCGGGTGCCTCGGCCATTGCGGCGGCCGTCGCCTCGGCGGCGCCGGGCTCGGACGGCGGCAGGATCGTCTCGGGCGATCCCGTCGTGGGCGATCCCGACGTGAAGGCGACCGGGTTCGTCGCGCCAGGTGTGTGGGCGCCGGGCTCGTGGGCGGCGCCGGGGGTGTGGGCTGCATGAGGAGCGTCGGTCACCCCCATATCCTGCCTGCTCGTCGTCGGCGCGGTGCTGGCGCTCACGGCCATGTTCGGTGGCCGCCCACGGTCCGAGGCACCAATGTCCTTGACGTAAGAATCTTGACGTAGAAGAATCTAGATCGTCTTCGGCCGGTGCACGAG
>JAJZVL010000037.1 GCA_021845725.1 Actinomycetes bacterium | reverse complement strand
GGGACGGGCGCGCCTGCCCGTCCCTTTCCGCCTACGCCTGGCACAGTCGTCACCGCGGGACCTGGCTCGTCGGCACCGCCGAGCTCCGCTGTGCCGGCTGCTCCGGTCGCACCGTCGGCACCCGCTGCACCCGCTGCGCCGGCGGCCCCCGCGGCATCGGTCGCCCCCGCGGCATCGGTCGCCCCCGCTGCATCGGTCGCCCCCGCTGCGCCCGCTGCAGCGCCAGCGCCATCGGCGGCTCCCGCTGCGCCCGTCGCCCCGGTCGTGCCCGCGGGATCGGCGACGGCCTCTGCTCCCGGGGTCCCGGCTGCGCCCGCTGCGCCTGGCGCAGTCGTCACCGCGGGACCTGGCTCGTCGGCACCGCCGAGCTCCGCTGCGCCCTCCGCTCCTGCTGCCGCCGCGGCACCGACCGCGCCTGGCACGCCAGCGGCGACGGCCGTGCCCGCTGCTCCAGCGGTTCCAGCGGCTCCAGCGGCACCAGCGGCGGGTCCAGCTGGGGGGGGACGGCCATCGCCGACGCGCCCGCCCGCATCCGCCAATGCGCCATCTCGCCAGCCTGGCGCGCCGCGACCGCCGGCGTCTTCACCTTCGATCGGCCAACGACCGCCGCAGCACCCAGGATCGGCCCCACGCGCCGGCACGCCTGGGACCGCGGGTGCGCCGCGCGCTGCGCGCCCGCCACTCAGCCCTTCGGGCAAGCCGGTGCCGCCACCTCCCGGCAGACCGCCGCTCGGTCCGAGCGGGCGACCGATCCCGCCGCCTCCTGGTATGGGGGGGCGCCGGCCTTCCCCACCCGCTGGCCGGACGGGGTACCCGCCGCGCACCGGGGGACGCCCGCCGAGCGCCGGGGGCGCGGGCCGTCCCAGCGGCGGTGGGGGCTTTCCGTCCCGAAGCGGCGGCTTCGGGCGACCGAGCACGCCTGGCGCGCCTCCGAGTGGCCGAGGCGGCCTGGCCGGACGCCGCCTGCCCCAGCGCAGGACGCGCCGACGTCGGAGGAACCTCGAAGAGCTCGAGCCTACGCAGCTGACGACGTACACGCCGTCGACTGCCCCGGTGCCCGAGGGCGAGATCATCGTGGAGCGCGGCTCGACCGCGCGCGACCTCGGACCGAAGCTGAACCGCTCGGCCGGCGACGTCGTCCGATTCCTGCTCCTCCAAGGCGAGATGGTCACTGCGACCCAGTCGCTCACCGACGACATGATCGAGCTGTTCGCAGCCGAGCTCGGCGCCAACGTCCGCCTCGTCGACCCTGGGGAGGAGCGAGAGGCCGAGTTGCTCGCGAAGTACTTCGAGGGCGATGAGGAAGAGGAAGAGCACGAGGAGGATCTGCGCCCGCGCCCGCCGGTGGTCACGGTGATGGGCCACGTCGACCACGGCAAGACCCTCCTGCTCGACCGGATCCGTCGGACGAACGTCGTCGCCGGCGAAGCAGGAGGGATCACCCAGCACATCGGCGCCTACCAGGTCACATGGCGTGGTCACCCGATCACGTTCATCGACACGCCGGGTCACGAGGCGTTCACGGCGATGCGCGCCCGCGGTGCCGAGGTGACCGATATCGTCGTATTGGTCGTCGCGGCGGATGACGGGGTGATGCCGCAGACCGTCGAAGCCATCGACCACGCGAAAGCGGCGGATGTTCCGATCGTGGTCGCGATCAACAAGATGGACAGGCCGGACGCGAATCCTGACCGTGTGCAGCAGCAGCTGGCTGAGCGCGGCCTCGTGCCAGAGGCGTGGGGCGGCGACACCATCATCGTGCCGGTCTCGGCGCTCGAAGGCACGGGCATCGACGAGCTGCTCGAGCAGATCACGCTCGTGGCCGAGGTCGAGGAGCTCCAGGCGAGCCCTGAGGGCAGGGCTCGCGGCACGGTGCTCGAAGCGAACCTCGAGGCCGGCCGTGGGCCGGTTGCCACCGTGATCATCGAGTCGGGGACGCTTCGGATCGGTGATCCCGTCGTCGCTGGTGCCGCGTGGGGCCGGGTCAAGGCGCTGGTCGACGACCGGGGCGATCACGTGAAAGAGGCGCTGCCCTCCATGCCCGTCCAGGTTCTGGGCTTCTCAGAGCCTCCTCAGGCCGGCGACGAGCTGCGCGTCGCGAAAGACCTCGCCACGGCCCGGACGCTCGGTGAGGCACGTGCGCAGCGCTTCCGCCTTTCCGGACATCTTCCCGCCCCGTCGGCGGCGGTGGGTGCCCGCCTGGAGGACCTTTTCGAGCAGATCCAGCGTGGCGAGACCGCGACGTTGAACCTCGTCGTCAAAGCCGACGTCCAGGGGTCGCTCGAGGCGGTCACCGAGAGCCTGCGCAAGCTCGAGCGTGACGACGTCAAGCTCGCCTTCGTCCACCGGGGCGTAGGCGGCATCACGGAGAACGACGTGCAGCTCGCGCGTGCGTCGAACGCCACGATCATCGGCTTCAACGTCCGCCCCGATCGGCGCGCGCGCGAGCTCGCGGCACTGAACGACGTCGAGATCCGCACGTACGAGATCATCTACAAGCTTCTCGAGGACATCGAGGCTGCGATGCTCGGCATGCTCACCCCCGAGACCGAAGAGGTCGTCACGGGCGAGGCCGAGGTGCGACAGGTCTTCCGGATCCCCAGGGTGGGGGCCGTTGCGGGGTGCTACGTCCGGGTGGGCACCATCACGCGGGGGTCGAAAGTGCGGTTCTTGCGCGAGGGTGTCGTGATCTGGCGCGGGGCGATCACCTCCCTCCGCCGTTTCAAAGAGGACGTCCGAGAGGTCCAGGCCGGGTACGAGTGCGGCATCGGCCTCTCCGACTACCAGGACCTGAAGGAGGGCGACGTGATCGAGACCTTCGAGGAGCGCGAGATCGCGCGGACCTGAGGTTCGATGCCCGCCAGCCGCGACTACCCGCGCGCGCTGCGTGTCAACGAGGTGCTCCGCCAGGTCATCGGTGAAGAGCTCGAGCGGCTTGCCGACGCCGACGAGCGGCTTCGCCTCCTGACGGTGACTTCGGTGCAGGTCAGCGCGGATCTCCGAACTGCAACGGTGTTCCTGGCAGAGATGGACGAGGAGAGCGGTGCCGCGCTCGTGGAGCGCCGCGGGCAGCTCCAGCGCGTCGTCGGCCGCCAGGTCCGCATGAAGCGGACGCCACGCCTGCAGTTCTTGGTCGACCCCGCGGTGCGCGAGGGGGCGCGCGTCGAGGAGATCCTCCGCCGGCTCGAGGCGCAGCGCGCCGAGCGCGACAGCCACCCCGGCCACCCGCCGGCGGCCTTTCCCGGCGGAGGCCGCCCATGAGCTCGTCGGCCGTTGTCTCGGCTCCAACGGGGCTGCTGGTGGTGGACAAGGAGCCTGGGTGGACGTCGCACGACGTGGTCGCGCGTGTCCGGTCGCTCTTCGGCCAGCGACGCGCCGGGCACGCAGGGACGCTCGACCCCGACGCGACGGGCGTGCTCCTCGTGGGTCTCGGCCGGGTGACGCGGGTTCTGCGGTTCCTGACCGCGTTGAAGAAGGAGTACACCGCGGAGATCGTCCTGGGCATCGCGACCGACACCCTCGACGCGTCCGGAGCTGTCGTCGGCGAATGGGACATGCACGGCGTGACGCTGGAGGAGGCTCGGGCGGCGGCGGCCGGGCTCACCGGCCTCGTCCAGCAGGTCCCGCCGATGGTGTCGGCCGTGAAAGTGGGCGGCAGGAGGCTCCACGAGCTGGCTCGACGCGGGGTCGACGTCGAGCGTCCGGTTCGCACCGTGCGCGTCGAGCGCTTCGACCTGGAGCCGACCGACGTGCCTGGTGTGCTGCGGGCCACCGTCTTGTGCTCCTCGGGCACCTACGTGCGCTCCCTCGCGGCCGATCTCGGCTCGTCGCTGGGCGGTGGTGCGCACGTCCGACTGCTCAGGAGGACCCGTGTGGGGTCGTTCACGGTCGAGGAGGCCCAGCCTGTCGGTGCGCTCGACGCGTCGTCGCTTCGTTCGCCCGCCGAAGCTCTTCGCGACCTCGACCGAGTGGCTGTCGACCACGACATCGCACGCGTCGTCGCGCGAGGCCGGCCGCTCGACAAGGTGCCGATCGGCGCGACGGGCGACGGCCCGTGGGCGCTCGTCGACGAGACTGGGAGGCTTCTCGCGGTGTACGAGCAGACAGCCGGGCACCGCATCCGCCCTGCGGTGGTCTTGGCGTCGCGCTGAGCGGGCCCGTCTATCCTCGGTCGTCGTGGAGGTCGTGTCCGTGGAGCAGCTGTCGGGCGCCGAGCTGGGGTCGGCAGTCACCATCGGTGCGTACGACGGCGTGCACATCGGCCATCGACACCTGCTCGACCTGCTTCGTGAGAGGGCCGACGCCCTCGGCGTCCCGGCGGCCGTCGTCACCTTCGACCGGCACCCCGCGACCGTCATCCGGCCCGAATCCGCGCCGCTGCTCCTCACGGACAACGAGCAGAAGCTCGAGCTGCTCGCTTCCTGTGGAGTCGACCTGACGGTCGTCGTCCGTTTCGACGCCGCACGCGCCAGCGAGTCCGCAGAGGACTTCGTCGACGAGGTGCTGTGCGGCGCGCTCGGGGCGAAGGCGATCGTCGTCGGCCGGGACTTCCACTTCGGTCGCAAGCGCTCAGGCGACGTCGAGCTGCTGCGTCGGCTCGGCGCGCTGAAGGGGTTCAGCGTCCTGGGGGTGGCCCTCAGCGCCACAGGTCACCCGACAGGGGGGGGGAACGATTCCGCGCTCGCGGAGGTCGTTTCCTCCACGCGGATCCGCGCGCTTCTCGCCGCCGGCGACGTCGCGGGCGCGGCACGTCTCCTGGGCCGAGCCCACGAGGTCCGCGGCGAAGTGATCCATGGCGACGGGCGGGGTGGCTCGCAGCTCGGGATGCCCACCGCCAACGTCGCGGTGCCCTCGACCATCGCGGTCCCTGCTCTGGGCATCTACGCGGGCTGGTGCCGCCGCGCCGACCGAACGGTGCACCCCGCGGCGATCTCCGTGGGCGTTCGGCCGACCTTCGCGACGGCCAGCGAGCCGGCTGCTGCAGCTCTGGTGGAGGCTCACCTCATCGATTTCGACGGTGATCTCTACGGCGAGCGGATCGGGGTGTTGTTCACCGAGCGCCTGCGCGATGAGCGGCGGTTCGACCGGGTGCAAGACCTCGTCGACCAGATGTGGGCAGACGTGGACGCCGCCCGCCGGGCGCTCGCGGCCGCCAGGGTCTGAGCCGTCGGACCGGCCGCCGCTGGACCGGCCGCCGTCGGACCGGCCGCCGCTGGACCGGCCGGCCTGCTAACGTCCTGGTGGGTCGCGGCGCCGTCGCGCCCTCGCTCAGAGGAACTACCGAGGTCTCACCGTCCATGCCCGACAAGCAGGTCATCATCGCAGAGCATCGCCTCCACGAGTCCGACACCGGCTCACCCGAGGTCCAGATCGCCCTTTTGACCGACCGTATCGCGCACTTGACCGATCACCTGAGGGTCCACAAGGGCGACCACCACACTCGAAGGGGCCTGATGAAGCTCATCGGGCGCCGCAGGCGGCTCCTCGACTACGTCCGGAGCAACGACGTCGAGCGGTACCGATCGATCATCGGGCGGCTCGGGATCCGTCGCTAGCAGAACGAACCGCCCGGCCGTTCGGTCGGGCGGTTCGCACAATGAAAACGGGCACGCCGCGCCGTCGGCTGCCAGTCGCCGACCACCAGGGAGCTCCAGGCGGTCGACCACTGGGAACCGGCCACGGATACGCCCTCTGGAAAAAGGAGCATCGTTGGCTGAGGCCATTTCCGTGTCGGCGCCGATCAGCGGCACCGACCGATCCATGTCGTTCGAGGCGGGCAAGCTCGCCCAGCAGGCTGATGGGGCCGTCGTGGGCCGCATCGGCGACACCATCGTGCTCGCGACCGTCGTCGCCGCGAGGTCGGTGCGGGAGGGGACGGACTTCTTCCCCCTCACCGTCGACATCGAAGAGCGCGCGTATGCAGCCGGCAAGATCCCCGGGTCCTTCTTCCGGCGGGAGGGCAAGGCGTCGGACCAGGCGATCCTGACCTGCCGGCTCATCGATCGCCCCCTCAGGCCGTCCTTCCCGAAGGGGTTCAGGAACGAGGTCCACGTGGTCGGGACCGTGTTCGGCGCCGACCAGGTGAACCCCCACGACGTGCTCGCGATCAACGCAGCGTCGGCGGCGCTCATGATCTCGGGCATCCCCTTCGACGGACCGATCGGAGCGGTGCGGATCGCCTACTCGACCGACGGGACCTGGATCCCGCACCCGAGCTTCCAGGAGGGCGACGCGTCGACCTTCGAACTGGTCGTCGCCGGGCGCGCACTGTCCGAGGAGCCTGACGCCGAGGTGGCGATCATGATGGTCGAGGCCGGCGGCACCGAGCGCTCCTGGCAGTTCTACGAGACAGGCGCGCCGAAGGTCACCGAAGAGGTCCTGGCCGGCGGGCTCGAGGCGGCGAAGACGTGGATCCGCGAGTCGGTGAACCTCCAACGCGAGCTCGTCGCCCGCTTCGTCGAGGCGCGCGGTCCGATCGAGGCGGTCCCGTTCTCGACGTTCGTCGACTACGGCGACGACGTGTGGGAGCGCGTGCAGGCGACGGCCGCAGAGCGCGTCGCAAAGGTTGTCCAGATCGCCGACAAGACGGCGCGCAACCTCGAGACCGAGAACGTCACGTCCTCGGTCCTCACCGAGCTCGCCGAGGAGCTTCCCGGGCGCGAGCGAGAGATCGCCGCCGCGGTGCGCGCCCTGAACAAGAAGCTCGTGCGCAAGCGCATCGTCGAAGAGGGCATGCGGATCGACGGGCGCACCACCTCCGAGATCCGGCCGCTGTCCGCCGAGATCGACCTCTTCCCGACTGCGCACGGGTCTTCGCTCTTCCAGCGTGGCGAGACCCAGGTGCTGAACGTCTGCACCCTGGGAATGCCGCGCATGGACCAGATGCTCGACACCATCACGCCGGACGAGTCGAAGCGCTACATGCACCATTACAACTTCCCGCCGTACTCGACCGGCGAGACGGGTTTCATGCGGGGACCCAAGCGCAGGGAGATCGGCCACGGATTGCTCGCCGAGCGCGCGCTGCTCCCGGTGATCCCGCCGAAAGAGGAATTCCCCTACGCGCTGCGTCTGGTGTCCGATGTGCTGTCCTCGAACGGGTCCACCTCGATGGCGTCGGTGTGCGCGTCCACCCTCTCGCTCATGGCGGCCGGGGTGCCGATCAAAGCGCCGGTGGCCGGCATCGCGATGGGTCTCGTGCACGAAGAGGACCGCTACGTCACCCTCACCGACATCCTGGGCGCCGAGGATGCGTTCGGGGACATGGACTTCAAGGTCGCAGGCACCGCAGACGCGGTGACCGCTCTGCAGCTGGACACGAAGATCGCCGGGCTTCCTGCTGACGTGCTGGCCCAGGCCCTGCGCCAGGCGAAGGAGGCACGACTCACGATCCTCGAGGTGATGCACCGCTGCATCGCCGAGCCGCGCGATCACGTGGCGGCCGGAGCGCCCAAGATCGTGTCGATGGAGATCCCGATCGACAAGATCGGTGAGGTGATCGGCCCGAAGGGCAAGATCATCAACACGCTCCAGCAGGAGACCGGTGCCGACATCTCCGTGGACGACGACGGCGTGGTCGGCACCGTCACGATCGGTGCCAAGGACGGCAGGGCCGTCGAAGAGGCGCGGCGTCGCATCGCGCTCATCCTCACACCGCCGACCGCCGATGTGGGTGCCGTGTACACGGGCAAGGTCGTGAACCTCACCAAGTTCGGAGCCTTCGTGAACATCCTCCCCGGGCGTGACGGCCTCCTGCACATCTCGAAGCTGTCCCCTCTCGCTGGAGGAAAGAGGGTCCAGCAGGCCGAGGACGTCTTGACCCTCGGCCAGCCTGTCGAGGTCCGGGTGGACGACATCGACCCGCAGGGCAAGGTGTCGCTCTCCCTCGTCGGCGAGCCCGGAGAGCCCGGCGACGGCGCAGACCACGCCGCAGGATCCCGCGAGACGGGCCAAGCCCCCGCACGCGTGTCGTTCGAGGACGCGTTCGAGGCGGAGCTCGTGGCCGACCTCGGAGACCTCGGTCCCGTGGCCCCTGCTTCCCCACGGGGTGGGGATGCCGGGCAGGGCGGCGACCGCCGTGGGGGCGGACGCCGTCGCCAGCGGCGCCGGTGAACGCAGCCACCGGCGCGGTCCGCAGCGAGCGGCTCGCCTCAGGGGCTCGCCTCGCGACCGAGTCGATGCCTGGCGTGCGGTCGGTCGCGATCGGCTTCTGGGTCGGGACGGGCTCACGTGACGAACCGGACCGCCTGGCTGGCGCCTCCCACTTCCTCGAGCACCTCTTGTTCAAGGGCACGCCGGCTCGGCCGGCTGCCGTGATCGCCGAGGCGCTCGACGAGGTCGGTGGAGACTGCAATGCGTTCACCACGAAGGAGTACACGGCCTTCTACGTTCGACTGCTCTCCGAGCATCTCCGGCTTGGGCTCGACATCCTCGGGGACATCATGGACGACCCGTCGCTCGCCGAGCACGACGTCGACGCCGAACGGACCGTCATCCTCGACGAGATCCTGATGCACGCCGACGAGCCTTCCGACCTCGCGGCCGAGATGGCGATGTCCGCGCTGTTCCCCGGACACCCGCTCGGCCGTGACACGCTCGGCACCCCCGAGAGCGTTGGCGCGACGACCGCGTCGGAGATCCGGGGCTTCTTCGAGGAGCACTACCGGCCCGGCAACGTCGTGGTCGCCGTCGCAGGAGACTGCCGGCACGAAGAGGTGGCGGCAGCTCTCGAGGCTCGGTTCGCCGCGCGTCCCGGCGGTGGCGCGCCGATCCGGGTGCCCGTCGCTGACGACGTCGCCCCTCTCGTCGTGGTCCGCCGCCAGACCGAGCAGGCGCATCTGGTGATCGGGATGCGGTCGGCGTCGCGCTTCGACGAGGCCCGTTGGCCACTGGCGGTGCTGAACGTCGTGCTCGGTGGAGGTCTGTCGAGCCGGCTCTTCCAGAAGGTGCGGGAGCAACGCGGTCTGGCCTACTCCATCTGGTCCGAACGCAACGGCTTCTACGACACCGGGTGCACCACCGTGTCCGTGGGCACCGCGCCCGAGTACGTCGACGAGGTGCTCGAGATCGTGACCGGCGAGATCGAGGAGCTCGCTGCGAACGGCATCACGGCACGTGAGCTCGACGTGGCGAAGGGCAACCTCCGATCCGAGACCCTGCTGTCGTGCGAGGACTCCGGAGCGAGGATGAGCCGCCTCGGCACGTCGGTCCTCCTCTACGACCGCGCGTGGACGATCGACGAGGCTCTGGCGCGCATCGACGCCGTGGAGCTCGACGCGGTGCACGACGTGGCGCGCTCGCTCGCGGCGGCGCCCCGCACCTTGGCGGCGGTGGGACCGTTCGACGCCGATGCGTTCGACGGCACCGCGCTGAGGCTGGCGGGTCGAGCCGCCTGAGCGGGACGGCGGGCAGGCGTCGCGGCGTGCCCGAGGGCGTGCCGCCGTCTCGGCCAGGCTGGGCCCGCGCAACGGGCGCCGACGCGGGTGGGCCAGCCGGCCGCACCCGTGTGTCCGCGGGGCCAGCGTCGAAGGGTCCCCGGCGCGCGGCAGTCGCCGCGGGTGGGACCGGGGGCCGGGTCGAGCGAGGCACGACTGTGCGGCCGTCTGGCCCGGGCAACCCTCGCGCCGTGCCTGCCCGGCTGAGGGTGTGGCTGGGCTCTCCCGACGGGCGCGCGGTCGGGGTGCTCGTGGTTCTCCCGGTGCTCTTCTTCGCGTTGCCTGCGGCGCTGGGCCATCCCGCGATCACCGGCGACAACCTGATCCAGAACTTCCCGCTGCGCGCCCTGACCGGCCGTCAGCTGCGCCAAGGGCATCTCCCGTTGTGGAACCCGCTCATCTGGTCGGGAACGCCGCTTCTCGGCGGGTTGAACTCCGGTTCGTTCTATCCGTTCACGTTCTTCTTCGCGGTCCTTGCGCCGGTCGCCGCCTTCGTTGTCAACCTGCTGGGTGTCTACTGGGCAGGCGGTCTCGGCATGTACGCGCTGTGCCGGCAGTACCGCCTGCGCCCTGTGGCGAGCTTCGTCGGAGCGCTCACCTTCGCGTTCTCCGGCGCCATGTCGGGTCAGCTCGTCCACATCGCGGTGATCCAGGGCATGAGCTGGATGCCGCTTCTCGTCCTCGCCGAGCTCGAGCTGTCCTGGGTGGTCTTCGGCACCGGACCGGCATCATCGACCACCACCACCACCGGCACCACCACCACCACCGGCACCACCACCACCACCGGCGCCACCACCACCACCGGCGCCACCACCACCGGCGCCGCCGCCACCGGCGCCGCAGCCGCCACGGCGCCATCAGGGATCGCACAGCGCGCAGAGGCGAGCCAGCGGTCCTCGCCGTGGCCCTGGGTCGCGCTGCTCGCCCTCATGGTCGGGCTCGAGGCCCTCACTGGCGAGCCGCGCTCGATGGTCGAGACCGAGGTGGTCGGCGCCGTGGTGGTGGCCTGGATCGTCCTGCGCCGTTACGCGCCGAGACGGGTGACCTTTGCCGCGCGCATCCGCTTCTGCGGCTACGCGGCGCTCGCCGGTGTATGGGGCGTCGCGCTGGCCGCGGCGGAGCTGGGCCCCGGCTGGACGTTCATCACGGCGTCCCAGCGAGCGGTCGAGACCTACCAGTACTTCGGCTCCGGCTCGCTGCACGTGTCGTGGTCGCTGCTGCTCCTCGTCCCCGACCTGTTCGGCGGTGCAGGCCACTTCGGGTCCGTGAGCTACTTCAACAGCTACAACCTCCCTGAGGTGACGTCCTATGTCGGCATGCTGCCGCTCGGCGCGGCGCTCGCCCTCCTCGTGCGATCGTTCGGTCGAAGGCGAGCGGCCCGTTCGAGCGACTGGGGCATGTGGCTCGCGCTCGGGGCCCTGGGCCTGCTGCTCACGTGGGGGTCGTTCACCCCGCTTGGGCACGTCTGGGCAGCAGTCCCTTTGCTCGGCAAGACCCGCCTACAGAGCCGCAACGTCGAGATCGTCGACCTGTCGCTTGCCGTCCTGTTCGCCTTCTGGGCCGACCATGCGCTGGCCGAGCGCACCGCGCCTGCTCGTGCTCGCCGCGGCGCAGGTAGCGCTCGTGCTTCCCGGCTTTCGGGGACCTTGGACAGAACGCGGGATTGGAGGGCCTGGCTGCCTGCGGTCCCCGCAGCTGCAGCGGTCGCGCTGTGCGCGATCACGCTCGCCGCGCCGATCCCAGTCGAAGAATGGCTGCACGCGACGGCGTCCGGGGCGGCGCTCGCCCGGGGTTTGTGGCCGTGGTTCCTGGCCCAAGCCGTCGTCGCGGGCGCCATTGTGGTGCTCGTCGCCCGATGGCGCCGGCTCGGCGCTCCCACGCGGCGGCGCGCGCTCGTGGCGGTGGTGGTCGCCGACCTCGCGTTCTTCGCCCTGGCGACGTCGACAGCGATCGGGCCGCCTGCGGCGACACTGGAGCCTTCCCACGCCGCGGCAGCGGCGGTGCTCGGCACGAGCGGTCGCTTCGCCATCGTCGACACGACAGTGTCGCACCTCGTCACACTGAGCACCGTCGGGCAGCCGGACCTGAACGCGTTCACGGGGCTGGCGAGCGTCCAGGGGTACGGGTCGATCGTCTCGGCCAGCTATGGCGCCCCGACGGGCTCGCACCGCCTGGACACGGTGAGCCCCTGCGCGCTCGAGACTGGGACGTTCGGACCGCTGCGTCTTGCGACCGTGCTCGTGTCGGCGGGGGACCTCGCGGTGGGCACGAGGGCCGTGGGACCGGTGTCGCAAGCGCCCCCGGCGCCATGCCCCGGAGCGCCACTGCCCGGGAGCACGCACCGGCGCACCTTCTACCTCGGCCGGCTGGTCACCTTGGGGTCGGCGACACTTGCCGTCACCGGGGGGACGCCGCCTGCCGGCACGCCGAAGGTCGGTGTCGTGACCGCCACCGGCGCGACGCGGTGGCCGGCCGAGCACGTGAGCCCGACGCCGACGGGGTGGGCGGTCGGGTTCCGCCGCCCGCAGGTCGCTGCGGGCATCGTGGTCGAGGGACCCGCTCGAGAGATCGCCGACACGTCCACGCTCCAGGGCGTTCACGGGGGGCGCTGGGTGCTCGACGGGATGGTTCAGGATGCCATGGACACCTCCACGTGGCGCTTCACCGGCACGCTGGACGGCGGGCTGGGGATCTTCCGGCGCACGAAGCCGGTGCGCCCGCCGGTGTGGCTTGCCACTCCAGTCCCCGGCTCCTCGGCGAGGCAGGTCGCGGCCCCGGACTGGGGCGGTGCGGTCGTGCGCGTCGTCGCGACCCGACCCGTCACGGTCGTGTGGAGCGAGGCGTACCTCGCGGGCTGGCGCGCGACGCTCACGCCGGCCGTGCCGGCCGTGCCGGCTCCGGGTGCGCAGCGGACGGGCACCCGGTCGGTGTCGCTCGCCGTACGTCCCCACGGCCTGATCCAGTCCGTCCGGGTGCCTGCGGGCAGGTGGGTGCTCACGTTCCACTTCCGTCCGAAGCTCCTCACGCTCGGGATCGCCGGGTCCTCTGCCGCCGTCGCGGGGTTTCTCGCGCTCTTCGGCGCGGCGATCGTGGCCTTCGGGCGAAGGCGGAGACGGGGGAGGATGCGAGCTGGTGTCCCGGGCTCGTCATGGGATCCGCCCCCCGGCATGCGCGACTCGGGCCGGTAGGGTGGCCAGGGTGATCCGCGTGGGGGTGGTCGGTGGCGCCGGTCGGATGGGCCGCGAGGTGTGTCGGACGGTCGAGGAGGCGCCGGACCTGGCGCTCGCAGCGATCGTCGACCCGGCCGTGGAGGGGCGCAGCCTCCCGGATGACTGGATGCCTGGCGTCGGATCGACGGCTCTCGTTTCGAGCAGCGTCGAGGGGCTCGCCGACGCGGGGGTCGACGTGGCAGTGGACTTCACGGTCGCCGACGCCGCCCGCCGCACCCTCCCGTGGCTTGCCGAGCACGGTGTCCACGCCGTCGTCGGAACCACCGGGCTCGGTCCCGAGGACCTCGTATCGCTTGGACGCGTGTTCAGCGAGGGGCGTGCCAACGCCGTCGTCTCGCCGAACTTCGCGATCGGCGCCGTCCTCCTCATGCGTTTCTGCGAGCTCGCGGCCCCGTTCATGGACGGCGCCGAGGTGATCGAGCTCCACCACGACGCCAAGCGCGACGCGCCGTCGGGAACGGCGCTGCGCACGGCCGAACGCATCGCCGCCGCCCGCCAGGATGCGGGAGCTTCGGCGTTCCGTGACCACACGACCGAGCTGGCCCTCGACGGCGCACGCGGGGGGTCGGGGCCCGGGGGCGTCCGGGTCCACTCGGTGCGCCTTCCTGGGCTCGTCGCGCACGAAGAGGTGATCTTCGGCGCACCCGGCCAGTCGCTCGTTGTGCGACACGATTCCTACGACCGCAGGTCGTTCATGCCCGGCGTCCTGCTCGCGATCCGGCGAGTGGGGGACCTGCCGGGTGTCACCCTCGGGCTTGACGCGCTGCTCGGCATCTGAGGGAGATCCGCGAGCAGCGCCCATTTCGAGACGTTGAGCCGCCCCGTGCGCCTCTGCGACGAGGCGCAGGCACTCTGGGGCCGCGCGAGGACCTTTGACTCTTGACCGCATTGACGCGTGCCTCACAATGGATGCATGTTGGACGTTGCTGCTCGCCGGCTCATGTGGTTTGCCCTGGTCGCGCTCGCTCTGGTCGCCGCGATCCCCCTGGCTGCGCTCGTAGGCTTGGGAGTCGTGGTTCTCGGGGGTGTTGCGCTCGTCGCCGGGGTCCTGGTCGCCGTGGTCCCTCTCGCGCTGGCCCCTCTCACGTTCGGACTGGCCAATGCCGTCCTCGTCGCCGCTGCGTTCGCCGCTGCGCCTCGTCTCGCCCGTCGAAGCGGGAGCGGAGCTGGGACCCGACCGAGCGTGACAGGGGCGGTCGCGGAGCTCGAGACGTTCGACGTCCCCGTTCCCCGGCTCCAGCCGGTCCATTGCCCCTTCGCGGACTCGAATCCGTGCCCAGGGGACTGCCGGGTGTGCGTCAAGTACCGCCTGTTCTCGGGTAGCCCGGGCCGACTGGTGGCGTGAGCAGAGTGAGCCCGAAGTGCGGTTCCACGTCGCCCACGTCGCCGGCGTCGCCTACGTCGCCGAGCCTCGAGGCGCTCCCGACGGTGACGGTGAAGGCGCAGGGCTTCCTGCCGTGACGATCGACCTGGCGACCGTGCGGCTCGACCGTGGCGCGCACAAGTCGCGAGACGGCACCGTCGGCGTGATGGAGGCGGTCGCGTGGTTCGCCGGCGAGCCCCACACGAACCACCCCGAGACCGTCTCGCCCGTCATCTCGGCGTTCTGCCAGCTCATCAACGACCGCGTCGGAGACGAGGAGCGCCAGAGGCTGGTCGGATACATCCCGCGGCTGGTCGACACGAAGGCTGCCCACGACGTGGAGCTTCGCCGAGTCATGGCCATCGCCGATTGGGCTGTCCGCGTGGCCGCCCCTGCGGCGCTCCGATCGGCAGGGCTGGCCGAGACGGCTGACGACCTCAGCAAGCTTCCCGCCGTGACCGAGGCGGGCTCGGCACAGGACGCAGCGAAGGCGTGCGCCAATGTGCAGGATGCCGTGGCGCAGGCAGTCGAGCGCGCCGCGAGGGCCGCGCGGGCAGCCGCGCGAGCGACCCGGGCAACCAGGACGGCGGAGCAGGCTCGGGTGGCCGAGCGGGAACGAGGGAACGCCACGGTGAAGGAGGCTGCACGGCTCGCGACGGCGGCGGCCGCGGAGGCAGCGAGTGGAGCCGCATCCGTGTGGACGGCTGCGCCCGGGGCAGAGGCGATGGCGCGCGCGGTGCAGGTGGTGGAGGCGGCCGAGGCGACGTGGGCGGCTGCCGTGCACGCGGCGGTGCAGATCCCCGTCGAGCCTGTCGACTGGGCGGCCGTGCTCGATCGCATGCTCGATGTCTCGTGAGTCGACGTCGCTGAGCCAGCGTCTCGGGGTCGCCCACCGTCTCGTGATGAGGTCAGAGCCGCGGCTGGTGCACGCCGCCCAGGGTGGCGTGGAGCTGGGAGCGAACAGCCCACGGGCCTCGCGCGGGCCGGTTGGGGTCGGAGCAGGGCGTGCGAGCCCGCAGATCGCCCCTGCGGACGAATTGCGCTTCGGCAACGGTCGGACCGCGCGTGGAGGGGCGTGAGCCGGTGGAGGGGCGTGAGCCGATCCCCGCGCCGATCGCGCTGGTAGGTTGATCGTGTGCAGGCTGCGCGCTTCGGTGCGGTGATCACCGCGATGGTGACGCCCTTCGGTTCGGACGGGTCGCTCGACGCTGATGCGGCGGTGGAGCTGGGGCGCTGGCTGACCGAGCACGGGAGCGAAGGTCTGGTGCTGGCGGGCACCACCGGCGAGGGTCCGGTGCTCTCCGACGGAGAGCTGGCCGAGCTGTGGAGGGCTGTTGCCGAGGCGGTCACGGTGCCGGTGCTGGCCGCCACCGGCACGAACGACACGAGGCATTCGATCGAGCTCACCAAGAAGGCGACCGAATGTGGCGTCGACGGCGTCCTGGTGGTGACCCCCTACTACAACCGCCCCTCCCAGGAAGGCCTGCTCGCGCATTTCTCCGCTGTTGCCGCGGCCACCGAGCTGCCGGTCGTCCTCTACGACATCCCGGTGCGCGCCGGGCGGCGGATCGCGCAGGCGACGATGCTGCGGCTCGTCCACGAGGTTCCCAACGTGGTGGGCGTGAAGGATGCGACGGGCGATCCCGCGGCCGCCGCACGGTTGCTTGCTCACGCGCCTCGTTCCTTCGAGCTCTACAGCGGAGACGACTCGCTCACGCTCCCGCTGCTGGCGCTCGGCGGTGTCGGGGTCATCTCGGTGTGTGCCCACTGGGCCGGGCCGGAGATGCATCGAATGGTGCATGCCGCGCTCGACGGCGATCTGGAGCGTGCGAGGGCAGAGAACGCGAGGCTCGTCGAGTCCTACGACTTCGAGTCGACCGACCAATTCCCCAATCCGCTCCCGGCGAAGGCCGCCTGCCGGGCGCTCGGCCTGCGGGTCGGGCAGTGCCGGCTTCCCCTCGGCGAGGGTCCCCCCGAGCTCGAGGGAGAGGCACTGCGCATTCTCACCCGGCTCGGCTCGGCGCCGATCCACTCGACCGCCTGACGAGGGCCTCGGGAGCCCGGGTGGTCAAGCGCGCGCCGGTCCGAGTCGTCTTCCTCGGCGGTCTCGGCGAGATCGGGCGGAATTGCGCGTGCATCGAGGTCGACGGGCGCATCGTGGTCGTCGACTGCGGCGTGATGTTCCCCGATCCCGACATGCCAGGTGTCGACCTCGTCCTGCCGGACTTCACCTACCTCGTCGAGCACGCAGACCAGGTGGAGGCTGTCGTGCTGACTCACGGGCACGAGGACCACACCGGTGGCCTCGCGTACCTGCTGCGGGAGCTCGAGGTCCCGATCTACGGCTCGGAGATCTCCCTCGGGCTCGCGCGCAACCGCATCGAAGAGTCGGGATTGGCCGGGCGCGCCCGGTTCGTCGAGGTGGACGACGGTGAGCGGCGCGCGATAGGTCCCTGCGAGGTGGAGTTCATCCCGGTGACCCACTCGGTGCCTCAGGGGTTCGCCCTCGCGTTCTCCACGCCCCAGGGCGTGGTCCTCCACACCGGCGACTTCAAGATCGACCTGGAGCCCGTCGACGGGCGGCGCACGGACCTCGCCCGGATCGGGGCGATCGCCTCGGGCGAGGGCGTCGCGCTGCTTCTCTCGGACTCGACCAACGCGGAGGAGCCCGGTTTCACCCTCTCCGAGAGCACGGTCGGTGCAGCCATGGCACGGGTGTTCGCCGCCAGCGCGGGTCGAAGGATCGTGGTCGCGTGCTTCGCCAGCCACATCCACCGTGTGCAGCAGGTTGTCGACGCCGCGGTGGCGACCGGGCGCAGGGTGGCGACGCTCGGGCGCTCCATGGCCAAGAACGTGGAGCTCGCCCAGCGCCTAGGGTTGCTGACCATCCCACCGGGGGTGCTCGTGGAGATCGAGGACGTCGATCGCCTGGCGCCCGGGCACGTGTGCGTGATCTCCACGGGGTCCCAGGGAGAGCCCATGTCGGCGCTCTCGCTGATGGCGACCGGGGACAACAAGTGGTTCCAGGTCGGCCAGGGGGACGTCGTGGTGATCAGTGCCCACCCGATCCCGGGCAACGAGTGGTCGGTCGGCCGGGTGATCGACGAGCTCCACCGCCGTGGCGCGCGGGTCGTCCACACCGGCACCGAGGCGGTGCACGTGAGCGGTCATGGTCGCGAGGGAGAGCTGCGCACGATGCTCGCAGTGGCGAAACCTCGGGCGTTCGTGCCGGTCCACGGCGAGTACCGCCACCTGGTCCACCACGTCCAGCTCGCCCGTTCGATGGGTGTGCCCGATGACCAGGTCCTTCTATGTGAGGACGGGGACGTCGTGCGGCTCGACGAGGCTGGGCTGCACCGTGACGGCACCGTGCCGGCCGGCTATCTCTACGTGGACGGCACGGTCGGCGACGTCGGCCACGGCGTGCTGCGCGACCGCCGCCAGCTCGCCGAAGAGGGCGTGGTCATGGTGGTAGCGACGGTCGACCTCCAGCGCAAGGTGCTCACGGCGGCTCCCCAGATCGCGACCAGAGGATGGGTGCACGCGCCCGAGGCGGAAGAGCTGCTCGGGGATGCCTCGACTGCGGTCGCCGAGGCCCTGGCCGAGGCCATGCAGGAGGGCGCGCACGACGTCGAGGTCCTCACTCGCCACGCTCGGCGGGCGCTCGGGCGGCTCGTGAACGAGCGGACGCGCCGCCGCCCGATGATCGTGCCGGTCGTCATGGCCGTGTGAGCTCAAGGCCGTGTGAGCTCACTGCCGTGAGCTCACGGCCGTCCGGGTTCCTCCCTGGTCGACGCCGTGCATCCTCCCGCGATCCGCATGGCGACGGCAGTAGCCTCGTTGGCACTGTGGTGACGGCACTGTGGTGACGACGAAGCGCGAAACGGCACGGAGCGGCGCCCGTGCCCGGTCCGCACCCAAGGAGGGGGGGAGGCAACGTCCCGGCGGGTCGGGGAACGCGGAGCACGCCTCGCCTCGGGGCGGGCGCGCGCGGCCCGCGGGAGGCCAGCGCGGCGCCGGAGGGTCGCGTGGGTCTGGAGGGTCGCGTGGGTCGCGGCCGGCACCCGTGGCGACCGGGGTGCTGAGCGACCACGGCGCCGACCTGTGGGCGATCGGGCTCGTCACCGTCGGAGTGCTGCTCGCCCTCGCCGTGTACGGGGATGCGGCCGGTGGCGTGGGTCGCGCCGTCGACGCCGGGCTTGGGGTGGCCGCGGGGTGGGCCCGGTTCCTCCTCCCGCCGGCACTGGTCGCAGCAGGGGTGGCCGTGGTGGCGGGCCGGAGGCGGCTCTCGAGCCGTCGGGCCGGCGCGGGTGCGGTGCTCACCCTCGTCGCTGCTTGCGGGCTGGCCGAGCTCGCCGGGGGGATGCCCTCGCTCTCGTCTCCGAGCGCCGCCCTCGCCGGTGCAGGTGGGGCCCTCGGGGTGCTCTCGGGGCGCCCGCTCGCGCACGGGCTCGGCACCGCGGGGGCCGTGGTCCTGCTACTTGCGATCGGTGCGGTCGGCACGGTGCTCGCTACGGGGATCCGGCTGCGCAGCCTGGGACGGCCCTTCGCCGCTACCGGCGCGTTCGTCAGGCGAGTGCTCGACCGGCCGGTCGAGGTGCGTGACCTGGGGTCAGACCTGCCAGCAGAGCCGCGGGTCCGCCGCGCGGGCGGTGGCGCGGGCGGTGGCGCGGGCGGTGGCGCGGGCCTCCACGTGCTCGCGGACCCGGATGTGGATGGCCACCCAGCAGCGATCGCCGGCAGCACGGGCGAGGCCATCGGGATCGACGAGGCATGTATGGCCGAATCGGTGTCCGACACCTCGAGCGCCGCGGCCCCAGCGCGCACGGGCGAGGCCGGGGCGCTGGCGGCCCTGGGGGGGGTAGAGGAACCCGCCGGAGGGGACGGGGGCCCCGAAACCGCGCGGCGCGCGGGCAGCCTCGTCGTCGGGGGCGCAGTCGGAGGTGGCGTGGGGGCTGCGCTCGGGGAGTGGCGGCTCCCTCCGCTGCGTCTCCTCGCACGCTCGACCGAGCAGCGGCTCGACGAGCGGTTGCTGGACCAGGCGGGAGAGGCGCTGGTCGCAGCGCTCGCGGCCCACGGCGTCGAGACGCGTCTCGCCGGCAGGACGGTGGGCCCGACCGTCACCAGGTACGAGCTCGAGCTCGGGGCAGGGGTGAAGGTCGCACGGGTGACGAGCCTCAGTCGCGACATCGCATACGCGATGGCGTCGCCGGACGTCCGGATCCTCGCGCCGATCCCAGGGAAGTCTGCGATCGGGGTGGAGGTGCCGAACCGGCAGCGTCAGCTCGTGGCGCTCGGCGACATCCTGAGCTCTTCTGAAGCCGCGCGTTCGCGCCATCCCCTCGAGGTCGCGCTCGGACGCGACATCGCGGGGCGCCCCGTGATGGTCAACCTCACCGAGATGCCGCACGTCCTCATCTCCGGTGCGACGGGTGCAGGGAAGTCCTCGTGCATCAACTCGCTCATCACCTCGGTCCTGATGCGGGCGACCCCTGACGAGGTTCGCCTCATCCTCATCGACCCCAAGCGCGTCGAGCTCGGCCAGTACAACGGGCTCCCGCACCTCCTCACGCCGGTCGTGGTCGACCCGAAGAAGGCCGCCAACGCGTTGTCGTGGGCGGTGAAAGAGATGGAACGTCGCTATGACCTCCTCGCGGAGCAGGGCATGCGCGACATTGCGGGCTACAACGACGCGCTCTCACGCGGCGATCTGAGACCGCCGGGCGGGCCATCGCTCGCCGCCGAGCTGGCAGCGGTGGCGGCGCGGGCCCGAGCGGCAGCCCGAGGCACTGGTGCGCGCGCCGAGGAGGCCCCCGACGACCGCTCCGGCGGGCTTTCGGGAGACGGCACCGAGGCAGGGGGCCTGCGCGACGAGTCACCCGGAGGCGAGGACGGCGCAGGTCCCGAGGGTGGTGTCGGCGCCGAGGAGGCCGAAGGTCGCTGGGACGGCACTTCGGACGTGCCGGGCCCCGAGAGGCTCCCCTTCGTCCTCGTCGTCGTCGACGAGCTGAACGACCTCATGATGGTCGCGGCCCGTGACGTCGAGGAGTCGGTGTGCCGCATCGCCCAGATGGCAAGGGCGGTCGGGATCCACCTCGTGCTCGCCACCCAGCGACCCTCTGTCGACGTCATCACCGGCGTGATCAAGGCGAACATCCCGAGCCGTATGGCCTTCTCGGTGTCCTCGCTCGCCGACAGCCGCGTGATCCTCGACCAGCCCGGTGCCGAACGGCTCGTCGGCAAGGGCGACATGCTGCTGCTCACCGCCTCGTCGAGCGTCCCGCGACGCCTGCAAGCGCCGTGGGTTTCCGAGGCCGAGGTGCGCGCAGTTGTCGGTCATTGGCGCCGCCAGGGCAGGGTGACCGAGCCGGTCGTCGGCATCCAAGGGGCCGACGACAGCCCCGCAGGCAGCTCGCCGTTCGCGGAGGACGACGATGAGCTGCTCGAGACGGCGCTGGAGCTCGTCGTGCGCTCCCAGCTCGGCTCGACGTCGATGCTGCAGCGCAAGCTTCGAGTCGGGTTCGCGCGCGCCGGCCGGATCATGGACCTGCTCGAACGCCGAGGAGTGGTCGGACCGTCGGAGGGATCCAAGGCCCGGGCTGTGCTGATGACGCCCGAGGAATTGGACTCCCGCCCCCGATAGCCTGGGCCGCCGTGATCTTGGCCCCGCCGTCGAGCCATCGACCATCGGGTCACCCTCTGGCCCCAGGCGGGCGCTGGTACGCGCACGGCCGGCGCCGCGCACGGCGTCGCCTTCTGCGTCTTTTGCGTACGGGGTCGGCGGTCGCCGTGCTCGCGGCGGTTGCCGTGTGGCTGACCGGCTCGGAAACGGGCATCGCCGTGCCACCCCGGCTCTCGGTCGTGGTGCGGCTCCCCCGTGTCGCCGTTGCAGGCCCCGCCACCGCAGCGTCCCTCACCCCCGCGCTCCCTTGGCCCAAGACCGGGCAGTCGGCCGTGGACATCCCGGCGATCGGTTTCAGCGCGCAATCGGGGCTCGAACGGCCTGTGCCCGTCGCAAGCATGACCAAGGTGATGACGGCGTACGTGGTGCTCCACGACCACCCGCTCGGTCTCGGCGAGCAGGGACCGAGCGTGACGATGACCGAGGCGGACGCTTCGCAGTTCGGGCTGGACACGGTCACGGACCAAGCCAACGTCGTCCTGAGGGCGGGGGAGGTCCTCACCGAGTACCAGATGCTCCAAGGCCTCCTCGTCCATTCGGCCAACGACCTCGCATACGCGCTCGCCGTCTGGGACGCCGGCAGCCTCCCGTCGTTCGTCGCGAAGATGAACGCCACTGCTGCCTCCCTCGGGATGAGCGAGACCCACTTCGCTGACGCGAGCGGGTTCTCGGCGTCGTCGGTGTCGACTGCGTCCGATCTGCTGAAGGTCGCCGCCGTTGCGATGGCCGACCCTGTCTTCGCACAGATCGTGTCCATGCCGGCGGTCAGCCTGCCGTTCGCCGGTGTCGTGAGCTCCTACACGCCGCTGCTGGGCACGACAGGCGTCGTGGGGATCAAGTCTGGCTTCACCTCTGCGGCGGGGGGCGGCGACCTCCTTGCCTATCGCACGTCGGTGGACGGCCGCAGCCTGCTATCGCTCGCCGCGGTGACCTCCCAGGAGGGATGGACAGTGCTCGAGCTGGCTGGCAAGGAGGCGCTCGCGCTCGCGAAAGCTGCGTCTGCGCGGGTGCAGGCGGAGACGATGGTGCCCAAGGGTGCCGTCGTGGCGCAGGTCGTCGCCGGCGGGCATGCCGTCGATGTCACCACGGGCTCGTCCGCTCAGCTGCTCGTCCTGCCCGGTGATCGAGTCCGCCAGCTCGTGCGCATCCACCTCCCTCGAGACGGCGCGAGGAAAGGAGCCCGGTTGGGCGCGGCGGTCTTCTTGCTCGCCGATCAGCACGTGTCGGTGCCTGTGCGGCTCGCCGCACGGGTGCCCTGAGGTACGCGTGCGCGCCCGGGCGCCCGCATCGTCAGCCAACCTCGGCCCAGGGCTCGACGTCCTGGCGGTCGCGCTCGACCTCTACGTGGAGGTCGAGCTCGAGCCTGCCGCACGGCTCAGCGTCGAGAGTGAGGGCGAGGGATCGGAGCTCCCGGCGGACGCCTCCCACCTGGCGGCCCGCGTCGCCGCCGCGGTCCTCGGCCACGACCGCGTGGCGATCCGCGTGCGCTCCGAGGTTCCGGTGGCTCGTGGCCTCGGCTCCTCCGCTGCGCTGGCAGTGGCGACGGCTGCAGCGGCCGGAGCGGACGATCCGCTCGGCGTCGCGGCGCGTCTCGAGGGCCACGCCGACAACGCGGCCGCCTCGTACGCCGGAGGCCTCGTCGCGGTCAACGCGCTGGAGGACGGATGGCGAATCTCGCGCTTCGCGCTCGATCCGGGGCTCGAGTTCGTCGCGCTCGTGCCGGACCGACTGCTCGAGACCGCGCACGCCCGTGCCATCCTGCCCCCGGAGGTCCCGCGCTCGGACGCGATCTTCAACCTCGGCCGGCTTGCGCTGCTCTTGGAGGGGCTGGGCGATCGCGACAAGCTTGTGCCTGCAGCGGCCGGAGACCGGCTGCACCAGCCGCCCCGGGCCCAGCTCTTCCCTGAGGCGCCGCACCTCCTCGAAGCGCTCGAGCGCGCCGGCGCGCGGGCGGCCTGCTGGTCAGGTGCAGGCCCGACGCTTCTCGGGATCTGCGATGCAGGTGAGGTGGCGCGAATCGCAGATGCCGGGCTGGCCGCGCTGGCCGACGCCGGCGTCCCAGGGCAATCGCTCGTGCTTCGCGCCGACCTCGTTGGTCTCGTCTTGGGTGAGGACGCGCGGCTACCCCAGCGCGCCACGGGCGTGGGCGCCGGCGCCGGCGCCGGGGACGCGGACGCCGGGGGCGCGGGGGACGCGGGCGCCGGGCACGTGGGCGCGGGCGCCGGCGCCAGCGCCAGTGGAGGCGTGCCCGAGGAGACGCCCGAGGAGACGCCCGAGGAGACGCCTGGGGGGACGCCTGGGCATACACTCGGGCGGTGAGCCGCAAGTTTCTCGTCCGCACCTTCGGGTGCCAGATGAACGAGCACGACTCCGAACGCCTCGCAGGGCTGCTCGTGGCCGAGGGAATGGAGCAGGCGGAGAGCCTCGACGAGGCGGACGTCGTCGTCTTCAACACGTGTTGCATCCGTGAGAACGCCGACAACAAGCTCTACGGCCATCTCGGGCACCTGAAGACGCTGCGCGAGCGGCGTCCGGGCCTGCAGATCGCCGTAGGGGGCTGTCTTGCGCAGAAGGACCGTGAGCTCGTCCGGCAGAAGGCGCCCCACGTCGACGTCGTGTTCGGGACTCACAACCTGGCCCGGGCACCGGAGCTCCTGCGGCGCGCCGCGGCGGAGGGGCCGCTGGTCGAAGTGCTCGACGCGCCGGACCCCGTCCTGGCCGACCTCGCTCCGGCGCTCGGTGCGGTGCGCGAGCTGCCGTACGCGGGGTGGGTCACCATCCAGACGGGCTGCGACAATTCGTGCGCCTTTTGCATCGTGCCTGCAGTGCGGGGTCCGGAGGTGAGCAGGCCGGTTGCGGACGTCGTCGCGGAGGTCCGCGCGCTTGCGCGCCGCGGCGTCGTGGAGGTCACGCTTCTCGGCCAGAACGTGAACTCCTACGGTCGCGACCTCACGCGGCGCCGGCCGCTGTTCGCAGAGCTGCTGCGTGCAGTCGGTTCGGTGGACGGTGTGCGCCGCGTTCGCTTCACGAGCCCCCACCCCAAGGATCTCCGGCCTGAGACGATCGCGGCGATGGCCGAGGTCGGCGCGGTCTGCGAGCAGCTCCACCTTCCCCTGCAGGCCGGGAGCGATCGCGTGCTCAGCGCGATGCGCCGCGGCTACACGGCGGAGCGCTACCTTGCCCGCCTTGCTGCGGCGCGCGCAGCCGTGAACGACCTCGCCGTCACCACCGACCTCATCGTCGGCTTTCCCGGCGAGACCGAGGTGGACTTCACCGAGACCCTCGCGGTGGTGGCGGAGGCCGAGTTCGACAGCGCGTACACGTTCATCTTCTCGCCGCGCCCAGGTACGCGCGCCGCTGCGATGCACGACGTCTTCGTGCCGGCCGATGTGGTCGCGGACCGCTTCGAGCGGCTGCGTCAGGTGGTGGAGCGCTCCGCGCTGCGGCGCTACGAGGCGCGCGTGGGCCGGGTCGAGGAGGTGCTCGTCGAAGGCTCGAGCCGTCGGGACGCCGGGATGCTCACCGGCCGGACGCGCCAGGGGAAGCTGGTGCACTTCCCTCCCCCTGGCGACGGCGCCCCCGCGCCGGGGGCGTTCTGCGAGGTCGAGGTGACCGCGGCGGGCCCGCACCATCTCGTCGGCAGCCTCGTGCGGGTGATCGCTCTCCCTGCCCACCGTCGCAGGATCCCGGTCACGGCAGCTTGAGCCAGGCACCTCCCGCCGTGGCGCTCGTCGGGACGACGGCGTCAGGAAAGTCCTCGCTGGCGTTGGCAGCGGCACGTCGGCTCGGAGACGTGGAGATCGTCTGCGTCGACTCGATGACCGTCTACCGGGGCATGGACATCGGGACGGCGAAGCCGTCGCCGGCGGATCGCGCGGCGGTTGCGCACCACATGCTCGACCTCGTGGACCCCGACCAAGAGTTCACCGTCAGTGACTTCCGGGCGCGGGCGTTGGCCGCAAGGGATGACATCGCCAGTCGCGGACGGCGCGCGCTCCTCGTCGGCGGTACCGGCCTGTACCTGCGCGCCGTCGTCGACGACCTCGACATCCCGGCGCGCTACCCCGACGTGGCCGAAGCGCTCGAGCGTGACGCGCGGCGTCCCGGGGGCATCCAGGAACTGCACGCGCGGCTTGCTGTGCTCGACCCCGTCGCTGCGTCGCGCACGACGGACACGAACCGCCGCCGGATCGTGCGCGCGCTCGAGGTCACGCTCGGCTCGGGCCGGCCATTCTCCTCGTACGGCCCCGGGCTCAGCGCGTACCCTCCGACCGACGTGATGCTGCTGGGCCTGCCTTTCGTGCCCGAGGTCGTGGACCGAAGGATCGAGGAGCGCTTCGCCCGATGGTTGGACGAGGGTCTCGTCGAGGAGGTCCGGAGCCTTTCAGCTCGGCCGGGCGGGTTGTCGCGCACCGCGCGCCAAGCGCTCGGCTACCGGGAGCTGCTCGAGCATGTGGAGCGGGGTGCGCCGCTCGAGGCATGCGTGCGCGAAGCCGTGCGGCGGACTCGAGCCTTCGCACGCCGCCAGCGGTCATGGTTCCGCCGCGACCCGCGCGTCCGCTGGATCGCGCCCGACGAGGATCCCGAAGACGTGCTCGTCGCAGCGCTCGGCGGTGCGTCAGTGCGAGACTGACGACATGGTCCCCGCCGCTGCACCGCGCCCGCCCAGCGAGACGCGCGGCGCGAGCGATGCGATCGTATGGCGCACTCGCACGATCACGCTGACGAAGCTCGAGGCTGCGGGGAACGATTTCCTCGTGGTCCTCGGTCGTTCGCCGCACGAGCCCCTGCCGCTCACGTCCTCCCACGTGCGGGCACTGTGCGACCGGCACCGCGGCATCGGCGCCGACGGCCTGATCTTCGGGCGCCCCGCCGCTGCGGTGGCCGACCTCGAGATGGTCCTCCACAATGCCGACGGATCCGAGGCGGAGATGAGCGGCAACGGCATTCGATGCCTGGTCCATGCCGCCGTCCTCGCGGGTCTCCTCGGCCCGGGGGAGGTCCGCGTGGCCACGGCCGCCGGTCGTCGCACCGTCTCCTACGAGCCTGTTGGCGACGGCAGGGCCTGGGCGCGCGTGGATATGGGCGTTGTGCGACTGGGGCGCGAGGTGCAGAGCATGCTCCCCCGTACGCGGGCCCGGCTCGCGGACGTGGGCAACCCCCACCTCGTCGTCATCGGAGACGTCGCTCTCGACGCCTTGGACCTCGGGGCGCTCGGCGTTGCCGCGGCGCACGCGGCCGGCAGGCCGGTGAACCTCGAGGTCGCGCGGCCCGGGCACACAGGAGCAGATCTCGAGCTGCGGGTGCTCGAGCGCGGCGTCGGCGAGACGCTCGCCTGCGGGACGGGCACCTGTGCCGTCGCGGCGGTCGCCCAGGCCTTCGGGATGGTCGGCAGCGTGGTGCGCGTGGACAATCCCGGTGGCCGTCTGGAGGTGCGTCTCGGTACCGCAGGGAGCTCGACCGGAGGTCCCCTGGCCGGCGTCGAGCTGGCTGGCGTCGAGCTGGCCGGCGTCGAGCTGGCCGGGCCGGTGCGCAAGGTGGCGGACGTGGAGGTCGACACCTCGTTCTTCGCCTCGGCGAGCGGGGACGGATGACGTCGCAGCTCCCGAGCACGCTCATCACGCGCGAGTTCCGCGAGCGCATCGTGCTCGTGGGCGCCGTGCTTCCGGGCACCGACGGCGAGGACGTCGAGGCCAACCTCGACGAGCTGGCACAGCTCGTCAGTACCGCGGGCGCGGATGTGGTCGCGCGCACGATCCAGCGACGGGGGCGTCCGGATCCGGCGACGTTCATCGGCCGTGGCAAGGCGCACGAGCTGGCAGCGCTCGCCGAGCAGGTCGACGCGGACACCGTGGTCTTCGACGACGAGCTCTCGCCCGCCCAGCAGCGAAATCTGGAGAAGCTCCTCGGTCGTACGGCGATCGACCGAACGGCAGTGATCCTCGACATCTTCGCCCAGAACGCACGGAGCCCCGAGGGCAAGGCGCAGGTCGAGCTGGCCCTGCTGCGCTATCGCCTGCCGCGGCTTCGAGGGCGCGGCCGCGAGCTCAGCCAGCAGGCGGGCGGCATCGGGACGCGCGGTCCCGGTGAGACGCAGCTCGAGGTGGACCGCCGGCGGCTGGTGCGGCGCATGCATCGGCTCGAGGCCGACTTGCGAGAGGTGGAGCGCACGCGCCAGTTGCAGCGCCGCTCGAGGAGCCGAGGGCGCCTGCGGGAGGTGGCGCTCGTCGGGTACACGAACGCCGGCAAGTCCACCCTGCTCAACCGGCTGACCGACGCCGGCGTCCCGGCGGAGGACCGGCTCTTCGTCACCTTGGACCCGAGGACCCGTCAGCTCGCGCTGCCGGGTGGGGAGACCGTGCTCGTGACCGACACCGTCGGCTTCGTGCGCAAGCTTCCTCACGAGCTCGTGGAGGCCTTTCGCTCCACGCTCGATTCGGTCCGGCTGGCGGACCTGCTCGTCCACGTGGTCGACGCCGCTGCCCCCGACCCCGAAGGCCAGATCGAGGCGGTTCGCTCGGTCCTCCGTGAGATCGGCGCGGGCGACGTGCCGGAGC
>JAJZVL010000001.1 GCA_021845725.1 Actinomycetes bacterium | reverse complement strand
TCTGTGCAGGGCAGCGGCGCGAGCGCCTGGGCCTGAACACCACCCGCAGGGCCCTCGCGCCACGTCGGGACGATCAGTCACATGGCGGGTCGTGGTCGCCCTCGAGCACGGCGCGCAGGTCGAAGGGAAGCGGCGACCTCCAGGTCATTCGGGCGCCCGACGCCGGGTGGTCGATCGTCAGCTCCCCTGCGTGGAGGAAGAGCCGTCCCTCAGCCAGCACGCCACGCGACGCGGCCGTGCCGTAGCGGTCGTCGCCGACGACAGGGTGCCCGATCGCGGCGGCGTGGACCCGGATCTGGTGCGTTCGCCCGGTCTCGAGGGTGCACGCGAGGAGCGACGACGGACGCGCCACCCACCCGCCTCGCGCCCTCAGCCGCTCGACCCGTTCGATCACCGCGTAGCGGGTGCGTGCCGGTCGCCCGGCCGGCGTCACGGCCATCTTGGTCGGCGTTCTCGCCGAGCGCCCGATCGGCGCGTCGATCACCCCTCGGTCATCGGGAAGGGTCCCGACGACGAGGGCCAGGTAGCGCCGGCCCACCGTGCGAGCTCCCATTTGCGCGACCAGGGAGCGGTACCCACGCGGCGAGCGAGCGACGACGAGGAGCCCGGAGGTGCCCTTGTCGAGGCGGTGGACGATCCCTGGGCGCTCGGGGTCCGACACGTCGGCCACGTCGCCGATGTCGGGGTAACGGGCGAGCAAGCCTGCGACGAGGGTCGCGCTGCGCGATCCTGCTCCTGGATGCACCACCACCCCGGCGGGCTTGTCGACGACGACGAGATCGCTGTCCTCGTAGACAACCTCGAAGGGCACGCTCGCGTCCGGCTCGAGCGCCACGGGTGCGGAGCACAGCTCCACCGTGAGCTCGCTACCTTCCCGTAGCGGCACGCTGCGCTGCGACGCCAGGTGCCCGTCCACGAGGACGTGGCCTTCCGCCACGAGACGCGCCGCCCCAGACCGAGACACCCCGGTCAGGATCGACACGGCGCGGTCCACGCGCACTCCGGCGAGGGTTGCGGGCACCTTCGCCGCGAAGGGCGCGTCGGGTTCGTCCCTCACCGGCCGCGCCACGCCCCGGCATCGTGCAGATCGTGCTCCCGCCCGCCAGGTGGGCTCCCGCGCCGGTCCTGCGACGCTGGAGAAAGGCGGATCGGGATCACCATGGCCAGGGCGGCGAGGACCACACCCGCGGTGATGCAGGCGTCCGCCACGTTGAAGGTCGGCCAGTGACTGAGCGTCACGAAGTCCACGACGTCCCCGTGATGGCCGCGCAGGACGCGGTCCGCGAGGTTCCCGATCGCGCCACCCATCACGAGCCCGTAGGCGACGGCGAGGAGCGTGCGGCCGGCGTGCCAGGCCAACCAGCCCACCCCGACGAGCACGACGACCACCAGGGGGACGAGCCAGTCGCCGGCGCCCTCCAGCAGGCTGAACGCGGTCCCCGAGTTGTACTGCAGTGCCAGACCGAGCGGCCCGACGAGGTGGACGCGGTGGTGGAGGTCCGCGAGCGCCCACGACGTGGTCGCCTGGTCCGCCCCGATCACCGCTGCCGCGACGGCCGCGGTGAGCCAGAGGGCCCGGTGCCGTGCTCTGATCAGCGTCGCGACAACCCTCCGCTCTTGCACGCGACGCACAACCTCGCGTACGGCAGCGCCTTCAGCCTTGGCTTCGGGATCGGCTGCCCACAGCGCTCGCAGGCGCCGTAGCTGCCGTCCGCGATCTTGGCCAGCGCGGCGTCGATCTCCTCGACCGCGGCCAACGCCTGTGCCGACAGGGCGAGGTCGCGTTCCCGGTCGACGGTGACCGTCCCACCTTCGCCCGACTCCTCGTCGAACTGGACGTCCCCTGGCTCGCGCTCTTGCGCGAGGGAGTCCGCCTCGGCCTTCAGATCCGAGGCCTGTGCGAGGTAGACCTGTCGTTCCGAGTCGAGGAGCTGGCGCTGCTCTGCGAGGAACTTCTCGTCCTCGGCGTACGGACCGGCGGGCGCAGCCTTGGCTCCGCGACGTGCCGGCTTCTTCTCGGTCGTCGATGCGACCGACGCCGTGTCCTTCGTGATGCGAGAAGTGGTAGAGGTCACTGCCTTCTTCACCGTCTCCTTCGTGGTCGGGTGCTTCGTCTCGGCCTTCGTCTCCTTGGCAACGGTGGCGCTGGACGAGCCCGCGGTCGGGCGCGCCTGCGTCACGCCTCCCTGCGAGCTGGTCGAGGCCGTCGGAGCGCCGGCGTCGTCGCCGGCCACCCGGTGCCGGGGGACTCTACCCGTTGGATCCCCTGTCCGATCAGCGGGGCCGACGGTCGGCCGTGCGCCTTTCTTCGAGCCCCCCGACGTCTTCGACTGCGTCGGGGGCACGAGGTCGGACGACTTCGCCGACCGCGATCCGTTGTTCCCGAGCTGGGTTACCGGCGTCGACCCCGACGCCCCCACGGTCGCTGGCGCCATCACCGCCCTCCCTTCGGATCCCTTCGGACCGGCACAACGCGCCCGTCGGAAGGCGGCGACCCTAGCGGACGACGTGCACCGCTTCAACAGCTCTCGGCGCCCAAGGCTCCAAGATGGCCCTGGCTCGAGATCAGTCGCCGGGGTGGTTCTCCTCGGGCCGCGCAGCCAGATCACGCCCCGCGGCAAAGAGGTCGCCATTCAGCACGCGGGCGCGGGGAGGTGTCTCGGTGCGCTCGCTCGGCGAGGTCGCCTGGAGCACCCCCGTAGGCTGTCGTTCGGACGCCCCGGCGGCTCCCGGTAGAGGTCGCGGCACCGCGCTCCCGACCGGGCTGAGGGCGGCAGTCTCCGCAGTCCCCGCGGGCTCGCCCCTCGCGGCGCTCGGCGCGTCCGAGGACGTCTTGCGCTCGGCAGAAGGCGTGCTCGACCGACCTTCCCCGCCGCGCTCCACAGGTCCCTGCAGCCGCTCGTCGACCCAGCGGAGCGCGTCGACCAGCGACGCACGGATCTTCGTACGCTGCTCCTCGAGGTGGCGGCTCATCGCCTCCACGTCGCTCGCGAGGCGGGCCCGTGCGCCTTCGAGGCGCGCGACTTCGTCGCGCAGGCGTTCCTCGGCCTGAGCGGTGACCTGACGGGCGCGCTCCTCGGCCTGGGCGAGCAGCGCACGGGCTCGCTCCTCGGCCCTGCCGACGACCTGTGCAGCTTCCGCCTCGCTCTCGCGCTTGGTCTGCTCCACGAACTTCTGCGCGAGGACCAAGGTGCGCTGGAGCGTGTCGTCGGTCACCACGGAGCCGGACGGCTCGCCAGCCGGAGCCGACGGCGCGGACGATGGCTCCCGGGCACCGGTAGGGCGCGGCGCGGACGCGAGCTCGGCCTCGAGCTGCGCGATCCGCTCCGTCGCGTCACGCAGCCGCTCGTCGGCGGTCCGCAAGCGCTCCTGAACCTGCTCTGCCTCCACTGCCGCCTTCTCGAGGTACTCGTCGACCTCGTCGACGTTGTACCCCTTCAGTCCAAGGCGGAACTCGACCGTGCGAAGGGTATCGAGGATCGAGTGACTCGAAGAGCTGTTGTCCATGTGCGCCGAGTGTACTCCTGCGACCTTCGCCGGCCTCGGATGCTGCGTGTCGCAACAGGGCCCGTCGCGTGGCCTCGGCTCGCGTTCAGGCGCGCAGCAGGGGGATGACGACGAGCTCTGCGACGACCACCACGATGATGATCGACAGGTCGATCCCCATACCACCCGCTCGGATGGGGGGGAGCACTCGACGGATCGGCCGCAGCACCGGCTCGGTGACCGCGTCGAGCGCACGGACGATGCGGAAGAGCGCGGTCCCCGGGCGGGCCGGCAGCCAGCTCAGCAACGCACGGGCGATGAGGACGACGACATAGGCCTCGACGAGGTAGGCGATGATGTTGAGCACGTTCACCGGTGGCGCCTATCGAGTCAACTGCGTCCGTAGCCACGTTCCTGCAGGCGCTGGCGCTCTTCCTCCGACACCTTCACGTTGGTCGGAGCAAGAAGGAAGACCTCGTCGGCAACCTTCTCCATCTCTCCGCTCAGCGCGTAGGTCACGCCGCTGCAGAAGTCGATCATCCGTCGCTGGAGGTCGCGCTCTGCCACCTGGAGGTTCACGATCACAGGGCGGTTCGCCTTCAGGCAGTCCGCGATCTCCTTGGCATCGCCAAAGCGCGTGGGAGCTACCACCTGGACACGCGTGGCCTCTCCAGCGCTCATCGGGCGGATCACGGGTGAGCGGGTCGCGACGACGCCGGTCGCCGGGCCATGCGCCGCGCTGTCGCGCTGGAGCGTCCTGATCCGACCGACCGCGACCGACCCCGTGCGCTCGTCATCGTCGAGCTCGGGCTCGGGCTGGAAGCGCGGCTCTGGGCGCGAGACGGGCGCGAAGCTGCGCTGGCTGCGATCCTCGTACTCGTCGTACTCGTCGTACTCGTCGTCGAGCAGGCCGAGATAGACCATGGTCTTTTTCAAGAAGGTGGGCATCGCAAGTCTCCTCGGCGCCTAGCGTAGTGCCTTCCCTGCCGCGACGGCGGGCATCTGCCGCTCACGTCGCTCGCACGCGACGCGCTGGACGGTCGCCGAACAGGGCGCGCCCCACACGGACCATGGTCGAACCTTCGGCGACCGCGAGCTCGAGGTCGTCGCTCATCCCCATCGACCGCTCCGCGAGACCCAGATCGTCCGCGAGCGACCGCACGAGCCGGAACGCAGCGCGCGCGGCGTCTGGGTCCAGCGGAGCGACCGTCATGAGTCCCTCCACCTCCAGGCGCGCAGCACGCAGCCCGGCCACCAAGGCGGGCACACCCTCAGGTGCGCACCCGTTGCGCCCCGCAGCGCCGGTGGTGTCGACCTCGACGAGGACGGCTGCCCCGGGGCGACGCCGGGCGATCGCCTCGCCTTCTACGACCCTTGCGACGCTCTGCCAGCACGCGACGACGGGCGCGAGAGCGGCGATCTTGTTCCGCTGGATCGCACCGAGGAAGTGCCAGCGGACCGCCGGGTCTCGAGCCCCAGAGGCGCGCAGCGCCTCGTCCTTGGCGAGCAGCTCCTGCGCGTAGTTCTCGCCAACGTCCACGACGCCGGCGTCGCGCGCGGCGTCCACCGCCTTCGGTCCGAACCCCTTGGTGACCGCCACGACGCGCACCTTGTCGGGGTCGCCGCCCGCCGCCGCGATGCGCGCGCGGACCCTCACGAGCCCAGCCGCCACGTCGAAGGGGCCCTCAGTGCCACTGGGGGCCACGGTCGGTCCTGCCTCAGCGAAGGAACGACGGCACGTCGAAGTCGTCGTCGTCGAGGTCGACGTCGTCACCGGCGAAGATGTCCGTCGGCGCGGAGGGCTCGAGGCCGAGTGCCGCGTCCGCATGACCCGACGTTCGGACGGGCTCCTCCCATCGCTCGAAGCCGGCGGCGATCACCGTCACGCGTACGTCGTCGCCCATGCCCTCGTCGATCACGGCGCCGAAGATGATGTTCGCGTCGGGGTGCGCGACTGCGTGGATGATCTCCGCGGCCTCGTTCACCTCGAAGAGGCCGAGGTCGGTCCCTCCGGCGATGTTGAGCAGGATGCCGCGGGCTCCTTCGATCGACGCCTCGAGCAGCGGGCTCGTGATCGAGGCCCGAGCCGCGTTGACCGCCCTGCCCTCGCCCGTCGCGGTGCCGATCCCCATGATCGCGGTTCCCGCGTTGAGCATGATCATCCGGACGTCGGCAAAGTCCGTGTTGATGAGACCTGGCACGGTGATGAGGTCGGTGATCCCCCTGACCCCCTGCAGCAGGACCTCGTCCGCCATCTTGAACGCGTTGACCATGGAGGTCTTCTCCGTCGACACCGTGAGCAGTCGGTCGTTCGGGATCACGATGAGGGTGTCGACCTTCTCCTTCAAGGTCTGGATGCCCTTCTCGGCCTGCATCGCGCGGCGGCGGCCCTCGAAGGTGAACGGCCGCGTCACGACGCCGATCGTGAGGGCGCCGAGGCCCTTGGCGATCTCCGCGATGACCGGTGCCGCACCCGTCCCGGTCCCGCCTCCCTTCCCCGCAGTGATGAAGACCATGTCCGCGCCCTGGAGGGCCTCTTCGATCTCGCTGCGATGCTCCTCGGCGGCCTGGCGGCCGATCTCGGGGTCGGACCCGGCCCCGAGCCCCTTCGTGAGCTGCCGGCCGATGTCGAGCTTCAGGTCGGCATCGCTCATGAGCAGAGCCTGTGCGTCGGTGTTGGCCGCGATGAACTCGACGTGCTTCAGGCCGGCGTCGATCATACGGTTCACCGCGTTGACGCCACCACCTCCGACTCCTACCACCTTGATGAGTGCGAGGTAGTTGCTCTGGGACGGAACGGTCATGTGCTCCCTCGATACTGTGGCGACCGTCGTCCGGCCGCATACCCCCATGTTCTCGCACAAGCCGACAAAGAGGCGGGTTGCAGCGCCGCGACCATCAACCTGACGCGGAGGTCGACGCCGGCTGGGCACGACCCGCGGACACCATAAGGGAGCCACCCGGCCCGGTCAAGCGACGCGGTCGAGCAACGCCGTGGCGCGGACCGAGCGGCGCTCACGGCCGCACGACCGGGGTCGCGGGGGCGGCCACGTCGATCGTGGAGCCCGCCTGGAGCACGGCACCTCTCAGGATCGCGGCGACGTCCTCGTACTTCTGGGCGAGCTGCGCGGTTGACCCGAGGTAGACGTCGAGCCCCGACGTCAACTGGAGGCTGACCTCGCCTGCGCGGTCCTCCGCGACGCTCGTCACCTGGCTCGCGAACGCCCTGGGAAGCGACGTCGCCACGACCAGCGCGGCGCCGAGGTCACGCGCGGTCGATCCCGGCGCTCCGGGCGGCACCGGCCCGACGACGTGCGGGAGGCCCGCAGGCGCCTGCGCCACGGCCGTGAGCACCTTGCCGCTCCGGCTGACCACCGCCCATCCCGACCCGCCGAGCTCCTCGACCGCGGCTGCCGGCACCCGTTCCTCGACCGTGATCCGCACGCCGTCGGGCCACTCGCGCGAGACCGTCGCGTGGGCGACCCACGCAAGACGCTCGACGCCGGCAGCCGCCGCCGCTCCCACATCGATCAGTGGCGGATGGTCGGTGAGCCCGGCTGCAGCGACGATCTCACCGACGGGCATGTGAGCCGCACCCACGACCGTCACGACCCGTGCCGCGAAGAGGCGCGAGTGCAGCGTGAACCACCCCCCTGCCACGACGACCAGCAGGCCGAGCACCCACAGCGCCACCCTGAGGCGCCGACGCGCCTCGCCTCGAAGGACCTCCGCGCGGCGCGCGCGGATGCGCGGATCGATGAGCTCGCGCGCCTCGGCGGGCGGGCGGGGGCGGGCGCGCGAGGGGGTGTCGGAAGGGGACTTCACGTGTCCGCCCTCCGCGCGCCGCCCGTCGCCCCGCTTCCCCGGCCGTCGTCCGCCATGGGGCCCTCACCCAGGGGGTTCTCAGCCAGGAGATCCGGACCGAAGCCAACGAGCTTCACCTCAGGTCGCAGGAGGATGCCCGTCGCCACGGCCACCTTCCTTCGCACGTGCGCCATCAACGCGACCACGTCGCTCGCGGCACCGCCGTCGTCGGCCAGGATGAAGTTCCCGTGCTTCTCCGACACCCGTGCGCTGCCGAGGCGGAACCCTTTCAGCCCCACGGCCTCGACAAGCCGGCCTGCCGAGTCGCCGAGCGGGTTCGTGAACACCGACCCCGCGTTGCTCCCGCCCGGCTGGTGCTCCCGGCGCCAGCGGACGATCTGGGACACGAGCGCCCTGCCGGCCTCGCGCTCGCCCCGGCGGACGGCGAAATCTGCCCACACCACCACTTCGGCGTCGGAGAGCGCGGAGCTGCGATAGCCGAGCGCGAGGCGGGACGCGTCGGCCTCGCCACCGCCCTCCCTGCCGAGATCGACCGTCCGGTAGCGGACGATGCACGAGGCCGTGTCGGCGCCGTGGCCTCCCGCGTTCATCTTGAGCGCGCCGCCGACGCTGCCAGGGATCCCCACCGCCCACTCGAGACCCTGCAACCCTGCCTCGACCGTGCGACGGGCGAGGACCGGGAGACCGAGCGCGCCCCCTGCCCGTACGAGCGTGCCCGAGACCGGGTCGCCGACCCCCTGGAAGGCGAGCCCGCCAAGGGCTCCTCCTGGCCGCACGACGAGCCCGGGGAACCCCGAGTCCGCGACGAGCAGGTTGGACCCCTTCCCGAGCACGAGCACGGGGACGCGGCCTGCGGCACCGCTCGTCGCCAACGCATCCGCGAGCATGAGAAGGTCGTCCTCGCTCCCGGCGTCCACGAGCACCGCGGCGTTCCCACCGACGCGGTAGGTGGTCAGCGCGCCCAGCGGCGCATCGAGCCGGGCGCGAGCACCGAGGCGCGATGCGAGCGCCGAGAGTGCCTCTCTGCGTGTCGCCATGGCCGACGGTGTCATCCGGTGGCCTCCGTGCGCAGCGCGATCAGCTCTTCGGGAAGGCTCGTGAGATCTCCTGCACCGAGCGTCAGGCAGAGGTCGCCGGGGCGCAGCATCGCCGCCACGATCGCCCGCAGCTCGTCGCGCGACGAGACGTAGACCGCCCGGCGACCCGGTGCCTGGCGCTCCAGCGCATCGGCGACGAGTCGCCCCGACACCCCCGGCACCGGAGCCTCTCCCGCGCCGTAGACGTCGGTCACGAAGACCAGGTCCGCGTCGTCGAACGCCCGGCCGAACGACTCGGCGAGCGCCGCCGTGCGCGTGTAGCGGTGGGGCTGGAAGACCGCCACGATACGCCGCCACGCGCCGTTCCTGGCTGCAGCGAGGGCCGCCCGAACCTCCGTGGGGAGGTGGGCGTAGTCGTCGACGAACGTCACGCCGCCGGCTTCCCCCCGGAACTCGAATCGCCGGGGGACGCCCGCGAAGCGAGCGAGCGCCGAGACCGCCGCGTCGAACGGCGCGCCCACCTCGATCGCGGCCACGACGGCGAGCGCGGCGTTGCGCGCGTTGTGCGTACCGGGCACCGCGAGCTCGATCCGCCCCAGGGGACCGTCGGGCCCTTCCAGATCGAAGCCGACCGCGCTGCGGCCGGCCACGATCCCTCCGACCCGGTACACGGCATCGGAGGACGTGCCGACACTGAGCGCGCCGGCCTCGGCACCGAGGCGTGCGGCCACCGGGTCGTCCGCGCTCACGATCCGTCGCCTCGAGGACGCGAGGTACCGGCCGAACGCGGCGGCGAGCGCGTCGAACGTCCCGTAGTGGTCCAGGTGGTCGGGCTCGACGTTGGTCACGAGCGCGACGTCGGAGCGGAGCGCTCCGAAGGAGCCGTAGCTCTCGTCGGCCTCGAGCACGAGCCACTCCCCGGTGCCCCACAGGGCATTCGTCCCGGTCTCGTTCACGTCGGCGCCGATGAGGTACGACGGACGCAGACCTGCCTCCACGAGGATCAACGAGAGCATCGACGCCGTCGTCGTCTTTCCATGGGTGCCGGCGACCGCGACGCATCGGCGCTTTCCTGCGATCGCTGCGAGAACCCACGCGCGGCGTACGACGGGGATCCCCCTGCGACGCGCCTCGACCAGCTCCACGTTGTCCGCGGGTACCGCAGGCGAGTAGGTCACCAGATCCGCCCCCTCGACCTGCGCGGCATCATGGCCGATCGAGACCGCGATCCCCAGCGCCCCCAAGCGCTCGGTGACCGGCGACGCCTTCACGTCGCTGCCACTCACGTCGTGGCCCATCCCCGAGAGCACCGTCGCGATCGCGCTCATCCCGGCACCCCCGACGCCGACCACGTGCACGTGCGGGCACTGCGCGAGATCGAGCTCGGTGACGTCGATGCAGTCGGCGGAGCCGGGATCAATGGGCATGGGTCACCACCAGCTGGCCGATCCGCTCCGCCGCGTCGGGCCGGCCGAACGCGCGGGCGGCCTCCCCCATCGCCTGGAGCCGCGCGGGATCGGAGAGCAGCTCCTCGAGAAGCGATGCGAGCCGGTCCGCCCCCGTCCCCAGGGTCGCGTCGGGCACCAGCACGGCAGCGCCGGCACCGGCGAGGGCCCGGGCGTTCGCATGCTGGTGGTCCCCGGGAGCTCCGGGGAGCGGTACGAGAACGGAGGGCACACCGGCGACCGCGAGCTCCGCGACCGTGCTTGCGCCGGCACGGCACACCATCACGTCGACCGCCTCGTACAGCCTGGCCATGCGATCCTCGAACGGCACCAAGTGGTAAGAGAGCCCTCGGTCTCCGGCGATCGAGGCCCGCTCCGACGCCTCGCGGCGCACGAAGTCTGCGTCGCGCCAGCCCGTCACGTGGTAGAGCGCGAGGTCGTCGCGCCCGCGCCAGCGCTCCGCCAGATCGAGGGCCGCCACGTTCAGACGCCGGGCGCCGAGGGATCCGCCCACGATCCCGACGACCTTGCGGTCAGGGGGCAGCTCGAGCTCCTTGCGGGCACGCCGCACCGCCGGCTCGCCACGATCGACCTCCACGATCTCCTGGCGCACGGCGACGCCGGTCACGACTGCCCGCGGAACGTGGGTCTCGGGGAAGGCCACCGCGTGCGCCGCCGCGCGGCGCTCCAAGAGGCGATGGACCGCACCGGGCACCGCGTCGATGGTCACGAGGACGAGCGGCACCCCGAGCACGACCGCGGCGACGTCCGCCGGGAAGCTCGCGTACCCGCCGACGGAGACCACGACGCGCGGACGACGCCGCGCGAGATGGAGCATCTCCCTGGCGGTGGCCCAGGCCAATGCGAGAACGGCGCCGAGGTTGGCGCGCAGGGAGGCCGCGTCGAGCCGCCGCACGATGCCGCGACCCGGCAGGAGCGCGAAAGGAAAGCCCTGCCCGGCGAGCAGCGTCGCCTCCTGGCCGCGGCGTGATCCCACGAGCTCGATCGTCTCGGGATCGTGGCCGAGCGCGCGCAGCGCGCGGGCGATCGCCAGCGCCTCGAACACATGACCGCCGGTCCCCCCACCTGCGATCACGGCGAAGGGCTTGGCCGTCATCGCGACCTCAGCTCCACGAGCCTGGGGAGCACACCGCCCTCTGAGGTCTGCTCCCTGCGGGCGATGCTCACGAGGACTCCCGCACCCGCCATCGTCACCACGAGCGACGACCCGCCGTAGGAGATGAACGGGAGCGGGATCCCGGTCACGGGGAGGAGCCCGATGACGGCTCCCGCATTGATGATCGTCTCGACCGCGAGCCATACGACGATCGTCACGCCGAGGAGCCCGCCGAACCGGTCGGGCGCCCGGCTCGCCGCGCGCAGCCCGAACCAGCACAGCCCCCCCAGGAGCACGAGGACGACGCCGGTCCCGACCAGGCCGAGCTCCTGTCCGATCACCGAGAAAATGAAGTCGGAGTGCGGGTTCGGGAGGAAGCCCCACTTCTCGGTCCCGTTGCCAAGCCCGACACCGAAGATGTGGCCCGAACCCAGCCCGATGAGTGACTGCACGACCTGGTAGCCCGAGCCCGACGCGTGGGCGCCGGGGTTCAGGAACGACAGGAGCCGCTGGCGCCGGTAGGGGTCGACCAGGCTCGCGAGCACGGCGATCACGATCACGGCGCCGCCTGCCTTGAGCACCGGCCGGAACGAGACGCCCGACGCGAACAGCAGCGACAGGCCGATGCAGCCGAGCACCACGGTCGTGCCCATGTCCGGCTCGGCCAGCACGAGGACGCAGGCCGCCGCGATGAGCAGGAGGACCGGCCCGATCACGGTCCGCTCCCCTCCCCCGGCCTCCTCGCGGCGCACGACGAGGTCGGCGCCGAAGACGGCGAGCGCGAGCTTCATGACCTCCGATGGCTGGACGTCGAACGAGCCGAACCCGATCCAGCGGCTCGCCCCTGTCGCCTGGACCGCGAGGTGTGGGACCAGCACGAGCAGCAGCCCGCCGAATGCGGCCAGCACGCCCAGGCGCGCGAACCTGCGCAGGTGGCGGTAGTCGATGCGGCTCGTCACGACCATGACCAGCGTCCCGAGCGCGAGCCACATGCACTGGCGGATGAGGATCGCCCACGCCGACCCGTACGTCTCGATCGACACGACCTCCGACGCGGAGCCCACCATGATCGTCCCCAGGACGCACAGCACCGCAACGAGCGTCACGAGGATCGTGGAGGTGGGCATCTCGCGCAGCAGGACCACCGCTCGTGCCTGGCGCGCCACCGACTTGGTCGCCGTCATGGGGATGTCCTTCTTCTCTCGTCCACGGATGCCGACACACCATCGTCGCCGATCGGGCCGCCTCGGTGGGGGATGTCCTGCATCAGAACTTCGCCACCGTGAGGTAGACGCCGTAGAAGATGCCCAGAGCGAGCGCGGCGAAGAGCCCGGCGCAGATCCACAGCCGCACGATGACCGTCGTCTCCGGCCAGCCGCTCAGCTCGAAGTGGTGGTGGATCGGCGCCATCCGCAGGATCCGTCTGTGGAACACCCGGAAGCTCAGCACCTGCCCGATCACCGAAAGCGTCTCGATGACGAAGAGCCCACCGAGGATCGGCAGGAGCAAGTCGAGGTTCAACAGCAGGCAGAGTGCTCCGAGTCCCGAACCGATCGCGAGCGAGCCGGTGTCCCCCATGATGATCTTGGCCGGTGCGGCGTTCCACCACAGGAAGCCCAGGCACGCGCCGCCGAGCGCGACCGAGGTGAGCGCGAGGTCGATCGCGTACGCCGGCAGCACGTGGAAGATCGCTTCGTGCCTGAAGATCCAGTACCCGAGGATTGCCAGCACCGAGAAGCTCATGGTCGACGACCCGGCGGCAAGGCCGTCGAGACCGTCGGTCAGGTTCACCGCGTTGGACGCGCCCACGAGGACGAAGACGGCGAACGCGACCCAGCCGGCCTCGCCGAGCTCGGTCCCAGGCGAGGCCATGCGCGTGAACGAGAGCGTCGTCGCGGTGTGCGCCCAGTGGACGGCCAGCTCGGCGAAGAGCACGGCGACCGCGACCTGCGCGCCGAACTTCGCCCGTTTGTTCAACCCGAGGCTCCGGTGGTTGCGCACCTTGATCCAGTCGTCGAGCGCGCCGATGGCTCCGAACAGCACGACGGTGATCACGACGAGCACTCCCTCCGCGGAGAACCTCACCGCCTCGCCGATGTGCCCGACGAGGTACCCGCCGACCACTGCGCCGACGATCGCGAGCCCGCCCATCGTCGGCGTCCCGGCTTTGGCCGTATGGGTGGCGGGTCCGTCCTCGCGGATCTGCTGGCCGATGCGCTTGCGCCGGAGCCAGCGCATGAGCACGGGCGTGCCGAGGATGCAGAGCCAGAACGCGGCGGCGCCCGCCGACATGATCGACAGCATCCTCACTCACCCCCGTCCGAGGCGCCACCGGACCTGAGGGACCCGAGCACCTCGGCCGCCACGGCACGGTCGTCGAAGGGGAGACGGCGGTCCCCCACCACCTGCACGGTCTCATGCCCCTTGCCCGCCACCACGACCACATCGCCCGGCCGCGCCTTGCGGATCGCACGCTCGACGGCGCGCCGCCGATCCGGCTCGACGATCAGCTCGGCGGAGGGGCCGACGCCGCGCAGCACCTCGTCGATGATCTCGCCGGGCTCCTCGTGACGCGGGTTGTCGGAGGTCACGACCACTACGTCGGCTCCCCGCGCGGCCGCGTCGCCCATGGCGGGGCGCTTCATGGCGTCACGATCCCCTCCGCAGCCGAAGACCACGATGGTACGACCTCTCGCCGTGGCCGCGACGCGCCGAGCCTCGGCAAGGACCGTCTCGAGCGCAGCGGGGGTGTGCGCGTAGTCGACGAACACCGAGAAGCCGAGGCCGGCCGTGTCGACCACCTCCATGCGCCCGGGAACCGGCCGAGCGGAAGAGAGACCTTCGGCGACGACGCGCGGCGGGATGCCGAGGACGACGGCCGCCTCCGCCGCGAGCTGCGCGTTCGCGACGTTCACGAGACCGGTGAGGGGTACGGCCACCTCCTCGTCGCGCCACGTGAACTGCGAGCGCCCGACGCCCAGGCGCACATCGCGGACGCCTGTCCTGTGCACTGCCACGGTCGGCACGCGCGCACGCTCGAGCATGCGCCGACCCCACGGCGCGTCCGCGTCGACGACGGCCGCCCTCGTCCGCTCGGGTTCGAAGAGCGTGGCCTTCGCCTCGAAGTACGCCTCCATCGATCCGTGGAAGTCGAGGTGGTCGTGGCTCAAGTTCGTGAAGATTGCTACGTCGAAGCGCACCGCGTCGACCCGGGACTGCACGAGCGCATGGCTCGATACCTCCATCGCCACAGCGGGACGGGCGGTCCCGGCGTGAGCGTCCCGCACGGCTGCGAACGTGCGTTGCAGATCGGTGGACTCCGGCGTCGTCATCGTGCCGGTGAGCGTCCCGATGACCGTCGTCGGGTGCCCTGCGTGCTCGAGCACCGCGCCGAGAAGGTGGGCGACGGTGGTCTTGCCGTTCGTGCCCGTCACACCCGCCACCAGGAGCGACGCAGCGGGGTGGCCGTAGAAGGCAGCCGCGATGCGGGCCATCGCCGCGCGCCCGGTGCCCGGCGCGACCCGGACCTCGACGACGTCACGAGGGAGCCGTCCCACGTCGCGCTCCGCGACGATCCCTACGGCGCCTCTCTCCACGGCCTCGGGAACATGGTCGTGGCCGTCGGTCTGCCCTCCGGCGAGACAGCAGAAGAGGGTCCCGGGCACGACACACCGGCTGTCGTGCTCGACCCCGGTCACGTCGGTGCGTTCGGGTTCGCCCGACGTTCCGAGCACGTCGATGTCGTCGAGCAGAAGGGTCATGAGCACGGAAGGCTGCCGGGGAGCATGGGCACGGACCATCCGTGAGCCGAGGCCCCCGCGGATGGTAGCCGCCTCACGTCGCCTGCCGGACCAGCGCTGTCAGTGTCGAGGGTGCTGTGGCCTGCGGCTTGCCACCGAGCCCCGGCGTCGCCGGGACGTCGTAGCGGTGCAACGCGTACGCCATGATCTTGGAGAACACCGGGGCCGCCACGGCGCCGCCGTAGATGGGGGTCGGCCGGTTCAGCACGACGATGGAGCTGAGCACCGGATGGTTGGCCGGCGCGAACCCGACGAACGTCGCATCGTACGCTGTGAGGTACCCGGCGGTGCCGTTGTCGGCGGGGATCTGGGCGGTGCCCGTCTTGCCTGCGACGAGGTACCCGGGCACTGCGGCCGCGACGCCGGTGCCGCTGTCGACGACCTGCTCGAACATCGGCACGAGCTCTCTGGCGACAGCCTCAGGGATGACCCGGTGGGTGGGGGAAGGAGGCGTCGGGCGGACGGCTCCGCCGGCACCCACCGTGGCGCGTACGAGCTTCGGTGCGACAAAGACCCCCCCGTTGGCCAGCGCGTTGTACGCGTCGAGCACCTGCATCGGGCTCACCGCGTCGACCTGGCCGATCGGGAGCGACACCCAGTCGGTCGGGGCCCACTGCGCCGGGGTCACGAGCAGCCCCGGCGAGTCCCCTGGGAAATGCAGGCCGGTTGGACGGCCGAAGCCCAGCGCTCTCACCTGCGCGAGGAGCCGTGTCTCACCGAGCTTCTGGGTGATGAAGGAGGTTCCGATGTTCGACGACTGAGCGAGGATCTGCGTCGCGGTCATCGGCATGGTGGGGTGTGGTGTCGCGTCGTGGAACAGGTAGCCATCGATCGTCCTTTGATCGGGGACGATGAACGTCGTCTGGGGGGTGATGACCCCTGCGGCGAGCGCCGCGGAGAACGGGACGATCTTGAACACGGACCCCGGCTCGTAGAGCTGGGTGACCGCAGTGTTCGTCGGCGCCTCCTGGACCGGCCCGTTCGGACCGATCGAGACCGGGGCCACCGAGCTCGATGCAGTTGGTGCGCCAGGCGCGGCCGAGGAGCCTCCGCCCGCCCCGTTCCCTCCGGCCCCAGGGTTCGCGACGAGGCTGACCATGGCGAGCACCTGCCCGGTCGCCGTGTCCTCGACGATCACCTGACCCCCCGACGCGTGGGAGGCGATGATCTCCCGGGCCAGGTCCTGTTCGGCCGTGTACTGCAACGGCGCGTCCAACGTGAGCTGGAGCCCCGTCCCCGCGACCGCAGGCGTCTTCTTGGCAACCGGGGTCCCGGGGAGCTGGATCCCCAGCGGGGACTCGAGAAGGGTCTCCTGTCCCGCCTGCCCAGCAAGGATCCGGTTGTACTCCGCCTCGAGGCCCGCATCTCCCTGCCCTGCGGCGTTCACGCCGCCCACGACCGGGGCTGCAAGATTGCCGGCAGGAGCGACGTCCACCGAGGTACCGATCGCCGTGATCCCGGGGAACGCCAGCGACAAGACCTTCTTCGCCTCGGTCACCGAGAGGTTCGGGACGAGCGGCACGTAGCCGGACTTCTCCGAGAGAAGACCCGCGAGCTTCACCGCGCCCAGGTGGAGCAACGGAGCCAGTTCCCGGGCCTCTGCCACCGGGTGGCGGATCTGGAGGTCGTCGGCGACGATCATGTCGGTGGGGATCGACGTCTCCAGCACCACGCCGTTGCGATCGGTGATGGTGCCCCGGAGCGCCCGGATGGTCACCGGCTGCGCCAGCTCCTGCGCCGCTTCCGCCTGGTACTGCCCGGCGTGGAGCACCTGGACATCCACGAGCCGCGCGGCGATCACCAACAGCGCCACCACGAGTGCGATCCGCACCACGCGCACACGGCGCACGAGCAGCTCGCGCCGTTGCGCTGCGGTCCGCCGGGCTCTCGCTTTGCCCGGGCGGGGGGCACGCACCGGGCGGGGGGCACGCACCGGGCGGGTCCGGGACGCCGGCCGAGGAGAGGTCCCGCCCGATCCCCTGGATGCCGACGTCGCGGGGCGGCGCAATGCCGGCCGCGTCGCCGTCGGGGTGGGGGTCACCCGCCCGAAGAGGCCGGCGATGCTGGCGAGAGGCTTGCCGACGCGATGTGGGGGGGCGGCAGCACGACGCCAAGGGGGACGTGTGTCAGCTGTTGCACCTGGGTCGGCGACACCATGTGGAGCGAGCCTTCGGCGACACGCAGGATCCGCGTGGGGTTCTCCAGGTTCGCGAGCGCGAGCACCTCGCGCTGGTGGAGCAGGCGCGCAGATGTGATCTGCGCCTGCACCCCGGCGAGGCGCACCTGCCCCTGCGCCAGCTCGGCGTGACCGATCACCACGAGCAGGAGACTGAGACTGACCACCAGGCCCGCGAGCACCGTCGCGAGGCTCCGATGCCGCGCGCGTCGCGCGCGGGGTGCGACGACCTCCAGCGACGGCCGCCGCACGGGCACGTGCTGCGCCGGCTGCGGCGCCACGCGCGCAGCAGCTGCCACCCGTGTCCCCTGGACTGCCGTGCTCATGCGGCCGTCCTTCTCTCGAGCGCGCGCAGCCTCGCGCTCTTTGCACGAGGGTTGCGCTCGACTTCGCCCGGTGACGCTTTGCGCGCGCCACGGAAGACGAGCTGGTGGTCGGGCCGCGCACCGCACACGCAGGGCAGCCCGGGAGGACAGGTGCAGCCGCCGGTGACGGCCTCGACGAAGGCCGCCTTCACCAGGCGGTCCTCTCCCGAGTGGTACGAGATCACGACCATGCGGCCGCCAGGGGCGAGCAGCCCGATCGCGACCGGCAGCGTGCACGCGAGCTGGGCGAGCTCGTCGTTCACCGCGATCCTGAGGGCCTGGAAGACCCGACGCGCCGGGTGACCTCGGCGTCGCGCAGGGGCGGGAACCGCCCTCGCGACGACGTCGGCGAGCTCGCCGGTCGTCGTGAGCGGGCGCGCCTCGACGACGGCGCGGGCGATCCGGCGCGCGAAACGGCCCTCGCCGTTGGCAGCGAAGAGCGCCGCGAGCTCGTCCACGGTCGCGTTCTGCAGAAGATCGGCGGCGCTCGGCCCACCCGTCGGGTCCATGCGCATGTCGAGGGGTGCCGAGTGACGATAGGAGAATCCGCGCTCGGCCCGGTCGAGCTGCGGCGAGCTCACGCCGAGGTCGAGGAGGACACCTGCGATCGTCGGAGAGGTCGCAGGGGACTCCGGCCACGAGCTCGGCACGCTCGTCGCCTCGGCGACGAGGTCCGCCATCCGGTCGAACGTCGCTCGCCGCACCACAGCCCGGCGGCCGTAGCGCTCGAGCCGTTCGGTTGCCGCGGCGACCGCGTCAGGGTCTCGGTCGAGGGCAAGGACACCGAGATGCCGATGTGCGTCGAGCAGCGCGGCGGCGTGCCCTCCTGCGCCGGCCGTGCCGTCGACCACCACACCGGCGGGCACGGGCTCGAAGAGCGCGACCACCTCGTCGACCATGGCGGGCTCGTGAGCAAAGATCCAGGCCATCTGCAGCCCCTCGACGAGGGAGCCTCCCCGGGGACGTACCCCTGGGCGACCAGGACAGAAGAGGGCGGAGAAGAAGTCTTCCACCAAGTCGGTCGAGGGGCTGCACATGGTCCGGCGCTCGTCGCCCCAGTGGCGCCGTGCTGCCGGGCGACGGTACGTGTCGATGCTCTCCTTCCTGCGTCCTCGTCTCAGTCCGCTTCGAGGAACCAGCGCTCGTCGGGAACGACGCGCTCCTCCCACCTGGCCGGGTTCCACAGCTCGATCCGATCGATCGCACCGTGCACCAGCACGTCGCCCTCCAAGGTCGCGAACTCGCGCAGGCGCGACGGGATGGCCATGCGACCCTGCCGGTCGATCTCCACCTCGTGGGAGCTCGCCGCCCAGATCCGGGCTCGATTGCGCGCGGACTGCCCCTGCGCGGCCTCTTCCTGCATGGCTTGGAGCTGACGCTGGAACTCCCCCGGCGTCCATAGCGCGAGGCAGCCCTCGTGGTGCTCGGCGAGGTATCCACCTCGCTCGAAGTCGGCACGGAACTTGGCAGGGAGGATGACCCTCCCCTTCGAGTCGAGCGAGTGCTCGTACCTGCCAACGAATGCCGTCACTGACTCCGGTCCAGTCCCCGTCCCCGTCCACGACGCTCCTCAGCCCGCGCCTGGAGCTCGACACCCCTCAGCTCCACTATCAACCATTTCGCGCCACTTTACGCCCTTCACCCCCCCCTGGTCAACAGTCTCGACCCACTGACCTCCCCCGGGACGGGCATGTGCCCGCTCCATGCGCGGTCACGCATCGGACCGGGGGTCGCGTCGCGCGGGGGGTCGCGTCGCGCGGGGGGTCGCGTCGCGCGGGGGGTCGCGTCGCGCGGGGGACGAGATGACGGGCAGGGGCAGCGACCTGCCGCCGGTCAGCCTCGCCGCACCTCCCAGGATGCGGGATCGGGAAGCGCAGCGACCAACGCGTCTTCCCCCCACGACGCCCAGCCGAGATCGGCGACGCCGACAGCGGCATCCTCGATCGCCGAGGCGAGTGAGCAGCGTGTGGCCAGGGGGCGGGCGAGAAGCTCGGCGATCCCCGCCGCGTCCCATCGGTGGTAGGCGCACCCGTGGACGAGCACACCTTCTCGGCTCCGCCACTGGGCGAGGCCGACCACCTTCCTGGTGCCCCACACGACCTCTCCAGGCCCGATGCCGGCGAAACAGATCGTGTCGCTCCCTGGTGCAGGGACCGAGGGTCCCCGGTGGACGCTCATGCGCTCAGACCCGAACGCGCGGGCCCACCATTCACCGGCCACGACCGCACTCGCGCGCGGCTCTGGCGACCACAGCGGGTCGCCACGGGGCACCCAGAGATCTGCCCAGACCTGGGCACGCGGGCGCAGCAGGACCGCTCCACCGCCGCTGCGCCGCCGGACCACCTCGACCCCGCTGCGGCGCGCTCGATCGGCGTCGACGACGGTGATCGGCTGCGTGCTGCCCAGGACGATCGTGGGGCGCTCCACGTCCCGCAGGACGACGCGCCTCCCCGCAGCACGGAACGGCTCGACGTCGAAGGCACCCGAGGCGCCGCCGGCGCCTGGCTCGCTCAGGACGCTGCCGCCAGGTACGGCTCCCACAACGGGTCGACCTCGGCAAGGTGGCGGAGCCGCCAGAGGTGGCCATCGGGGGCCCAGGGCTTGAACGGGAGCGTCCATCCGATCTCAGAGAGGAGCTGGTCCCCCTTCGCCAGGTTGTCACGCTTGCAGGACGCGACGACGTTCGTCCATTCGTGACGCCCGCCACGGCTCCTCGGCACGACGTGGTCGACCGTGTCGGCCGCCTGCGCGCAGTACGCGCATACCCCCCCGTCACGGCGGAGCACGGCGCGCCTCGTGAGCGGTGGGGTACGCGCCCAGCGAGGGATCCGGACCATCCGGGAAAGGCGGACGATCGCAGGAACCTCAACGCTCAGCTGGGCGGAGCGGAACACCCGTCCTTCGGGTCGGAACACGACTGCTTCTGCACGACCGTCCAGCATCAGCACGACCGCGCGCCGGTCGGACACCAGGGCCAGCGGCTCGTACGTCGCGTTGAGCAGGAGGACCCGCTCCATGCCCGGGAAGGCTACCGGAGCGAACGGGGCGAACGGCGCCATCTCTGGCGGCACCACTCGAGGAACTCGACGACGTCGTCGGGCGCGAGCGGCGCGTCCCCTCGTCCCCCGTAGGCCGTTTCCATGCGGAAGCGCCAATACCCCGCGTCCGGCCAGGGAGCCGGCGGCCACCGGCGCCACCACCCCCGCGGCGCGAGGCGCACGGCAACCACGATCGCGACGGGCCACAGACGGGGACGACGCGCGAGCGCGCGGGCTGCAGCGCCGAGACCTTCCAGCGGGCTCGCGGTCCGGCTCACGAGCGACTGCTCGCGCGCTCCATCCCGTAGAACCCGACCGCCGCGGCGCCGGCGAGCGGCCCGTCTGCTCCAAGTCCTCCAGGGACGATCTTCGCGTCGGCGACGAACGACAAGCTCGCTCGCGCGGACAGCTCCTGCTGCGCTGCGGCGAAGAACGGTGCCCCGTAGCCGAGGGCGACCGATCCGGCAACGACCACCAGGTCGAGGTCCAAGAGGGAGGCAACCGACGCGACCGCGCGCCCCACGAGCATCCCCGTTCGCTCGACGACGTGGGGAGGCGCCTCGGCGGGTGGCCTGCCGGTGATCGCCTCGATGGCCGTGCCCGACGCCTCTGCCTCGAGACACCCTCGCGCTCCGCACGCGCACGTTCGGCCGTCGGGCTCGACGATGACATGGCCCACGTGACCCGCATTGCCGAGACGGCCGTCGAGCAAACGGCCGTCCACGACGAGGCCGCCCCCGATCCCCGTCGACACCACCATCGCGAGGTAGTCGTCGACCATGGTCGCCCGGCCGTAGCGACCCTCGCCCAGGGCCAGGGCCTTGGCGTCGTTGTCGACGAACGTCGGGAGCCCGGTCAACGCCTGGAGGCGGCTGCGCAGCTTGAAGTCGCGCCATCCAGGGATGTTGAGCGGTGACACCGCGTCCCCGCTGTCGCGCATCGGCCCGCCGCAGCCCACGCCGCACGCGACCACATCCCGTGCGTGTGCGAGATCGAGGACGTCGAGGACCAACGCCGCAAGGGTTGACCACAGCGTCTCCGCGCCAGCCGCCTTCGGGGTGGAGACCAGGGCCGACCCGCGCACCTCCCCGTCAGGGCTCACGATCCCAGCCCGGAACTTGGTGCCGCCGATGTCGACGGCCAGGACATGCTGGCTCTTCAGCGGTCTCGCCGGAAGAAATGGGAGCGGAACCACGCCCGCGTGTCGTGGAGCGCGTCCTCGAGGCTCGCGGGCTGCTCACCGTCCCTTCGCGCGTGGGTGAGATCGTGCCAGCTCGCCTTTCCCAGGCGGCGAAGGTTCCGTTCGAACACGACGGCCGACACGAACATCACGGCGACACCCACGAGCCCGAGCACGACCGACTCGGAATAGAAGGCGACGAGCACCGCGAGCCCGGCGAGGAACCCCAGAGCCGCCCACTTGCACTGCCTTCCAGCGTGCCGGTACACGGTGTGGCTCCGCACGCGCTCGGCGAACTGGGGGTCCTCCCGTGCGAGCGACTCCTCCAGCTCGGCCAGAATGCGCTGCTCGTGCTCAGACAGCGACACCGGTTCGCTCCTCGTCCACGCCACCTTCCGGTCCCTTGGCCCGCCGAACCTGCACGGTGAAGGACCGCCTCGCACACCAACTCGAGGCCTCCGTGGCCGCCCCGACCATGCTCACCTCAACTATGTTCGCGCCACCTCTTCTTCGATTCCAGAGTCTACGGCCCTGCGTCGAACGAGGCAGCCCGCCCCCGGGAACCCGACGGCTCTACGAGCCGTCGGCTCCGCTGGTGCGCCGCCGCCTGCGCCGCGCCCACAGGGCGGACACGGCGGCACCGAGCACCCCCGAGATGGCGATCACGACGATCAGCGGCGCGGAGGTGGTCGTCAGCCAGAACCGGATCGTCACGTCCTGGAAGTTCGCGATCGCGAACCAGACCAACAGCGCGAGGACCACACCCGTGAGCACGAGCCTCGTGTCACGTCCGCGGCGCCGGCTCGGAGCCTCCTTGGACGGTGTGTGGGCTTCCGGGGGCGTCCACTGGTCCTCCACCACGGTCTCCTTTCGTCAGCGCGTCCACCCGCCAGTGCGACCTAGCCCCCCAGACCTGCGACCCCCGCAGGACACGAGACACCGGTGCTCCCCAGTCCGCAGTAGCCGCCGGGGTTCGCTGCGAGGTACTGCTGGTGGTACTCCTCGGCGTAGTAGAAGGGTCCGGCGGGCAATAGCTCGGTCGCGACCTGGCCGAAGCCGGCCGCGTACAGGCGCTCCTGGTACCGGGCGGCGGACTCCTTGGCGGCATCGAGCTGCGCATCGGAGGTCGCGAACACCCCAGAGCGGTACTGCGTGCCCACGTCGTTGCCCTGCCGCATCCCCTGGGTCGGATCGTGACCCTCGAAGAACGCCACGAGAAGCTGCTCGTAGGAGACGCTCGCCGGACGAAAGACGCAAAGGACCGATTCAGCGTGCCCGGTGCGACCCGTGCACACCTCCTCGTAGGTGGGGTTCGGAGTGAAGCCGCCGCAGTAGCCAACCGCCGTCGTGTGCACCCCGTCGATCTGCCAGAAGATGCGCTCCGCCCCCCAGAAGCAGCCCATGGCGAAGATCGCCCGCTCGGTGTCCGGAGGGAACGGAGGCACCAGCGGCGTTCCCAGCACGAGGTGGCGCCTCGTCACCGCCGTCGGCGTCGCGCGCCCCTCGAGCGCGTGCAGTTCGTCCACCCTCTCCGTCGCCGCCCAGCCGGTCTTCCGCAGCGCCGCCATCATCTCGTCCATCCTGCCACCCGTCTTCCCACTGCGCGACCTCGCGTCGTGTGTCCGCCCCTTCACGCCGCCGGCACGCACCCTGCGCGTAGCGGGTACGTTGGGTGTCGAGTGCCCGGCGGCACCGCCGGCGTGCGGCGGGTCCGTGCGAGCGGGCCGCGGCCGCGCTGGACGGTGGTGCGCAGCTTCGCTCTGGCAGCTGGCGGCGAGGCAGCTGGCAGTGAGCACTCGGGGCGGCGGGGCGTCATGGTGGGCTGCGACCGACGATCGAAGGGACTGAGCACAATGACTCCAGCCGGCTCGGGCAGCATTCCCAAGGAGCCCGACGGGCGTGCGGCGCGCCTGGCCGCGGCCTACGCCACGGTGCGCACCACGACCGAGGAGCTCGCGGCCCCGCTCTCCGCCGAGGACCAGACCGTGCAGTCCATGCCCGACGTCAGCCCCACCAAGTGGCACCGCGGGCACACGTCGTGGTTCTTCGAGACGTTCCTCCTGGTGCCGGAGCTGCACGGCTACGAGCAATGTCATCGAATGTACGGCTTCCTCTTCAACTCCTACTACGAAGCCGCAGGTGCTCGACACCCTCGGCCCGATCGCGGCCTGCTCTCGAGACCCGGGATCGAGGAGATCGCCGCCTACCGGCGCCACGTGGATGCTGCGATGGCGGACCTCTTCGACCAGCCGCTCGCCGCCGAGACCCTGGATCTCGTCGAACTGGGCATCCACCATGAGCAGCAGCACCAGGAGCTCCTGCTCATGGACATCAAGCACGTCTTGTCGAAGAACCCGCTCCGGCCCGCGTACCGCCCACCGCCGACCGGTTCGCCACAGGCCCAGGACGCGTCTTCGGACGGACGGGGCGCTCCAGGAACCACTGCGCCGACGACGCCGAAGGTCGAGTGGATCGAGCACCCCGGTGGTGTCGTCGAGGTCGGCCACGGCGGCGGGAGCTTCGCCTTCGACAACGAGATGCCTCGCCACGCGGAATTCCTGGTGCCATTCGCCCTCGCGACCCGCCCGGTCACCTGCGGCGAGTGGATGGAGTTCATCGAGGACGGCGGCTACGCCCGAGCCGAGCTGTGGCTGTCCGAAGGCTGGGCAGCCGTCCGAGAACACCTGTGGCGCGCACCGCTCTACTGGGACCTTCCCGAGGACCGTGCCACGGCCACCGTCTTCACTCTCGAGGGCCCGCGCCCACTCGATCCCGCCCAGCCCGTGGTCCACGTCAGCTACTTCGAAGCGGATGCCTTCGCGCGCTGGGCCGGGGCTCGACTGCCCACCGAAGCGGAGTGGGAGCAGGTCGCGTCCGGCGCGACGCCCCTCGAGGGTCCGGACCTTGCAACGTTCGGGCTTCACCCTGGACCGCCGGAGGCGGGCGGCTTCTTCGGGGTCGTCTGGCAATGGACCTCGAGCAGCTACAGCCCGTACCCGGGGTTCCGGCCCGCTGCAGGCGCCGTCGGGGAGTACAACGGGAAGTTCATGGTGAACCAGTACGTGCTACGTGGGAGCGCGTGCATCACCCCGCCAGGGCACGCCCGCACCACGTACCGGAACTTCTTCCCTCCCGGGTCCCGCTGGGCCTTCAGTGGCCTGCGGCTGGCGCGGGACCTGTGACCGTGGCGTTTTTCCAACCTCTCGCGCTCACCCTCGACGTGCACCTCGACGCCGCCGACCTGCGCGCCGCGCTGGCGCGTGACGTGCGGTCAGGGCTCGGCGCCACCCGCAGGTCGCTCCCTCCGACGTGGTTCTACGACGAGCACGGGAGCAAGCTGTTCGAGGAGATCACGAGGCTCCCCGAGTACTACCCCACGAGGGCCGAACGCGTGCTTCTCGAGCGTCACGCTGGTGAGCTCGCCGCGCTGACCCGCTCCGACACGCTGGTCGAGCTGGGGGCAGGGGCGTGCGAGAAGACCCGAGTCCTCCTCGACGCGCTCTCTGCCCTCGGCACGCTGCGCAGGTACGTGCCCTTCGACGTGAGCGCAGACTTCCTCGAGGCGTCCGCGACGGCACTCGGCCGCCAGTACGAGGGCCTCCACGTCCACGCCGTCGTCGGTGACTTCCACCGCCACCTCGGCAAGATCCCCGGCGGCGGCCGACGGCTGATCGCATTCCTCGGCGGCACGATCGGCAACCTCGTCCCCTCGCAGCGCCGCCGGTTCTTCTCCGAGCTCCGGGGCACCATGGCGCCCTGTGACCACCTCCTGCTCGGATCGGACCTGGTGAAGGACGTGGCCAGGATCCTCGCGGCTTACGACGACTCGAAGGGCGTCACCGGCCGCTTCAACCGCAACCTCCTGCACGTGGTCAACCGCGAGCTCGACGCGGACTTCGTCCCCGAGCACTTCGCGCACGTCGTGCGCTGGGACCCGCTCGAGCAGTGGATCGAGATGCGACTGCGGTCCGACCGCGACCAGGTCGTGCACGTCGGGGCACTCGAGCTCACCGTCCCCTTCAGCCAGGACGAGGAGCTCCTCACCGAGATCAGCGCCAAATTCACGCCACGGGGCGTCGCGTCGGAGCTCACGCGCGCCGGGTTCGTCCTCGACGGTCAGTGGGGCGAGGACCCAGGCGACTTCCTCCTCACCCTGGCGCATCCCGCGTCGCGCTGCTGAGGGCACCGGCGCTGGCCCCACTCCCGCTGGGTCCTGCAGCCGGGTGAGACCCGCCGTCGCCGCCGTGGCCGCCCGCCTCACGGTTCCAGGCGCGCCACACCAGGCGGTGGACCGGCAGGTACCTGGGGATGTCACGGAGACCCGGGATGACCGGGACGGCGAGCAGGAGGATCGTGGCGACCCCGGTCAGGTAGATGGCGATGAGGTCCACGTTCGTCGATGTGCGGAACCCCGGGACCTGGTACCACAGGGTGTAGAGCCAGAGCCACGGCTGGCCGGGGTAGCTCCCGGTCTCGTTCATGACCCCCCACTGTGTCCCGAGCACGTGCAGCTTCCTCCCCACCGAGGCGAAGTAGCTGCCGTCCTCGAGGAAGAGCAGCGGCTTCGTGTAGTTCGTGCCGTAGAACTGGTGATGAGCCAGGAGGGCGGCGTCGAGGGCGCCCGATCGCGCCATCGTGAGCTCGGCGGAGATGAGGACCGGCACCGGCCCGTCGGCGGCCCTCGGCACGTAGGGCACGTCGTTCCTGAAGGTCACGCGGTGCACGACCTTCAGGTACGCGGTGTCCCACGCCTTCTGCACCGGCTTGGGTGCGGTCTCGTAGAGGCGGAGCGCCCGGGTGAGCGTGGGGTCGCCCGGGGCACGGGTCGACAGCGGCGCGAGCACGAATGTCTTGGCGGAGTTGATCGGCTGCATGACCCCGGTGATGAGCTGCCACGACACGATGATCTTCTGGACCATCCCAGAGCCCGCAGGCGTCGACGTGTTGTCGTAGGGCGGGCCGTACGTCGCGGTCTCGCTCGTGTACGCGAGCTCCGCGGCGCTCGTCGCCATGAAGTCGCCCGGTGTGGCATGGGACCAGCTCTGCACCGTCACCGGGGGGACGTCAGGGGACGAGACCACCGACGCCAGCACGATCACGAGGACGAGCACCACCGCACCGGCGATGCTCGCCTCCTTCAAGATGTCGTAGCGACGCGTCGGTCCGCGCCACTCCGCCGCGTCGGCCGCAGTCGCCGCTCGGCGTGCGGCCCGCCCTCGAACGCGCTGCTCCGGCAGCGGGTGGCTCACGCCGCGCACTCGCACGAGCAGGATGTGCGCGCCCACGATCGCCACCAGGACCAGCGGGACGAGCACGATGTGCCACATGAGCATCTGGCCGAAGTTCATGGTGTCGAAGAACGGCCCCACCCCGGCGGCGTTCACCGCATCCTTGGCATTGGTCGAGATCCACTGCGAGTCGAGGTTCTGCTGGGAGAGGTAGCCGGTGAAGCACTCGACCACGGAGGCGACGAAGGCGACCACACCGGTCATCCAGGTGAGGGCGCGCCGCCCGCGCCACGCCGCCATCCAGAACTTCCCCCAGAGGTGGATGACCATGAAGGCCATGAACATCTCCACGCTCCACATGTGGAGGCTGTTGAAGAAGTGGCCGACCGGGTTGTAATGCCACCAGTCGGGACCGCCCAACGCGAGCGCGAACCCCGACACGATCGCCACGCCGAGCGCGGAGAGCGTCGCCACGCCGAACACGTAGACCCAGGAGCGCACGTACGCGGGCTGGCGGTCGGGAAGAAGCTTGCCCGGCGGCAGGAAGCGGAGCCCGAGGCGTCGTACGCGGGCGGTCCACATGGTGGGGTCGCCGCCACCGTCTGTGGCGCCACCGTCTGCGCCCCCACCGTCTGCGCCCCCACCGGCCGCGTCACCCTTGTACGCAGCCAGTGTCGGCGTCCCCTCGGGTGCGCCGTTCCCCTGATCCTGCGGCTCAGCATCTCGGGCGTGCTTGCCGACCGGGAACGGCACCAGGAGCGCGACGCCGAAGATGACCAGCATCACGAGGATCAGCACCAGGTTCGCCTCGGACACCGTGAAGATATTCCAGTGCAGATAGGTTCCCGGAGCGTTCAGATCGACTGCGAGCTGCACTGCTCCACCCATTGGGCCTCCTCGTAGGCTGTCCGACGGCGTCGGTGATCCGTGCGTCCCTGCTCATCGACAGCGTGCAGGAACAGCGGCAATGCCACTAGAGGCGTTGGTCCCGACCGGCAGTGATTGTCGCGCGCACACGGCCCGGCTGTCGACGGGCCGGCGCGAAGCGAGCGGCACCAACCGCGCTCCCCGCCGACGTCACGCGGGCGGTGCGGACCGATCCATCGAGGTCCGGCCCCTCGACATCCCGAGAAGATCCTCGCGCGCTCGTGCCACTCTCGAGCGGATCGTTCCCGGCGGGCATTCGCACACCTCGGCTGCCTCGTCGTAGGTGAGCCCGATCACCTGGGTGAGGACGAAGGCGAGCCGCCTGCCCGGCTCGAGGCGGTCGACCATGTCCGCCACGACGGGTACGACGCTGGCGTCCGCACCGACGCGCGCACGCCCCACCGTGGTCATCTGGATGGCCTGGTCGCGGCGTCTGCGACGGCTCCGGCGACGGAGCTCGTCCATGCACGCTCTGCGAGCGATGGCGAGGAGCCAGGTGCGTGCGGACGCGTCCGCACGGAACTGCGCCAACGCGCGCACGACTCGCAGGTACGTGTCCTGGGCGAGGTCGTCGGCGCTCTCGCGGTCGACCAGCGAGGCGCAGAGGCACCACACGTGCTCGTAGGTGCCGTCCACCAGCGACTCCAGGGCGTCGCCGTCGCCTGTCCTGGCTCGGAGCGCCATGCGAGTCAGCGCGTCCACGTCGCTCACCATACGCAGTCGCGGCGAGGACCCTCCAGTCGGCCGGACGCCCGCACTCGCCAGGATCGAGCCCGGAGAACCGGAGAAATCCGGGTGCCCCGGACGACTACCTGAGCGTGCGCCCGACGGGTGCCGAGTCGCACGTCGCAGCGCGGCGTGGGGTGGGTCCACTGGAGGATGGCCCCGCGGTGATCGTCTGGAACGAAGAGAAGGAAGAGAAGGGAGGTGGTCCGCCGTGCCAGGAATGCACACCGGGTTGAGCAGCGACAACCCGACGATCGTCTCGGCATTCCACCGGGAGCTCCTCCACGAGGGCCTGGTCGTCCTGGCGATCCTGGCCGTCGTCCTGGTGGCGTGGAACGTGCTGCGAGCCCGACAGCTGCGCGAGGTCAATGCGACCGACGGCAGCACCCATCTGCCGACCTCGCTCTACACGGACGCCGAGCCCGCTGCGCGCAAGCTCCTCCGGGTGTCCTTCGGGATCATCTGGATCTTCGACGGCATCCTCCAGGCGCAGTCCTCGATGCCCCTCGGCATGGCTCCTCAGGTCATCCGGCCGGCGGCAGCCTCATCGCCGTCCTGGGTGCAGCACCTCGACAACACGATGGCCACGATCTGGAGCTACCACCCGATCTCTGCACCGTCGGCGGCAGTGTGGATCCAGATCGGCATCGGCGCGTGGCTGCTCGCAGCCCCTCGAGGCAACTGGTCCCGCCTCGGCGGGATGGCGAGCGTCGTCTGGGGCCTCGTCGTCTGGGTGTTCGGGGAGGCCTTCGGCCAGATCTTCGCACCCGGGCTCACCTGGCTCTTCGGAGCTCCTGGAGCAGTGCTCTTCTACTGCGCCGCCGGTGCCCTCGTCGCGCTGCCCGAACGCGCCTGGGCAGGGCTGCGCCTCGGTCGGGCCGTCCTCTGGATGATGGGGGCCTTCTTCATCGGCATGGCCGTCCTCCAGGCCTGGCCAGGGCGCGGCTTCTGGCACGGCAGGCCTGGGCTCGATGGCCGCGGCGGCACGCTGACGAGGATGGTCCGGACAATGGCCAAGACCCCCCAGCCCCACCCGCTCGCCTCATCGGTTGCAGCGTTCGGCAGCGTCGCCGCTGCGCATGGATGGGCGGTCAACCTCTTCGTCGTCGTCGCGCTCGCAGCGATCGGGGCTGCATTTCTCGCCCGCCAACCCCGTGTCGTCCGACTGGGGGTGATCGGCGGCATGGTGCTGTGCCTCGCGGACTGGGTCCTCGTCGAGGACCTCGGCTTCATGGGAGGGGTCGGCACGGACCCGAACAGCATGATCCCCATGGCCCTCATCTTCCTCGCGGGCTACGTCGCCCTCACCCGTGCGCCGGCCGTCGACGGCGAGACGGTCGTCTCCATCGCCTCCGCACGAGCTGCCAAGGTCTCCTGGCGCCAACGCCTGCGCGTGAGCCCCAGCTACGCATTCCGGTCGATCGCCGCGCTCGGGGCGATCGGGGTGATCCTCGTCGGCGCCGTCCCGATGGCGGCAGCCGCCACCCAGCCCAGCGCCGACCCGCTGCTCACCCAGGCGATCAACGGCGCGCCGCAAGCCGAGAACGCCCCGGCGCCGGCCTTCCGGCTCATCGACCAGTACGGCAAGCCCATATCGCTCGCGAGCTTCTCCGGAAAGACGGTCGTCATCACCCAGCTCGACGACACCTGCATCTCCGCGTGTCCGATCATCGCCCAGGAATTCCGCATCGCCGATCGTCTGCTCGGGTGGCGCAGCAGCCTGGTCGACCTCGTCGCCATCAACGGCAATCCGCGGTTCATCGCGCCCGAGTTCCTCCGGGCCTTCGACCGGCAAGAACAGCTCACCACGCTTCGCAACTGGTTCTACCTCACGGGGTCGTCCCTCGCGCAGCTCGAGCACGCATGGCATGCCTTCGGGATGGTGAGCCAATACCTGCCAGGCGGCGCGATGATCGCCCACAGCGAGTTCGCGCTGATCATCAACCCAGAGGGACGCATCCGGTACGTCCTCGACACCGACCCCGGACCAGCCTCGGAAGCGACGCAATCGTCGTTCTCGGCCACGCTGGCCGACACGATCGACAAGGTCGTCGCCTCGTCGTGAGCCGCACACTGCGTGCCCGCGGCGCACTCCGCCGCGCTGGGGTCGGTCTGAGCCTGGCTGTCATGGCGCTCGCGCTCGCCGGTTGCGCGAGCAGCGTCCCGACTACTGACGCCCCTTCCTCGATCCCCCCATCACCGACTGCCCTCGCCACCTGGGCCCGCACCGCCGGTGGCACGTGGGCGACGGTCGCAATGGGCCATCTCGACCACCCGCTCGACACGTTCTGGCAGCTCCTCCACCGGCCTCTGGGCGCGGTGGCCTGGACCGACGAGGTCGAGCCGACCGCAACGGCGACCAACGGCGGCCTCGTGCTCGCAACGTCGCCTCCCGACGACGTGGCCGTCGGCATCCTCCCCTCCTACGACCTCACGTTCACTCCGATCGTCTCGACCGCCAACTCAGGGCACTCGTGGTCCGCAGGACTCTTCGACCACGAGATGGTGCCTGCACCCAACGCCTTCGCGATCGGCCCCGGTGGCCGGGCCCTGGCGATCGCCGCCCGTGGCCGGCACGGCGACGAGGTCTTCACGAGCATGGTCGATCTGTCGTCGTGGAAGCCCCTCGTCACCGCATCGGTGCTCGACTCGGCCCCGCACGCTGCAGCGTGCAGCCCCAGAGGCATCAGCGCCGTCGGCTTCGTGCGTGGGACGGTCGTCATCGGAGCGGCATGCGCGAGGCCCGGCCGCGCCGGGCTCTTCACCGACCACGCGGAGGACCTCGCCTTCGTCGGCCCACACCTTTCCCCACCCCTTTCCCACGATCTGGTCGCCGTCTTGGGCTTGGACCCCGTGCGGACCGGTCTCGTCGCGCTGCTCGGTCTCTCCGGGCACCACCAGACCGAGCTGATCGCCTCGTGGACGGCCGACGGAACGAGCTGGCAGGACTCGTTGCCCCTCCACGTCGCGCACGGCCAGCGTCTCGTCTCCTACGGCCCGACTGCGGGAGGCGGCATCTTCGCATTGCTCGCAGGACGGAAGGGCGACCAGCAGCTCGACACCGTCGGCGAGCCCGCGGGCACGTGGCACCCGCTCCCTGCCCCTCCACCCGACACGGCCACCATCGCCTACCCGACAGGCGGCGGTGCCAACGCGCTCGCGGTGCACGGTACCGTCCTCACCGTGTGGCAGCTCCTCCCCGCATCGGATCGCCCCGCGTCGGATCGATGGAGCGAGATCCAGGTCCTCCACGTCCCGATCCAGTTCGGATCCTCGAACCCATGATCGGCCTGCCGCGGCGGACAGCTCGCGTGGCGGGGCGGGCGATCATCGCCTGCGATGCTGCCCGAGAAGCGATCTCAGCCCAGTTCGACGGGGAACCGTACGCGATGAGCGCCACGCTCCTCGCCGAGCACGTCATGAGCTGCGAGGCCTGCGGGAGGTTCCACTCCGAGCTCACCGGCCTGTCACGTCGAGCACGGCTGCGGGCACAGCGCCCTGCGCCCGATGGCCTTGCGGCCCAGATGGCCCTCCTCTTGCCAGCTGGCCCCGTGTCAGCGCAGCACGGGTCAGCGCACCCCGACGCGATCGCCACGGACGCGGGTCACGGGCCATCCGGGCGTCAGCATCGGCGGGACCGCCACCGCCTCGCACGGTCGGCCATGGCGGTCGCTCCTGGCGTGGCGGCGATGATCGTCCTCGCGGCAGGAGGCGTCGGCGCCCACCCACACCTCTCCCCTCACCTCGTCTCGAACGGGTGCATCAGCTCCCTTCTCCGACATCACGTCTGGCCCGGGTACTGACCGCCATGCCATCGATGACCCCCGTCGCGTTCACCCTCCACAACGCCCTCACCGACTGGCAGCGCGGGCCGTTCCCGCTCGTCACGGTCGGCGTGCTGCTCGCCCTCGCATACTTCTACCTTCAGGGAATCTGGGCGCTCGCCGCACGAGGCCGCACCTGGCCAGCCAGGCGAACGATCCCGTTCCTCGGGGGGCTCGCGGCAATCGATCTCGCGATCCAGTCACCGATCGCGACGTTCACGAGCACCTACTTCCAGGCGCACGTCATCCAACACCTGCTCCTCATGGTGGTGGCTCCGCCCCTGCTCGCGCTCGGCGCTCCGTCCACGCTGCTGCTGCAGGCTGCCAACCGCAAGACCAAGCTGCGCTGGTTGGCGATCCTGCGCTCCCGTCCGTTCGCCGTGCTCACCCATCCGGTCCCCGTGTGGTTCCTCTACTTCGGAGCGATGTTCGCATTCTTCATGACGTCGCTCATCAACATCGCCATGCACGACATGGCGATCATGGATGTCTTCAACGTCACGTTCCTCCTCGGCGGCACGCTCTACTGGTGGCCCATGGTCGGTCTCGACCCCATCGTGCACTGGAAGATGGGCTATGGCGCGAGGATGGCCAACCTCTTGATCGGCGCTGCCCCCGAGACCTTTCTCGGGGTCGCGATCCTCGGGCAATCACGCCCGATCGCTTCGATGTACAGCCTGGCAAGCACGCATGCCGGCGGCGCGATGCTGTGGATCTCCGTCGAGCTGTCGTCCATCGCAGGCTTCGTACCGGTCTTCTTCCAATGGATGCACTCCGAAGAGCGGACCGCGGCCAGGGCAGACGCCCGAACCAGCAGGGCTACGCCGCTGACGCCTTCAGAGGACACCAGTGAGCACGTCCGCCAGCCAGCCCAGCGAGATCGTGCCTGTGCAAATCCTGGCCAGCTAACCGGCTGGGAAGCCACCTGGCTTGCACGGACCGGATCGATCCCCGCCTTTGCACAGGAGGGCACGCGCGCTGTCGTCACGGCTTCTCAGGTTCGGGGTGACGCCGACGACATCGACGCGACACTCGAGACCCCCTGACGTCCTCACCGAACACCGACCGCGCTTTGGCTCTGTCTACGAACGGAGCGCGACCGCCGCGTCCGGCGAGACGATGCGGAAGCTGAAGGACTCCTCGAGGTACAGGTGGACCATCTCCGCATCGTGACGCTCGTAGCCGACCGAGAGGTCCTCCCCGGACTCGAAGAGGAAGTCCCCGCCTCGCAGGCTCACGACCACCGCACCCCTCACGCCGGGCGCGCGAACGACCGGACCCCCGAGGATCTCTCGAAGATGGTCGATCACCGGACGTCCCTGCTCGGTGATCTCCACGACCCCGGTGTACGCCTCCGGCCCGATCGCCAGGCCGTAGGGGCCGCTGACACCAGCGGAGAGCAGCGCCGCAACCGCCGAGGCGACGCGGGCGGGATACTCGACCACGTCGGAGCCGAGGGACCCCGGCTCATGGGGCGACGCCTCGGCGATCCCGCGGATCTGGGCGTCGACCCAGCCGTGGAAGAGCGCGACGTTCTCGGCTTGCGCGATCGCCTGCGCCGCCTCGTCGAGCGTCGCGAGGTCCACGTCGAGCGCGCCACGCGCGGCGTCGCCGAGCTCGTCGAGCGAGAGCGCGAAGGGGGCGCGCAACTCGACGAGCGGGAGGACCACCCGGCGGCGAGCGACGGTCCCGGGCGAGGGAGCCGAGATCGGCGTGGCACGTCCGACGTCCGTCCCCGAGTGGTGCCAGCCCAGCGGTCCCGAGAAGTCGACGAGCTTGCGCCCCGCGAGCGCCGGGACGAGCCGCTGGCGCGCCTCTTCGTCCACGAGCGCCCACGCGTCTTGGGTCAGCGGTGCATGTGCGCGTAGCAGGTTGTTCATGGCAAGAGCCTCCTCACGGCCGCGTGGCGCCGAGGCCGAGCGAGCCCGTCTCCGCACCCGCGGGCGACCGATCGGCGACCGGCGTGCTCCCGACCGGCCCGGCTTCGGCACGCGCCTCGATGCCGGTGATCGGCCCCTCGGTGAACAGGTAGGTCCGCATGTGGGCGTCGAGCGTCGGATCGTTGCGGCGCAGCCACTCGAGGAGCATCATCGCGTGCTCCTTCTCCTCGTCACGGTTGTGCGCAAGGATCGCGCAGAGCTCCGCGTCCTGCGTGGCGTCGACACGCTGGTCGTACCAGTCGACGGCCTCCAGCTCCTCTTGGAGTGAGGTGAGCGCGCGGTGACGCTCGATCGTCTCGGGCCGCAGGAGCGCGCTGTCCTCGTGCAGCCCCTCGCTGTTGGCCATTGGCTCCTTCCCTACCCCGGTCCGGCTCCGCGCTCACAGTAGCCGCACGGCGACCGCAGCGCTCCGGGTGACGTGGATCACTGCTGGTAGCGCTCGACCGTCTCTTCTGGACGCGCCTTCGCGTCGTCGGGGTCGCGACCGGCGCTCCGGAGCGCCCGTCGCTGACGAAGGAGGTCCCAGAGCTGGTCGAGGGTCCGCTGGAGCTGGTCCAGCCGGGCGTGCTCGTCCCGGTTCAGCCCTTCGGCCGCAGCCGCATGGGCCTCCTCGAGCCGGCGCTCCTCGTCTGCGAGCTCCCCGATCCGACGGATGATCTCCGCATCGTCCACGGTTGCGATCCTCTCTTACCTCGTGGCATTCCCCGCGTGCTCACGCAGCTGCCGGGAGCTCGCCGCTCCCGGCAGTCGCCACGCCCGTCTTCGTCGCACCGCCCGCCGCGTCGCCGGAGGCGAGCGCGGCAGTGAGCACGTCGGTGACGCTCCTCGCGAGGTGGAAGGTCATCTTCGCACGCACGTCCTCGGGGACGTCCTCGAGGTCCGGTCCGTTTCGCTCGGGCAGGACCACCTCGCTCAACCCTGCCCGGTGCGCGGCGAGCACCTTCTGCTTGACACCGCCGATGGGCAGGACGCGGCCTTGGAGCGTCACCTCTCCGGTCATACCCAGCACCGGCCGCACCGGCACGCCGGTCAGCAGGCTCACCAGCGCGGTGGTCATCGTGACGCCGGCCGACGGCCCGTCCTTCGGCACGGCACCAGCCGGCACGTGGAGGTGGAAGCGCTTCCCGGTGAACGCCGTGGGGTCGACGCCCAGCTCGAGAGCGTGCGATCGCACGTAGGAGAGCGAGATCTCCGCCGACTCCTTCATCACGTCGCCCAGCTGACCCGTGAGCGTCAGCCCTTCGGGGCCGTCCGACACCGACGCTTCCACGTAGAGCACGTCACCGCCCGAACCGGTGACTGCGAGCCCCGTCGCGACCCCGGGAACCGCGGCACGATCCGCAGACTCGAAGAAGAACCGCGCCCTGCCGAGCCAGTCGCGAGCTCGAGCCGCGTCGACGACGACCGGTGCCTGCACCTTGCCCGAGGCCAAGGCCGTGGCCACCTTGCGCGCGAGCCGTCCGAGCTCCCGCTCGAGGGACCGCACGCCGGCTTCACGGGTGTAGTCCGCGATCACCGTGCTCAGCGCGTCGTCGGTGACCTCGAGCTCCCCCGTGGTCAGTGCCGCACGGGCCACCTGGCGAGGCAGTAGGTGGTGACGCGCGATCGCCAGCTTCTCCGCCTCGGTGTAGCCGTCGAGCCGGATGATCTCCATCCGGTCGAGCAACGGCGCGGGCACGGTCTCGACCACGTTGGCCGTGGCGATGAACAGGACCTTCGAGAGGTCGAGCTCCACCTCGAGGTAGTGGTCACGGAAGGTGTGGTTCTGCGCGGGATCGAGCACCTCGAGCAACGCCGAGGACGGATCACCGCGGTAATCGGACGCGATCTTGTCGACCTCGTCGAGCAGGACGACGGGGTTCATCGTCCCGGCCTCCCGCAGCGCGCGAACCAGGCGACCCGGCTGCGCACCCACGTAGGTGCGCCGGTGGCCGCGGATCTCGGCCTCGTCACGGACGCCGCCGAGGGCCACGCGCACGAACTTCCGCCCGAGCGCACGCGCCACGGACTCGCCCAGCGAGGTCTTGCCGACTCCTGGGGGCCCGACCAGGGCCAGGATCGCGCCGGCGCCCCGCCCCTCGACGGGCGCGAGCGCGCGTTCGGCTTGGAGCTTTCGAACGGCGAGGTGCTCGAGGATCCGGTCCTTCACGTCACGCAGGCCGTCGTGATCCTCATCGAGGATCTCGGCTGCTGCCTGCACGTCGAGGCGATCCTCCGACTCGACACCCCAGGGAAGCTCGAGCACCGTGTCGAGCCAGGTGCGGATCCACCCGCTCTCGGGGTTCTGCTCGCTGGTCCGCTCCAGTCGGTCGACTTCTCGCTCGACCGCCGCACGCACCTTGTCGGGAAGCTCGCGCGCGTCGACCTTCGACCGGTAGTCGTCGGGGTCCTCATCGACCCCATGCCCGTGGAGCTCCCCCAGCTCCTTTCGGATGGCCTCCAGCTGGCGGCGGAGGAGGAACTCGCGCTGCGTGCGCTCCATACCTTCTTCGACGTCGCTCTTGATGCGCTCGCGCAGCGTGAGATCGGCCAAGGTGTCCCGCGCCCACCCGAGCACCAGCGTCAAGCGCTCCTCGACACCGAGCGTCTCGAGCACCTCCACCTTCTGCGCGAGGGTCAGGTCGGGCGAGTACCCTGCGAGGTCGGCCAGCCGGCCAGGCTCCGTCACCTCCCGTAGCTGCGCCGCCACCAGGCGCTCGCCGCGCCCGATGAGGATGTTCTCGATGACCGCGCGGTACTCGCGCGCGAGCTCGATGGCCCCAGGCGTCGCGGGCTCCTCGTCCACCAGCTCGACCTCGACCCACAGCGCCTCCCCGGTACCCGGCACGCCGGTCCCGATGATGGCGCGCCGGTCACCGCGTACGACGACCGCGCCGAGACCGCCGGCGAGCTCTCCTCGCTCCACGATCTCCGAGACGGTGCCGACCGACGCGTACCGCCCATCGATGTGGGGCACGAGCACGAGACGCCCCCCTGCCGACGTGGCAGCATCCGCTGCGGCGCGCGCCTCGGCGGACTCGAGCGCCATCGTGAACACCATGCCCGGGAGCATGACCCCTGATTTCAGGGGAAGGAGGGGGAGGGTCAGCTGTTCCAACGAAACTCTTCTCCAATCGCTACGGTTGCCGACGCGACGGTTGGTCACCGCACTTCGGCTGTCCTGTCAACGCTCGAGCCTCCCCGTCGTATTCCGCCGACGCCTGGAGGACCGACGCGTGGAGGACCCACGCGTGCAGGACCCACGCGTGCAGGGACGGCACGCGTGCAGGGACGGCACGCGTGGGAGGCGCTCAACGGCTCGACGTCTGCCGCGGCAGGTAGACACGCGCCTGCCACACCCCGGTGAGGGGCACCACTGCGAGCGCGGCTCCGGCCCTGAGCATCCAGTCGAGGATGTCAGGCGCGCAGGCCTCGGGGCCCGGATGGAGGATCAGCCCACGCCGAGCGTGGTCCTGGCTGACGCGCCAGCCAGGCGGGACGGCCACCCCGAGTCGGCTCAGCTGGCTCACCGCGTACCGCCCCCGCGGATGGAGGACTCCGACGGTCTGCTCGCCGGGCCTCGCACGAGCGCTTCCCGCCGGCATCCACGTGCACATGCTCACCGGCGCCTGGGCGTTCCCGAAGAACGCGGAGAAGATCCCCGTCGGCGCCGCCTCCACCTCGTCCTCGGGCACGCCCGGCAGCAGGTTGATCCAGCCGTCACGCGCGTCTGCAAGGACGCGCATCTGCTCGAGAACCGCCGCCGTCGCCGGAGAGCGGAACTCGAATTGCTCTACCGTCCGGCGCCGTCGCACGACTGAGTGTCTACCTGCCGGGGTACCACCTTCGGTCCGGCCTCCTCCCCGACCACGTCCCTTGACGTCGGGCGGCGGCGTAGGCGGCGGCGTAGGCGGCGGCGCGCGCCACCGCCCTCCCGCCGGAGAACCGGCTGGGAGGGCGGTGGATCGTTTCTGACTCCCGCGCCCGGTGCCAGAAACGGGCGCCAGGGTGTGGAGCGCTCACGCCACCTTGGTGCTCACGCTCCCGAGCGTCTTCGGGAACTCCTCTTCGGCGGGCACCCGACGGATGTGCCACAGACCCAAGCCGGTGAGGATGATCAGCGCTCCGGCCGCAGCGAAGGCTGCGAGCGCTCCGTCGAAGGCGAGCTCACCGAAGATCGAGAAGCCGTACGCTTCGAGCAGCATCGCCCGCAGGGTCGTGCCCTGGAAGACGGTCTGCACCAGACCGGCGAGCTTCGCTGTCGTCGGGTGCGCCCGTGAGGCCATGCTCACCTTCGAGTAGACGCCGCCGAAGGGCATCTCCGAGAGGTGGATGCGGATGAAATGTGTCGCGTACGTCTGTGCCTGCGGTCCGGTCAGCACCTGCTGCCCCGCGTACGGCGAGAGGTACGGGATCATTGTCTTGCGCACCTCGGTGCCTGTCGGGTGGGCGAGCTGCGCCTTGGTCGGGAAATAGACCTGCTGCATGGCGAGCTGGTTGTGCACTTCGCTTTCGCTGAAGCTGTTGCCCCACAGCAGCAGCGCACCTGCTGCGATGAGGATCACCGTCAGCGCTGCGCCGCCCGCCGTGAGCATCAGATCGAAGGTCTTGCGTCTCATGATGTGCGCTCCTTGTTCATGACTCACTTCGGGTCTCCTGACGCCCCTCTTGGAGCGCCTGGAGAGATCGTGCGCTCGTGCGGCCGCCGCTGGCAGGGTCCGAGGTCCCTCTGCTCAGGGACGAAGGTCCCGACTCCGCGCGCATGCGGGCCGAGCACCCGTGCACGGCATCACGACGCCCACGACGCGCGCTGGAGACGGTGCCGCAGCGTCGCGAGGGCGCGCATCTCGATCTGGCGGACGCGCTCGGGAGAGATCGACAGCGCGGCGCCCACCTCGGTCGCGGTACGTGGCCCGTCCGGCGAGCCGATGCCATAGCGCAGCCTGATCACGGTCGCGGCCGACGCGGAGAGCTGCCCGAGCAGCCCCTCGATCTCCCGGGGCAGCAGCGCAGTCACCGCGAGATCACCGACCTCAGCCGAGGGGTCTGCGACGAGGTCGCCGAGCTCGTTGCCATCCTCGTCGATCGGCGCGGACATGGACACCACGGGAGCGGCCGCCCTTCGGATGGCGACGACGTCTGCCATGCGGATCCCGGTCTCTTCGGCGAGCTCCTGGACGCCCGGCAAGTGGCCGAGTGTCCGCTCGAGACGCTCTGAGGTGTCCGACAGCGCCCGGGCCTGGTCGCGCCGGTGGCGCGGCAGGCGCACCGGGGAGGAGAAGTCCCCCACCGCCTGCGCGACACCCTTACGGATCCACCAGGTGGCATAGGTCGAGAACTTGTAGCCGCGTCGCCAGTCGAAGCGCTCGATCGCGTGCAGGAGGCCGATGTTCCCTTCCTGGACGAGGTCGGCCAGCTCGACGCCGCGGTGCTGGTAGCGCTTCGCGATCGACACGACCAGCCGCAGGTTCGACCCGACGAACTGCGCGCGGGCACGCCGCCCTGCGTCGACCGCGTCCTCGAGGGCACGCTTCCGGCGCCCCCTCGGCCGACGTGGACCTTCGAGCTCGCGCGCCGCCCGTTCGCCCTCTTCGATGGCCTGGGCGAGGCGGACCTCGTCGGCACGCGTGAGCAACGCATGCCATCCCAGCTCGTCGAGGTATAGCCGCATGAGATCGAGATCGCCCTGGCGCGGCTGGTCGGCGAGCTCTCTGCGATCGTGCTCCAACATCGTCGTGCTCCGTTCTCGGGCTGGTCACCAAGACCGGTCACCAAGACCGGTGAGAGCCAGACCTAACCCAGCGCCTGGCCAATGACTAGGGCCCGAAGTCCCTTCGAAGGTCAGGCCCCGGTCGACAAGGGACGTTCGGCCCTCCCCTGGGGACGCCTGGACGAGGGACGCTGGTGGAGGAGGTGGAGCAGGTGAGCACGAGGAGCACGACTGCCGGCAGCCGCCGGACCACCGCGCCAGGCCGGAGCCGAAGAAGGGTGACGCGCGCGTTCTGCACGCTCGCACTCTTCGGCCTGGGCTTGGTCGCAGCAGGCAGCGTCGTGATCGGCCTGCCGACCACGGCGGCTGCCTCGCCCGAGCAGACCGCCCGGCACGAGCAGCCGTCAGCGGCCACACTCCCCCTGAGCGAGCTGCTCTCGCTCGCCCGGCGCGGCGACGTGCGCACCGCGCGCCTCGACACGGTCACCGGCACGTTCAGCACCCGGGGTCACGCGCGTGCCTACACCAGCGCGTACCCCGGAGGATACGGCGCCCGCCTCACCGAACAGCTGCTTGCAGACCGCGTGACTCTTTCAGCCGTGGCCACCACCAGCTCAGGATCCGCGGACGTGAGCCTCGCGATGCTCGGTACGGCCTCGCTCCTCGTGGTTGCCTGGCTCGCGCTCGCAGCCCGGCGCCGGCGCACGGGAGCGGGCCAGCGGCCTGGGATGTTCGGCAGCTCGCAGTCCGCGGCAAGCCCAGCCGGGTTCGCCAAGGGCCACGGGGAGCAGGTCGAGGTGCCCCCGACGCGCTTCAGCGACGTGGCCGGGCTCGACGAGGCCGTGGAGTCGCTCACCGAGCTCGTGGACTACCTGAGGGACCCCGAGAAGTACCAGTCCGCAGGGGCAGATCTGCCGCGGGGCTTCCTCCTCGTAGGACCTCCTGGCACGGGCAAGACGCTCCTCGCCCGTGCGGTCGCCGGCGAGGCGGGCGTGCCGTTCTTCGCGATCGGGGCCTCGGAGTTCGTCGAGAGCTACGTCGGGGTGGGGGCTGCACGCGTGCGTGCCCTGTTCGACCGGGCCCGTGAGGCGGGCTCCGCGATCGTCTTCATCGACGAGCTCGACGCGATCGGACGCGCGCGCAGCAGCCATTCGGTCCCGGGGAACGAGGAACGCGAGAGCACGCTCAATCAGCTGCTCGTCGAAATGGACGGGTTCGCGACCTCCACGTCGGTCATCGTGCTCGCCGCCACGAACCGCCCCGACATCCTCGACCACGCACTCCTGCGCCCCGGGCGCTTCGACCGCCAGATCGCGGTGCCGAACCCGGATCGGCGGGGCAGGACGCACATCCTCGACCTCTACCTGCACCGCCGGCACGTCGCTCCCGACGTCGACCCCGACGTGCTCAGCCGCAGGACGGCGGGCTTCAGTGGCGCCGATCTCGCCAACCTCGTGAACACGGCTGCCCTGCTCGCGGTGCGTGCCGGCAAGGACTCGATCTCCAGCAGCGAGCTCGAAGAGGCGCTCGCGACGGTCACCCTCGGCCCGGCGCGCAAGTCCGCCGTGGTCGCCGCCGCAGACCGCCGCATCACCGCGTGGCATGAGGCGGGCCACGCCCTCGTCGGTCTGTGGCTCGAGCACGCCGCCGACCCCATCTCGGTCTCGATCGTCCCGAGAGGGCAGGCGGGTGGGGTGACGTGGTTCCCCGGCCAAGACGACATGTTCCTCAGCCGCCGCCAGGCGACCGCGCAGCTCGCCGTCGCGATGGCCGGACGTGCCGCCGAAGAGCTGCTCCTCGGCGACGACTTCACCCAGGGCGCCGCGCAGGACTTCCGAGCCGCGACCGACCTCGCGCGCCGGATGGTGACCGAGTATGGGATGGGCTCGATGGGTCCGGGGTTCGTCCTGCCCGAGGAGACCCACATCGGCGTGCTCGCCGAGCGAGTGCACGCATCGGTCCAGGCCCTTCTCGAAGAGGCGCTCACGTCGGCACGCGACCTGCTGACCTCGGGACGCGACACGCTCGAGCGCGTCGCGGATCGCCTCCTCGAAGACGAGACGCTCGACACCACGATGCTGGTCGCGATCGCCGGACGGCGCGCGCCGGAGCATGAAAGGCTGCCCGGGGCGGCCTGAGGCAGCGAGCCAGCTGCTGTCGACCGGAGGTGGCACCCCGAACGGTCGCGGCGCGCACGTGGCAGACTCTTCCCATGGCCTTGCGTGTCTTCCTGCTCGACGACCACGAGGTCGTCCGTGCAGGGCTGCGCTCGCTGATGGAGTCCGAGGAGGACATCGTCGTCGCAGGCGAGGCGGGAACGGTCGCCGAGGCGCTGGTCCGCCTCCCGCTCTCGAAGCCTGACGTCGCGATCCTCGACGTCCGCCTCCCCGACGGCAGCGGGATAGAGGTCTGCCGCCAGATCCGCTCGGACCACCCGGACGTGGCGTGCCTGATGCTCACCTCCTACGCCGACGACGAGGCGCTCCTCGCCGCGATCATGGCCGGGGCTGCCGGGTACGTCTTGAAGCAGGTCGGTGGGTCCGACCTCGTCGCCGACATCCGCAGGGTCGGCGCGGGCGGAACCCTCCTCGACCCCAAGCTCACCGAACGGGTCCTCGAGCGGCTGCGTCGCGGGCCGCAGGAGGACGAGCGGCTCGCGTCGCTCACGCCCCAGGAGCGCCGGATCCTCGACCGGATCGCCGAAGGCCGGACCAATCGGCAGATCGGCGAGGAGCTCTTCCTCGCCGAGAAGACCGTCAAGAACTACGTCTCGAACCTGCTCGCCAAGCTCGGGATGGCTCGCCGGACCGAAGCCGCGGTGTTCGCCGCGAAGCTGGCGGAGCGCCGCGCCTCGCTCGACCGTCAGGAGCCTTCGGGCGGTTCGTGACCGACCGCCGTGTGCCGCCGGTCGCCGCGCAGCACCGCGCCGGTCACGTCCACACCCAGGGCCTCGAGTGCCTCTTCCAGCCGCCGGCGCTCCCGCAGCGGACGGGTGAAGCGCTCTGGGCCGCTGTCGATCGCATGCACCCGGCAGAGCCTGACCAGCGCACGGTCGTACTCGAGCTCAGCGGCGACACGTGACGAGGTGTCTGCGCGCCCCGAGCGGCCAGCCTGCTGACGATGGCGGCGAGCGAGGAGGAGCTCCTCCATCAGCCACTCCTCGCTCGCAGAGCTCGTGAGGTGCTCGCCGGCGGCCTCCTCGTCGATCGCCAGGGACACGGCCAGCAGCTCGCTGTACATGGACATGGGCATCGTCGGAAGTCTCTCGTTCATCGCCTCTCCGCTTCCCGGCGACCGATGCGCCGGAGTGGCGGTACCACCTCCACTCTTCGAGCGCAGCCGCAGGGCCAACAGGGTCCTCGGTCACTTGAAGGCTCGCGGAGCCTACGCGCGACGGGCACGATACTCGGAGCGCCAGCCGGGGTAGAGGCAGGATCGTGCGGGTAGAGGCGGGACCGTCCGGGTAGAGGCGGGACCGTCCGGCCAAGAAACAAGAGGGACGTAGAGTACGCCATGCCGCACCGCAGGATCCACGACGTCGGACGGCTACGGCGGCTCTTGGACGCGATCCTCCTGCTCGAGGCTGACCTCAGCATCCCCCTCCTCCTTCGGCACTTCCTCCAAGAGGCGTGCGAGATGACCGGCGCCCGCTTCGGCGCGCTCGGCGTCCTCGACGAGCAAGGCACCGGCCTCGCGGAGTTCCTCACCGTCGGGATGAGCGACGAGGAGGAGCACGCGATCGGGGCCCCGCCGACTGGTCGAGGCGTGCTCGGGATCCTCATCGAAGAGCCCGATCCCCTACGGCTGAAGAACATCGCCGCCCACCCTGCCAGTGTCGGCTTCCCACCCGGGCATCCACAGATGCGCTCGTTCCTCGGCGTCCCCGTCGGTGCTCACGGCAAGGTCTTCGGGAACCTCTACCTCACCGAGAAGACCGGGTCGGACGAGTTCAGTGACGACGACGAGGCGGTCGTGCTCGCCCTCGCGCAGGCGGTGGGCCTTGCTGTCGAGCGGGCGCGACTCCACGAGCGAGTCCAGCAGCTCGCCGTGCTCGAGGACCGCGACCGCATCGCGAGAGACCTCCACGACGCCGTCATCCAGCGGCTCTTCGCGATCGGCCTCTCCTTGCAGGGGATCGCTCGTCCCCCCCTCCAAGGGGAGGTGCTCGACCGGGTCCACCGCGCGATCGGCGACCTCGACGACACCATCCGGCAGATCCGTTCGTCGATCTTCGAGCTCTCCCGCACAAGCGCGGCCAGCCCCGGCGTGCGCGCGAGCGTGCTCTCCCTCGTCCACGAGCTCCGTCCGGTCGTCGGCTTCGACGTCGCCGTCTCCTTCGACGGCCCGCTCGAGGCGAAGGTCCCCGAGGGGATCATCGAGGACCTCCTCCTCACGATCCGCGAATCGCTCACGAACGTTGGAAGGCATGCCGAGGCCTCGCGCACGTCCCTGCGCCTCAGCGTCGACAGCTCGGCGCTCGAGCTCGAGGTCGTCGACAACGGACGCGGATTCACTGGAGCGTCGAGCACCGTCACCTCTGCGGGGGGCCTCGGGCTTGCCAACCTGCGTCGGCGTGCAGAGAAGCGCGGGGGCGAGCTCGTCCTCAGCTCGCCAGAGAATGGTGGCACGAAGCTCGTCTGGCGCGTGCCGGTATGACCGCGGGCGAGCCACCGGGCTCGCCCGCTTCGATTCTCGGGCGCTCCGCTCGGGCGCACGACGTAGAGTGCCGGGACATGGCCGACGAAGTCGCATCGCGCGTGATCGTGGGGGTGGACGGGTCCACATCCTCCTTGGGAGCAGTTGGCTGGGCCGGCGACTACGCCGCGGCGACGGGCGTGCCCATCACGCTGGTCGCCGCGTGGGAATGGCCGACCAGCTACGGATGGTCCATCCCGATGCCCGTGGACTACAACCCTTCGGGCGATGCCCAGCGCATCCTCGACGACGCGGCTGCGACGCTGCGCGAGCGGCACCCCTCGCTCTCCGTCGAGACCCAGGCCGTCGAGGGTCCACCCGCGCAGGTGCTCGTGGACGCCTCGGAGACCGCAGCGCTCCTCGTGGTCGGCTGCCGCGGGCACGGCCAGCTGACCGGCATGATCATCGGATCGGTGAGCGAGCGCTGCGTTGCCCATGCGCACTGCCCGGTCCTCGTCTACCGACGCGAGCCGAAGCCGGCGCACTGACCTCGCTCAGCCCACCTGTCCTGCGGGTGGGACCACGACGACCGGGACGGGCGCGCATGCCACCAGGCCAAGGCTGGTACTGCCGAGGAGCCCCGCTGGCACGCTGCTGCGACGCGTGCCCACGACGAGCAGCTCTGCGGGGTCGGGGCCCTCGGCGACGCGGCAGAGCACCGAGCCCGGGTCACCCTCGAGGACGCACCACTCGAGGCGGCTCGACTCCATCCCTGCGCCAGCGACGATCGCGCGTGCCCGCTCCTCGTGCACGGACAGCGCAGCAAGACCTGCATGCTCGAGGAGGCCGACCGCATGGACCACCTTCACCCCCGCCCCGAGCGCGCGAGCCAGCGCGGCCGCCCAGCGCAACGCTGCCTCGGAGCCTGGAGACCCGTCGTAGCCGACCGCGATGCGCGCCGGTGCTCTCACCGCGATCCCCCGAGCCTCCAGCGAGGGCGCTCTGTGACCGGCGCATCGAGGGAGTCCACGGCGAGGAGCCGGTCAGAGAGCTCCTCCATCGCGCGGCGGCGGAAGAGCGCCGCGCTGCGCACAGCTTCCGAGCCGGGGCCGCCGAACGTCGGTGGCTCGGGCGGCGACAGGTCGGCGACGAGCGCGCCCAGCGTGGCCGCGGTCGACAGGCGCAGCGCCTGGAGGTCGTAGCCGCCCTCCAAGAAGAGCACCAGGCGGCCCGGTGACGGAGCGTACGCTCCCGCACGGCGCGCGAGGGCGGCGAAGTCGCCGCTCGTGAGCACGAGCTCCGCGAGGGGGTCGGCCCGGTGGGCGTCGAACCCGCAGGACACGAGCACCCATTCGGGTCCGAATGCTTCGACCGCCGGTGCAGCGACCTCGTCCATCGCCTGGAGCAGCACATCGCCGGTCGCGCCCGGCGGCACCGGCACGTTGAGCGTGGCCCCGATCGCGTCCAGCCCGCCGACTTCTTCGGGCCGGCCGGTCCCTGGGTACAGCGGCCACTGGTGGGTCGACACGTAGAGCACGTTCGGCTCGTCCCAGAAGATCTCCTGCGTGCCGTTGCCGTGGTGGACGTCCCAGTCGACGATGAGCACCCGCGCCCCCTTCGCGACCAGGGCAGCTGCGGCCACCGCCACGTTGTTGAGGAGGCAGAAGCCCATCCCGCGGTCAGGCTGGGCGTGATGACCGGGGGGCCGGACGGCGACGAACGCAACGCCCTCGCGGCTGGACTCGAGTGCCTCGATCGCGACGAGCCCCGCACCGGCGGCGCGCACCGCTGCGTCCCACGAGGTGTCGGTGACGTAGGTGTCCGCATCGAGCGCCCCGCCCCCACGACGCGAGAAGGACTCGAGCTCGTCGAGGTACTCGCCATCGTGGACCCGAAGGAGGTCGTCTCGCGCCGCGGCGCGCGCAGCGACGGTGACGAGATCGCTCCCGAGGTGCAGGTCCGAGACACCGTCGAGGGCAGCCCTGATCCGCGCCGGACGCTCGGGATGCGAGCCGCCGTCGTGCTCTCTCTCGCCGACTGGGCCCGCGAGGATCAGCACGACCCTTTGGTCTCCTCGCCGATCCCGGCGAGCCGGGAACGCTCGCGCCGGGCGAGCGCCTCGCGGTACGCGGGAACGGGCTCGATCGAGAAACGCACCCTGACCACCCCGTCTTCGTAGTGGGTCTCGACCGGGAAGCCGATGCGGCGGAACATCTCGAGCATGGACGCATTGTGCGAGAGCGTCTCCGCCTGGAACACCCCGATCCCGTGCGTCCTGGCGACTCGGGCGAGCTCGTCCGCGAGCAGCGTCCCGATTCCGAGGTCCTGGTAGTCGTCGTGCACCAGGAAGGCGACCTCCGCCACGTTGGTCCCACCCAGCCGGTCGTACCGGCCGACCGCCACCATCCGGTCCCCAGCGAGCACGATCAGCGCGAACCTGTCCTTGTAGTCGACCTCGGTGAAGTGCCGCACCTCGTGCGCGGTGAGCTCGGCGTGGAAATTGAAGAACCGTAAGTACACCGACTCGGGCGACAGCGACGCGTGGAACGCGACCAGCATCGCCGCGTCCTCGGCGCGGATGGGACGGACGTGCACCACCTCCCCATTGCCGATCTTCGCGTCCCGCTCTGCGCCGCGGGGGTACCCGTCCGGCACCCCCGCGGCCAGCCGCGCGTCCCTGCCCAAGGTGCCCTCTACGCCTTCGTGACTGGGACTTTCTTCACTTCCACTTCCTTCTGGGAGGGGATCGGGATGCGCACCTCGAGGATGCCATCTTTGTAGCTGGCCTTCACGTCGTCCCCCGAGACACCCTCTGGAAGCTGCATCGTGCGGGTGAGCTCGCCGTAGCGGAACTCCGAGCGGAAGCCCTTCTTGCCCTTCTGCTCCTCCTTCTGCTCCCGGTGGGCTTGGATCCGCAGCACGCCATCCCCGATGGTGATCTCGACGTCCTTCTCGGGGTCGATCCCAGGTGCCTCCGTCCGCAACACGAGGGCGCCGTCCTCCTCGTACTCCTCCATGCGCAGCCATCCGCCCCGCTCCGGCTCGAGATCGAACGTCCGGCGCCACCAGTCGGGCAGTGTGAAGCCCAGCCAGTCGGGCAGCTGACGCTCTCGACGCACAATCGCCATGATGCACTCCTCCCTTCTGCTCGTCGCGCACCGCGCTTTCTCTCATAACGCCCTGCGCTCGCTCATGTCCATGTCGTGACCCGTCCCGCGCCTGACACGTCCCTGCCGTCGCGGGACTCTTCGATCGTGGACCGAGCACCAGTGCGGTCGAAGAGTCCAAAGTCCTCACCGGGCGACGCCGTACCCTTTGGCCGAGCGCACGAAACGGGCACGTGGACCCAGCGCACACCGGGGTTATCGACCAGACTTGCCCCACGGGAAGGGAGCGCCCCACGGGAAGGGAGCGCCCCGCGGGAAGGGAGCGGAACGGACGATGACCTCCGGTGCGCAGTTGCTCGTCGACGGCTTCGCCAGGGTCCACGACGCCGTCCACGGCGTCGTGGACGGCCTGGCGATCGAGGCGCTCGTCTACCGGCCCGACCCGCAGGCGAACCCGATCGGCTGGCTCGTCTGGCACCTCACGAGAGTCCAGGACGACCACGTCGCCGACGTCGCCGGGACCGAGCAGCGCTGGACCGCTGAGGGCTGGGACACCAGGTTCTCGCTGCCGTTCGACCGGCTCGCGACCGGCTACGGCCAGGACCCCGGCGAGGCAGGGCTGGTCGCCGCCGAACCGGTCCTCCTCCTCGGCTACCACGACACCGTGCACGCCACCACGACCGAGTACGTCCGCGGGCTCATCGACTCGGACCTCGACCGCGTGGTCGACACGCGCTGGGACCCGCCTGTCACCTTGGGCGTGCGGCTCGTGAGCGTGCTGGCCGACGACCTCCAGCATGTGGGGCAGGCTGCCTACGTCCGAGGGATGTTCGAGCGACGCTCCCACTGATCTCACGAGCACGGTCGCCACACCGCGTGCCGGGCTCGCCTCACCCCGTCGTGCAGCGTGCGTCCACGACGTCGGCGGCGGTGCCTGCGATGGTCGCGGCCTGCGCCGGCTGAAGGCCGAGCTCGACCGGCTGGGCTGAGCTCGACGGGCGCGTCGAGGTCCAAGCCAGCGTGGGACAGCCAGAAGAGCAGGACCTTCGTCACTGTCCTTCCGGGGCGCCCCTGATGCAGCATGGAGTCGTGGGTAGCCACGCATCGCACGCGACGGATCGAGGCACGCCCCCGGGAGGAGGGGCGGCGCACTCGGCACCCGGGCGGCGCCCCGGCAGCGCAGCCCGGCGGGGACGGGCTCGCATGATGGCGATGCTCGCCGTCACGCTGCTCGCGGCGGTGCTGGCGGCGTGCGTCACGGCGCCGCCCGACGCGGCGGCAGGGCAGACGACAGGGGTGTACCCGAAGCGCGTCGTGGTGGGAGCCTTGGTGTCGGAGACCGGGCCCCTCCCCGCGCTCTTCGCCCCGATCGTGACAGGGGCGCGCGCCTATCTCGACATGGTGAACGCGAAGGGCGGAGTTGCCGGTCGCCGCATCGATCTCGCCACCACGCTCGACGACCAGTCGAGCCCGTCGATCGACGCGAGCCAAGCCCGCACGCTGGTCGACGAGGACCACGTCTTCGCGGTCCTGCCGGTGGCGACGGCGTCGTTCACGGGCGGCAAGTTCCTCGCCGCCAACGGGGTCCCGACCTTCGGGCTGAACGTGAACCCCCAGTGGATGGATGGGCCGAGCCTCTTCGGCAACACAGGCTCCTACGTCAACTTCAGCCCGTCCGCTACCGTCGTCCAGCCCGCGTTCATCGCGCAGCAGCATCACGCCCGTGCGGTCGCGGTGCTCGCCTACGACATCGCCCAGTCGGAGGAAGGCTGCCGGGGCATGGTGAACGGGCTGCGCAGGTACCACGTCCCTGTCGCCTACGAGGACCTCTCCATCCCTGCCCCCGCCTCGGACCTGCACGCGGACGTGACCCGGATGAAGCAGGACAAGGTCGACATGGTCGTCTCCTGCATGGACCTCGGGGGTGACGTGCTGCTCTCCAACACGATGCGAGCGACAGGGATGACGGGCGTGACCCAGCTGTGGGCGACAGGCTACGACGAGAGCGCGATCCGCCAGTACGCCTCGGCGATGCAAGGCGTGTACTTCATGGAGCCCAACGTCCCGTTCGAGGTGACCAAGCTCCATCCGGGCGTGTACCGGGGCATGGACCTCTTCGAGAAGATGCTGAAGAAGCACTTCCCCCACACCATGCCCTCGGAGACGGCGCTCGCGGGATGGACCAGCGCCGCACTGTTCGTACAGGGGCTGCGCATGGTGGGCCGGCACCTCACCCGGAGGCGCCTGGTGCACGCCATCAACACGATCACGTCGTTCACCGCCGGCACAATCCTCGCCCCGGTCGACTGGCGCACGGCGCACAAGAGCTCCGGCCCGCTGAACTGCTCCGCGTTCGTCCAGGCGAGGGGGGAGACCTTCGTCCCCGTCTACGGCACCCCGAAGAGCGTGTTCAGCTGCTTCAAGACCCCCGCACCGCCGGTGACAAAGCCGATCAGCCTGCTCAACCCCGTGCCGGCCGGCGTGCCGCCGGGCTGACCGGAGCCAGACGGGGCCGGCGCCATGTCGCTCTTCCTTTCCTACCTGCTCCCGGGCATCCCCTACGGGTTCGCCTACGCGCTCATGGCGGTCGGGCTGGTGCTCACCTACCGGGCGTCGGGCGTGTTCAACCTGGCGTTCGGCGCTCAGGCGTACGTCTCCGCGGTGATCTTCTCGATCGCGCTGCGCGACGGATGGCCGGGATGGGCAGCCTTCGTGGTGTCCGTCCTGCTCGCCAGCCCTGCCATCGGGCTCGCCATGGAGCGGCTCCTGTTCCGCTACACCCGGACCGCAGGCCCGCTGGTGAAGCTCGTCCCGGCACTCGGGCTCCTCATCGCGATCCCGGCCGTGACGCAGATGATCATCGGGACCGCGACACGGCTCCCGTCCTCTCTCGTGCTCCAGCCCTGGAAGGTCTACTTCCACCTCGCCAGCACCCCGGTGAGTGGGGAGGAGCTGTCGACCACGGTGATCAGCATCGCGGTCATCGCGGCGTTCGGACTGGTGCTGCGGTCGAGCGGGCTCGGTCTGCGCATGCGGGCCGTGGTGGAGAGCCCCCGAATGGCCGAGCTCTCCGGTGTGCGCGCCGACCGCACGAGCGCGACGGCCTGGGTGCTCTCGAGCCTCCTCGCGGGGCTGGCCGGCGTGCTGCTCGCGCCCCTCTACTCCACGGTCAGCGCGTCGAACTTCACCGCGCTCTTGGTCGCCGCGATCGCCGCCGCGGCCATCGGCAGCTTCACGAGCCTGCCGATCACCCTGATCGGAGCGATCGGGCTCGGCATCGCCCAGCAGCTCCTGGCCGGCTATCTCCCTTCGGGGACGATCCTGTCGTCAGGGCTTCGCCCGGCGTTCCCTTTCGTGGTGCTGGCGATCGCCCTCGTCGCCCGAAAGACTCTCCGCCAGCCCGAGGCACGCGATCCCCTCGCCAGCTGCGACCCGCCGGCCGTCGCGTTCCGGGCGCCGGCGCGCATGACCGAGGTGGCCGTCGGCAGCCGCGCGTTCACCGCCCTAGTCGTGGGCATGCTCGTGGCAACGATCCTGGTCCTCGTGCCGGGGAACTGGGAGTTCGTCTTCACGTTCGGCATCGTGCTGTCGATCATCTTCCTTTCCATCACGCTGCTCACGGGCATGGGCGGCCAGATCTCCCTGGGCCAGGCCGCGTTCGCCGGCGCAGGAGCCTTCACCGCGGGCCAGCTCGCCATGCACTCGATGCCCGTCCTGGGCGCGATCCTGCTCGCTGGGGTCCTGTCCGCCGTGCTCGGCGCCGTGGTCGCACTGCCGGCGCTGCGGCTCGGGGGCATCGCCGTGGGGCTCCTCACGCTGTCGTTCGCCCTCCTGGCGACAAATGTCTTGTTCCTCTATCCGTGGGCGGGCAACGGCGCGACCGGTCTCACAGTGCCCCGACCCGTGCTCGGCCCCATCAGCTTCGCCGGGAACGGCGCCTTCTTCTGGCTGTCCACGGTGTTCTTGGTCGTGCTGGCGGGCGCGGTGAAGCTCGTGCAATGGGGCACGACCGGACAGGAGCTGGCTGCGCTCCGGGGGTCGGAGAGGGGGTCGGCTGCGGTCGGGATCGACGTGCGGCGCTTGCGAGTGGTCGCCTTCACCCTTTCTGCGGCGATCGCCGGGATCGGTGGCGCGCTCTACGCGTCCCTGGAGCAGTCGGTGTCGGTCAACGACTTCAACTACGAGTTCTCGCTCATCTACGTCGTGGCGGTCGCTGCTGTCGGCGTGTACTCGGTGGCAGGGGCCATCGAGGCCGGCATCCTCTACGCGGTGCTCATGCAGCTCACCAGCACGCTCCCCAGCCGGTACAGCTCACTGCTCGCCCTCGTGTTCGCATTGGCGGCGCTCACCTACGTCCGCCACTCCGAGGGCGTGGTGGCCTACGCCAAGGCCTGGGTGCTCGATCGCGCGGAGCAGCTGGCGCGGTATCTCCAGGCTCCCACGCTGCGCCCCCCCGCCGAGCCGGGCGCTCCGGGTGCGCCGGTGGGCTCCGAGACTGGGCGCGCCGAGAGCGTGGACATGCACGCGGCCCCGCGGAGCCACTCCTAGATGGTCACGGCACTGCTGCAGACGGCCGGCCTCACCAAGCGCTTCGGCCGTGTCGCTGCCCTCTCGGAGGTGTCCTTGCGCTTGGACGCCGGCGAGACCGTCGGGGTGATCGGCCCGAACGGAGCCGGGAAAACGACCCTCTTCGACTGCATCCTCGGGGTTCTCCAGCCCGACGCGGGTTCGGTCTCGTTCGAGGGAACGCGCATCGACCGGCTGCCGGTCTTCCGGCGCAGTCTTCTCGGGATCGGCCGGACCTTCCAACGCCTCGAGCTGTTCAGCGGGATGACGCCTCGTGAGCACCTCCTCGTGACCGAACGGGCGCGTGGCAGACAGGGCGCATTGTGGAAGGACGTGCTCGGCATGGGCCGTCCAACCCCCCGCGAGAAGAGCGAGGCCGCCGACTTGCTCGATCTCGTGGGGCTCGCCGACGTCGCCGACGCGCCGGTTGAGTCCCTGAGCCTCGGAAAAAGCCGCTTGGTCGAGCTGGCCCGAGCTCTCGTGGGGCCGCCCAAGCTGCTCCTGCTCGACGAACCGTCGTCAGGGCTCGACGACGCCGAGCGAGCTACCCTCGTGTCGGTGCTCAGCCGGCTCGGGCGCAGGCGGGACGTCGCCGTCGTCGTCGTCGAGCACGACCTCGACCTGGTCAGCACGCTGGTGGAGCGGCTCGTCGTCTTCGACGTGGGTCGGGTCATCGCGGACGGGACGGTCGAGGCCGTCCTGGCCGACACCGCGGTACGCCGCGCGTACCTCGGGGTGGGACGGTGACCGACGAGCGCCCCCAGGCGCCCCACGACGACGTCCCCGCGCTCCTCGAGCTGCGAGACGTGGAGGCCTCCTACGGCCCCTACCGCGCGCTGTTCGGCGTCTCGTTCAGCGTCCCCGAGCGCACCGCAGTGGCCTTGGTCGGCTCGAACGGTGCCGGAAAGTCCACCGTCGCGCGGGTGGTCTCGGGCCTCGTGCGGGCCAAGGCGGGAAGCGTCCGCTTCGCGGGGCACGACGTCACCCGCTGGCCTGCGTGGCGCATCGCCCGAGCCGGGCTCGCCCACGCCCCCGAAGGCCGCTCGGTGTTCGCCTCGCTCACCGTCGAGGAGAACCTCGTCCTCGCCGCACGCGCCCTCGGGACCCGGCGGACGAGCGATGCCCTGGACCGGGCATTCGGGACGTTCAGCCAGCTCGCCGCCCACCGTCACCAGCTGGCGGGCACGCTGTCGGGCGGCGAGCAGCGGATGCTGAGCCTCGCCAAGGTGCTCGTCGCACCCCAGCGTCTGCTCGTCGTCGACGAGCTGTCGTTCGGCCTTGCGCCGGCGATCGTCGACGAGGTGTTCGACATGCTGCGGATGATCCGCAACACCGGGACGTCCCTCCTCGTCATCGAGCAGCACGTCGACCGGGTCCTGTCGATCTCCGACCGTGCGGTCGTGCTCGTGAGGGGCAGGGTGGCCGCGGAGGGCGCCGTGGCCGACGTAGGACCTGCGATCGAGCGGCTCTTGCCCGCGCACCCCCAATGGTCGGCATAGGCGGCCCGGTCCTGGCCGTACCTCAGGTCGTCAGCACCCCGGCGGCTGCCCGTGGTGCCCGGAGACCGAGTAGAACAGGTCCAGCAGCCCGCAGATCGTCGACTTGGCGACCAGCCAGTGGCCGCTGACCTCCACGGCGTAGCCGATCGACGGGGTCGCGAACAGCGGCGTGCCCGAGGGGCCGAGGAGGTTGTAGGTGACCTTCGCGCACGGCGAGGGGAGCACCGCCTGCGTGCAGCTCGTCTTCGAAAGCAGTCGCACCGCCGAGACCTTCGCGCCGGCAGCCTGCTTGGCCAGGGATGACGCCAGCGCCTCGGAGATGGCGGTGTGCAACGTGCTGCCGTCCTGGACGACCGCGGTCTTGGCCGTCACGCTGTGGTTCGAGAAGTCGAACAGGGTGGAGAAGGCGTGACCGATCGCATGGTCTGCCTGCGCAGGGCTGACCTGGGCGGGGCTCGAGCCGCAGGCCGCGCTGACCAGCGCGACCCCCACGAGCGCGAGGCCCAGCTTCGAGCGCGCGCGCCCACGCGCCGACGCCAGGTCCCGTCGCCCGCCCGCGAGGCCTCTCGCAACGGCGGCCGCCTCCGTCATGGGCTCTCACCTCCACCTAGAGGCTGACCGGCGAGACGCCTGCCGCCCAGGGCCGATGGTCCCAATGCCTCCCCGGCACGGCACAATTAGGGACGAAGGTCCTTCGTTCGCAGGGCCGAACTCGGCAAGCATGTGCCATATGGCCCAGGAGCTGGAGATCACGCAGCTGCGAGGAGGACGGGTCGATGCGCGCGGGCACGAGCACGATCCGAGCGCCCGACGGGGGTTTCAGGTAGCCTTTTCGCACAGTCACCGCGCGGTATTCCGGCACTTCGTGAGCGGAGGGGGCACAGTGGTTCGCGCACGGCATCGTGGAGCTCTCGGATGATGGCGCCGCCGGACGCTCCCGAGAAGCCCTTCTCCCCCGACGCCGGAGGCGGGGTGGTCGAGCTCGTCGAAGCCGTCGGCTCGGCGCAGTCGGTGCTCCGTTCGATCAACGAGCGCGCGTTGGGTGACCTCGGCGGCGGGATCACCGCCACCCAGCTGCGCCTCCTCGACCAGCTCCAGCGGCTCGGAGAGTCGAGGCTCGTCGACCTGGCGGACGCGCTGTCGATCGCCCCTTCGACGGCCACGCGACTGTGCGACACGCTCGCAGAACGCCATCTGATCGTCCGCCATCGCCGGGGCCGCGACCGCAGGGAGCTGCAGATCCGGCTGACGGACGAGGGTCTGGGGCTCCTCGAAGCGGTCCGCACGCGCAGCATGCACGAGTGGACCCGAGTGCTGGCCAGCATCAGCGAGGAAGACCGCAGGCACGCTGCTCGGGTGCTCGCGGACATCTCTTCGGCCGCCGGCGGCGTCGGCGACGCCTCGGACGGCGAGCCTGTCCACGGCCTCACCGCCTGAGCCCCCGATGACCGAGGCCTGGACACCTGGGGCCAGGCATGGCCGGTGAACCGCTCGTTCCTCGCCCACACCGGGCCACGCACCGTCGGGCAGTGCTCGCGATCCTCTGCGTCAGCCTCCTGGTCGTCAGCATCGACACCACGATCCTCAACGTGGCGATCCCCGACATCATCCGCTCCTTGCGCGCGTCGTCGAGCGACTTGCAGTGGGTCGTCGACGTCTATGCGATCGTCTTCGCCGGCCTGCTCCTCGTCTTCGGCAGCATGGGTGACCGCCTCGGGCGAAAGTGGATGCTCGTCGCCGGGATCACCGTCTTCGGCGCGGGATCTGCAGCCTCTGCCTTCTCTGGCAGCCCCGCCCATCTGATCGCTGCGCGCGGCATCCAGGGCGTCGGCGCGGCAGCGATCATGCCGTCCACGCTGTCGGTGCTCACCAATGTGTTCACCGACGCGCGCGAACGCGCCCAGGCGATCGGGATCTGGTCGGGGACGACGGGCCTCGGCGTCGCCGTCGGCCCGGTCGCAGGCGGGTGGCTCCTGGCCCACTACTGGTGGGGGTCGGTGTTCCTCGTCAACGTCCCGATCTGTGCGCTGGGCCTCGTCTTCATGCTGTGGCTGGTGCCCAACTCGCGCGACCCGGGTGCAAAGCAATCCGACGTGGTGGGCGCGATCCTCTCGACCGGGGGCATGGGGCTCCTCCTATGGGGCATCATCGACGCACCCTCGGCGACGTGGACCTCGCCGCGCGTGCTCGCCGCCCTCGGCGCAGGCGCAGCAGTGCTGGGCGGGTTCGTGGTGTGGGAACGGCGCTCCGGCCATCCGATGCTGGAGCTGTCGCTCTTCAGGTCGCGACGGTTCACCGCCGCGATCATTGCGATGGGGCTGGTGATCTTCGCCTTGATGGGCGGGCTCTTCCTCCTCACCCAATTCCTCCAGTTCTCCCTCGGCTACAGCGCGTTCGGAACGGGGCTGCGCATCGCGCCGATCGCGCTGCTGCTCCTCGTGGCCGCTCCGCTGTCGATCCGGCTCGACCGGAAGTTCGGCACGAAGCCCGTGGTGTTCACCGGGATGGGCCTCGTGGCGACCGGTCTCGGGATGCTGTCGTTCACGACGGTCCACGGGGGGTACGCGCAGGCACTCCCTGCCTTCGTGGTGATCGGCATCGGCGTCGGGCTCGCGTTCGCGCCCTGCACCGAGTCCGTGATGGGCTCGGTGCCGATCGAGAAGGCGGGAGTCGGGTCTGCGACCAACAGCGCTTCGCTGCAGGTCGGCGGCGCGCTCGGGGTCGCGGTCCTCGGGAGCATGCTCAATACCCACTACCAGGACACGCTCATGCCGGTCCTCTCGCACGCGCACGCCCCGCCCGGCATCCGCTCGCTCATCGAAGGCTCGCTCGGTGGGGCGATGGAGGTCGCCACGCGTGTCGGCGGGACGCTCGGCGCAGCGCTCGCGGCACAGGCCCGCCTGGCGTTCACCGACGGCCTCGACCTGGCCGTGACCGTCGCTGCGTTCGCCGTCGGCCTCGCGGCGCTCGCCGTCCTGGCTCTCCTGCCCAACCGCGCCGCACCCTCGGGCTCTCACGGACCACCTGCCGGGCCGGGCACCGGTGGCACACCGAGCACGCGTCGCACCGAACGCGCGATCACGATGTCTTCGCGCGCTCTCACGACCACGACGGCTGGCGATGACCCCGGGGGCGACTCCACCCGGTCCACGACAGCGTCGGCTCGTCGGGATGCAGCCTCGGCTGTCGGCGGCGGCGCCGGGTCCGAGGAGCCCAGCACGATGCCGAACACCCCGAGGCCGGCACAGACGTCGACGCGCAGTCTCCTGGATCCTTCCCCCGCCCCGCCCGTGAACACCAGCGCGTCGAGCCCTCCGAGCGCCACGACCATCGACCCGATCTCTCGCTGCAGACGGTAGACGTACGCCTCGTACGCGGCGCCGCACGCTGCGTCGCCTGCGTCGGCCCACTCGATCACCTGGCGCAGGTCCCCCGATCGTCCCGAGAGGCCGAGGAGGCCGGAGCGGCGTTCGAGGTCCTGCTCGGCCTCGTCGAGGCGGATCCCGTGGCGCAGCGCCCAGAGCACAGCGCCGGGGTCCACGTCTCCGGGTCTCGTCGCCATCACCAGGCCCGCCAGCGGAGTGAAGCCCATCGTGGTGTCGACCGACCTCCCCGCGTCCACCGCGGCGAGAGACGCCCCCGCGCCGACGTGCGCGGTGACCAGGCGCGTCGAGGACAGCGGGCGGCCGAGCAGCTCGGCACCTCGCACGCTCGCCCACGCGTGGCTGAGACCGTGGAAGCCGAAGCGCCGGATCCCGAGCTCTTCACGCCAGCGCCGCGGCAGCGCGTAGGCCGACGCCTTCGCAGGGAGGGTCGCGTGGAAGCTCGTGTCGAAGCAGGCGACCTGCACGAGCCCCGGCCGGCGCCGGCGAAGCTCGTGGACGGCTGCGAGCGCCGGCGGATTGTGCAACGGCGCCAGGTCCGCCAGGCGCCCGAGCTCTCGGTCGGACTCCGCGTCGATGACGAGCGGCTCGACGAATTCCTCGCCGCCGTGGACGATGCGATGCCCGACGGCGTCGGCCGTCGGCGAAGCGTCCAGAAACCGTTCGAGCGCGTCTCCGAGGGCACGGTCCCCCGCGAGACCGCCTTGGCGGTGGAGCTCGTCGGCGGCGACGAGCTCGTCGCTCTCTCCGAGGAGAGAGAGCTTCAGGCTGCTGGACCCAGCGTTCACGACGAGCACGTGCATTTTTCACACCTTGCCAGAACCCGCGCGGGCACGCCGCGCACGCGCGCGAGGCGGCTTGCTAGCGTCGCACCGACGGGCGCGCCAACGCAGGTCGACCGCGTCGTGCTGCAGGACCGGGCAGGGCCAAGAGGAGGGGAGATGTGCATGGAGCCGACTTCTTCTGAGATCCCGCCTCCCACCTTCGCTCCCGGCTCGTCCTCAGCGGAGGAACGGCCTGCCACGGCTGCGTACCGGGCCGCGCGCGACCAGCTCATCGAGCTCAGGGCCGCGAGCGATCCCGAGCGGACGCCATTCTCGTTCCCCGACGTCGGACCCGTGTTCAACTGGGCGCACGACTGGTTCGACCCGATCGCGCGCGGCAATCCACGCCCGGGATTGGTGATCGCGAGCGAGGACGGGACGCGCCGAGCCCGCACGTTCGACGAGCTGGCCACGCGTTCGGACCAGGTGGCCTCGTGGCTTCGAGGCAAGGGGGTGCGCGCCGGCGACCCGATCCTCCTGATGCTCGGCAACCAGGTCGCGCTGTGGGAGACGATGCTCGGCGCCATGAAGCTCGGGGGCGTCCTCGTCCCGACCACCACCGCGCTCGGGCCGTCGGAGCTGGAGGACCGCGTGGTGCGCTCGAAGGCGCGCTTCGTCGTGTGCGCGCCCGCCGACGCGCCGAAGTTCGACGACGTGGCGGGCGATTACGGCCGGATCTCGGTCGGACGGGCGCCTGGATGGCAGGACCTCGAGGAGGCCTACGCGCTCGAGGCCACGGTGATCGAGCACCCTGGCAGCAGGGTGCTCGACCCCCTGCTCCTCTACTTCACCTCAGGCACCACGAGCCGGCCGAAGCTCGTCGAGCACACGCAGATCTCCTACCCGGTCGGCCACCTCTCGACGATGTACTGGCTCGGAACCCGGCCAGGCGACGTGCACTGCAACATCTCGTCACCAGGATGGGCCAAGCACGCGTGGTCGTGCTTCTTCGGGCCCTGGGCGGCGGAGGCCACGGTGCTCGTGCTCGACTACGCACGCTTCGACCCTGACGCGTTGCTGGCCCGCCTTCGACAAGAGCGGGTCACCACGTTCTGCGCGCCGCCCACTGTCTGGCGCATGCTCATCAAGTCGGACCTCTCCGGCGGTCCGGGCACACTGCGGGAGCTCGTCGCCGCCGGAGAGCCGCTGAACCCCGAGGTCATCGCCCAGGTTCGCCAGAAGTGGGGGCTCACCATCCGTGACGGCTACGGGCAGACGGAGACCACCTGCTCCGTGGGGAACCCGCCGGGCGCGGCGGTCAAACCGGGCTCGATGGGGCGCCCGCTGCCCGGGGTGCCGGTCGTGCTCGTCGACGTCACGACGGGCGCGCCGGTCGAGGGACCCGGGGAAGGCGAGCTCTGCCTCGATCTCGCCGCCGAGCCGGTCAACCTCATGGCGGGGTACCTCGACGACCGCGACGGCGGGCTCGGCGGCAGCTACTACCACAGCGGTGACGTCGCGACGCGCGACGAGGACGGCTACCTCACGTTCGTCGGACGGACCGACGACGTGTTCAAGTCCTCCGATTACAAGATCAGCCCGTTCGAGATCGAGAGCGTCCTCATCGAGCATCCGGCCGTGGCAGAGGCAGCCGTGGTCCCTTCTCCCGACGAAGTCCGCCTGAGCGTCCCGAAGGCCTACCTCGCGCTCGCGCCAGGTGCCGAGGCTTCCCGCGAGACCGCGCTCGACATCCTGCGTTTCGCCCGCGCCCGCCTCGCTCCCTACCAGCGGGTCCGTCGCATCGAGTTCTTCGAGCTGCCGAAGACCATCTCCGGCAAGATCCGGCGAGTCGAGCTGCGCGCACGCGAGGAGTCGCACCCCTCGCGTGCCGCAGAGTGGCGCGAGGAGGACTTCCCGGAGCTGAGGTCCTGACGGCCCTGGCGCACCGCTCGGGCGCCCAGCGCGACGAAGCCCCTGGGGCGGAGGGGGGTTACCAGGGGCCTCGTCATTGGCTGGCACCTGGCCATCGGACCAGGCTGATCAATTCTACCGACGTCCTCTCGACCTCAAACCTTGCGCGTCCTCAGGACTCTGCGTGCGGCGATCGCTGCGCGTTCAGGACCCTCCTCGGACCCTGTCCCGGCCGCAGGTAGATGGCGTCGGCGAATCGGCCGCCGCTCCCGCCGAGCACCCACACCGAGCCCTTCTCGTGCTCGCTCCCCGGCCCGAAGGCGAGGTGTCCGGGGCGTGCCAGCCGCCTCTGGAGCGCTTCGATCGTCTCTCCGTGCGTGCAGACCACGACGGCACGGGTCCCCGAAGCGAGGGACCGCACCAGGCGCGCAGCATCTCGATCTGCCCGCGGCCCGAGAGCCTCGGAGGTCTCGACCGGCAGGCCGAGGTGCGCCGCGAGGGGCTGTACCGTCTGCACGCAACGCAGGAGCGGGCTGGAGAGCACCTGCCGGGGCCGGTAGGGCGCGAGCAGCTCGACCAGGGCGAGGGCCTCGCCCCGCCCGCGCGCACTGAGTGGGCGAAGCCGGTCGTCGCCACTCCAACGGTCCTTCGCGCCGGCATGTGCATGCCGGACCAGCAACACCTCCATCCGCGTCACGCTACGCGAGCCGGCAGAGGCGCCGAAGCGTCGGGGGCGCGGCGGCGCCCAGGCCGCGCCTCGCGCCAGTGATCACCGCCCTCGGGCTCCCGCTGTGCGGCTCCCATCAGTCCTGCTCCCCGGTCAGTCCCGTCGCCGGTCTTCGCGACTTTGCCTGGGACACCTTCTTCGTCGTGGCGAAGTGGGCGCTCCTCGCCTACGCGGTCATCGCCGGAATCCTCGAGTACGTCTTCGTCTACGACGGGACGCGCGGGGGGATGCTCGTCCTGCTCACCCTGTCGCTCTTCATCTTCGCCGTGGACATCCCGGTCCTCTTCGGGTTCTCGGTCGCCAGGTTCCAGCTCCCGCGCGCCCGGCGCTGACCGAGGCTGCGGGCTTCCTCCCGCCGTAGCATGAGGACCGATCCCCCCGGTACGCCGGGGCGATCCGATGCCCAGTCGAGCCAACGGGCCAACGGCGGAAGTCCGAGCTGGAAGGAGAAGGGCCCCATGGCCACCTGGTACCACGAGAGCGACGCAGACCCGAGCGCCCTCGAGGGTCGGCGGATCGCCGTCGTCGGGTACGGGAACCTCGGGCGCCCGGCGGCCCTGAACCTGCGCGACAGCGGTCTCGAGGTCGTGGTCGCCAGCCGCCAAGACGCCGATGGCCGACAGGCCCGCGAGGACGGCTTCGAGGTGCTGGACATCGCGGACGCGCTGGCGCGCTACGACGTGCTGTGGTTCGCACTGCCCGACGAGGTCCTGACCGACATGCTCGCCCCCGCCAATTCGGTGCGGCCTGCGCCCGGCGCCCTCCTGTGCTTCTCGTCGGGGTACCCGCTCGCCTTCGATCTCGTGAAGCCCCCTGACGACGTCGACGTGGTCCTGCTCGCCCCACGCATGATCGGAGCACGGATCCGAGCCCTCTACACCCAGGGGAAGGGCTTCTACAGCTACGTGTCCGTCGAGCAGGATGCAACGGGTGACGCCCAGCGTCGCCTGCTCGCGCTCGCGTCGGGCTTCGGCACGCTGCGCTCGGGAGCCCTGCACGTCTCCGCGGCCGACGAGGCGGTGCTCGACCTCTACGTCGAGCAGACCGTGGGGCCGCTGCTCGGCGCGGCGGTGCTCTCGGCGTTCGAGGTCGGTGCTGCACGAGGCCTTCCTCCCGACGCGCTCGTCCTCGAGCTGTACCTGTCCGGGGAGATGGGCGCCACCTGGGACGCCTTCGCCGAGCGCGGGTTCTTCCCCGGCGTGCGTCTCCATGGCCATTCGGCGGCCTTCGGGGGCTTCCTCCGGCTGGCCGACGTCGACCAGGAGGCACTGCGACGGCGATTCACCGAGACGCTCGAGGACATCTCGAGCGGTGCGTTCGCTCGACGCTTCCAAGAAGAGCTGGCTGCGGGGTCTCCCACCAAGGCACTGATCGACGCCATGATCGCGGGCGACGACCCGCTCTCACGCGCCGAGGCAGAGGTGCGCGCGTCGGGGCGGAGCGGCGCGGCCCGGTCCTGACGCAGCGCTGATGCACGTACGGCACAGCCGTGCTCTCGTCATGGTGCCAGACGCTCGACGCGCCAGCCGACCCCCTCGCGCAGGAATCGGATGCGGTCGTGCAGGCGGAACGGCTGCTCCTCCCAGAATTCGACCACGGCAGGGATGATGCGATAGCCGCCCCACCGTCCCGGCCGTTCCGGCTCCGAGTCCCCGAGTGCTGCCACCGCCGCCTCGAGCTCGTCTCTCGTCGCGACGACCGAGCTCTGGTAGGAGGCGACCGCACTCCGCCGGGACGCCGCGGGACGGCTCAGCCAGTAGCGGTCCGACTCCTCTGCGGTGGTCTTGAGGACCGTCCCGCTGATCCGCACCTGCCGGTGCACCGGGACGTACCAGTGGAGCACCACCGCTGCCTTCGGGTTCTGCTCGATGTCCCTGGCCTTCTCGCTGCCGTAGTCGGTGAAGAACACCACGCCCTCGTCCCTCCCGCGCATGAGGACGTAGCGTGCCGAGGGCTCGCCGTCACGACTGGCCGTCGCAAGGCACATCGCCTCAGGCATCGGGTCCCCGGCGGCACGCGCCGCCTCGAACCACTCGTCGAGCTGGCGCAGCGGGTCGCGGTCGAGATCAGTGACGTCCATGCCGGCCAGTATCCACCACCGGAGAGGCCCGAGCGGTGAGCCAGGCCGCTTGGCGGTGCGGGCACCAGGAGCGGCTCAGGGCACGGCGACGTCGGCTCCGCCCGTCTCGAGGTCCTCGTAGGCGGCGGCGAACCTGCGAATGATCGCCATGCACACGTCAGTCCTCTGGAGCGAGCCGAAGGAGAGGGTGTGTAGCCACGTCGCGAGACCGAACGCCGGCGTCCCGCGGTACCGCTCCCACGCCGAAGCCCCCGACGGTGGCCGCACCCCAGCGCGGCCGAGGGCGTCGAGATAGGCGGCGAGCAGCTCGCGCTCGTGGCGGCGCCGGTCCTCGACCCCGAGCGCGCTTACAAGGAAGTAGCCCACGTCGTGGGACCAATGGCCGAGACGCGTGAGCTGCCAGTCGAAGAAGCCGGTGCGCCCGTCGGCTGCGATGTAGGCATTGCCCAGGTGGGGATCGCCGTGCAGGACCGTACGGGGCCACGAGGCCGTGATCGCGGCGCTGCGCCGGAACTGGCGGGAGAGCCTCCCCGCGCCGACGTCTCGGGGCAGGCACCACTCCCCCTCCAGGTGCTCGGTGGCCAGCCGAAGGCCTCGCGAAAGGCTGGCGACCGAGATCGCGCGCAGGATCGGCCCAAGGCGCCAATACCCCAAGTACCCGAGCGCCGCGGGCATCGGCCTCTCCCAGTACGACGCGTGCAGCGCGGCGAGTCCCTGGAGCCCATTGCGGACGGCGTCGACGGAGAGCGGCGTCCGAGCGTCACAGGGCGCCCCTCCAGCGGCCACCACGTCCTGGGTCACCACCACACAGGCAGCACGGCGCCAGTCCACGCCACCCGCGAGGAAGGCGGGGTGTTCGAGAGGGAAGCTCGCACCGGCATCCGCCAAGCGTGCCTCGGTCGAAAGCGCCCCGAGGGCGAGCAGTGCCATGCGGTGCAGGGGCCTCCCAGGCCCTTTCACGAACACCGAAGGCGGGCCGTCGCCCTCGGCGAGCGACAGCGCCACGCGCGCCGTGGCGTTCGTGCCCTCCTCCATGGCGCCGACCTCGAGGTCTTGGATCACGATCCCGGGGTACCGCCGGCTGAGGGCGGCGCTCATCCAGGCGGGGTCGAGGTCGGACCATCGGCGCGGAACCGAGAGCACCGCGACATCCTTGCGCTCGGCGGAGAGGATCGCAGGCAACGGTGCCAGGGCCGGTGCCCGGTGATCTCCTACGTGCGCAGGTCCCTGTCGACCACCATCGAGGTCGCTGCCGGCGCCTCCGCCGGCGCGACCGACCCCTTGCCTGCAGGCACCTTCACGGGCTCCAGCCCCGGCGCGCTCTCCGGCGTCGACGGTTGGGCAACCCCGGCAATCCTGTAGACCTCGGAACCGTCCACCGTCTCGTCTGCGAGCAACAGGTCGGCGAGCTGGCGGAGCTGAGCGCGGTGCTGGCGCAGGATGTCGACCGCCCGTTGCTCGGCTTGGGAGAGGAGCAAAGCCACCTGCTCGTCGATCTTGGCCTGGGTCTCTTCTGCGAAGGGCCGGCTCGACAGCCCGGGGCCGCCACCGCCCAGGAAGACCGACCCGCCTTCGGGGTAGCCGATGGGACCCAGCTCCTTGGACAGCCCGAACTCACGCACCATCTTGATCGCGAGGTCGGTCGCTGACGCGAGGTCGTTCGCCGCGCCCGTCGAGCCCTGGCCCAGCTCCACGAGCTCTGCGGCCCGCCCACCGAGGCGCACCGCGAGCGCGTCGTAGAGGTAGTCCTCTCCGTAGAGGTGGCGCTCGACCAGTGGCAGCTGCTGGGTCACCCCGAGCGCCTGGCCGGCCGGCAGGATGGTCACCTTGCTCACCGGGTCAGCCTTCGGGCAGTACGCGGCGACGAGCGCGTGGCCGGCCTCGTGCACCGCGACCGAGTGCTTCTCCTCGGGCAGGAGCACGTTCGAGCCCTCCCTGCGCCCGAGGAGCAGCCGATCGCGCGCTTCGTCGAAGTCCGAGGCCTCCAGCACCTCGCGGTTGTGGCGGACCGCGACAATGGCCGCCTCGTTGATCAGGTTCGCAAGGTCCGCGCCCGAGAAGCCGGGGGTCCCTCGTGCCACCACGTCGAGATCAACGCTCGGGGCCAGCCGCTTGTCCCGAGCGTGCACCCGGAGGATCGCCACACGCTCCGACAGGGTCGGCAGGGGGATGGTGACCTGGCGATCGAAGCGCCCTGGCCGCAGCAGCGCGGGGTCGAGCACCTCGGGGCGGTTGGTCGCCGCCAAGACCACGATGCCCTCGGAGGGGTCGAACCCGTCCATCTCGGCGAGCAACTGGTTCAGCGTCTGCTCGCGCTCGTCGTTGGAGACGACCGTCCCCGCGCCGCTCCGGCGCTGGCCGATCGCGTCGATCTCGTCGACGAAGATGATGGCGGGCGCCCGCTTGCGGGCCTCGGTGAACAGATCCCTCACCCGCGCCGCGCCGACCCCGACGAACATCTCGACGAAGCTCGAGCCGGTCACCGAGAAGAACGGCACGGACGCTTCACCCGCGACCGCTCGAGCGAGCAGCGTCTTGCCCGTCCCCGGAGGGCCGACCATGATCACGCCGCGCGGCGCGACGGCGCCCGCACGCCGGTAGCGCTCGGGGCTCCTCAGGAACTCCACGACCTCGGCGATCTCCCGCTTGGCGCCTGTGTACCCGGCGACATCCGCGAAGGTGGTGGAGGGGCGGTCCGAGTCGAACATCTTGGCCCGGGACTTGCCGACCCCCATCGCCCCCTGAAGGCCACCAACACCGCGGCGGGAGAGCCGGACCCATAGGTAGCCGATGATGAGGAAGGGCAGCAAGAGGATGGCCCAGCTGAGCACCTCGTCCCCGAAGGAGGTGGTCGACGCTGTCGCCTTGACCTGGACTCCCTCGCTCTCGAGCTTGTCGAGGAAAGGAGGCCCTGCGAGGGTCATCGGGATCACGGTCGTGTAGTCCTTGCCGCTCTTCAAGACCCCCGATGCCGTCCCGTTCGACGTGATCGTGACCGTGCGCACCTCCTTCGCGGAGACGTCTTTCACGAACTGGCTGTACGTCAGTGTCACCGAGGGTGTCTTGCGAGTGGTGGGGAGCACGAAGAACAGTCCGATGAACAGGATCAGCGCGATCAGCCACAGCCAGTGCCGCCAGGGCGGCGGTGGCGGAGGAGCGGTCGGGGTCGGTTTGTCACCCGCCGGCGGCGGCGTCGCCTGCTTGGTCATCCCGCGCTCTCTCCTCCCTCACCCGATCGGCGGTCGGGAACTACGAGGCTACCCGCTCAGTCCTCTGCCGTCGTCGCCGGGTGCTGGCAAGTCCTTGGCGGCCCGGAGCTCCTTGCGCACGTCGAGGACGACGGCCTGCCCGGCCGCGGCGGCGGGGATCGCGATCAGCCCGGTCGCGAAGCCGCCGAAGATGCCCCCCACCCAGATCCCGATCCCCGCACCCACGATCACCGCGACGAAGACCAGCAACGGATTGACCCTGACCGTCCGGCTCATGATCACCGGGTTCATGACGCGGTTCTCGAGCTGCCAGTAGACGAGGAAGACGACTGCGGACACGATCCCCGCGGCGAGCGAGTGGGTGAACGCGAAGAGGACCGCAGGAATGATCGCGAGCGCGCCCCCGACCTCGGGGAGGAAGTCGACCAGTGCGAACCACAGGGCCCACAGAAGGGCGTAGGGCACCGAGAGGACGACGAACGTCACCAGGACGACGACGCCCCCGATGCACGAGGTCACCAGGTTGCCGAGCATGAACCCCGACACCGATCTCATGATGTCGGCCCCCAGCCGGCGCCACCGGGCCGCGGAGGAGGGCGCCTGCGTGCCGAGGAGGGCCGTCCGCATCTTCGGACCTTCGAGGAGGAGCAGGAGCACCATCACGAACATCACGACGAGCGAGCCGACGGCGGAGATCGCCCCCTTTCCTGCAGAGATCACCGGCTTGGAGAAGCTCTCCGCGAAGCTGACGAGCTTCGGCGAGTTCTTCTCCACCCAGGACTCGATGTGGAACCGCAGCACCAGGTGGCCGATCCAGCCGTGACCCTCCTCGGCGTCCTTCACGTACTTCGGCAGCGCGTGGGCGAAGTGGGTGAGGCCGTTCACGAGCGGATAGCCGAACGCGAACCCGAGCGCGCTGAAGACGACGAGGGCCACCACCGTGACGACCGCCACAGCCAGGCCACGCCTGCGCAGGCCGTGCCGCTGCAGGGCGACGACCAGAGGATCGAGAAGGAGCGCGATGAACCCGCTCACGATCATGACCAGGACGATGTCGCGCAGCCGGTAGAGGACCTCGCCGAGGAGGTAGACCCCTGCCACGACGCCGACGGCGGCGAGGATCGTGCCCAAGGGGACGCGATCCCACGCCAGAGCACGCCGCATTCCCGGTCGCCCCACTCGATCGGTCTCGGCGCCGTTCGTGGTCCCGTCCGGCATCCCCCGCTCGGGAGCCCCGCCGTTCGCTCTCGGCGCCGCCTCACCCTCGCCGTCTTCCCCCCGGCTGGCGGCACCGGTCGGTCCACCAGCCTTCGCAGACCCGAGCGCGGTCACGATGGGGCGCTGCGACTCGTCCTCCTCACCGTCCGCACGCCTCTTCATGCCTCCAGATCCAATTCCCTGCTCACCGATCGTACGTCGCACCCAGGCGACACGCTAGGGAGGGGTGCCACCGCGCATGACCGATGCGCCCGGCGCCGCAGGAGGCCACCAGCGCGACGCCCACCGGCGGCTTCCTGGGTCCGCTGCCAGGTGTGTGCAGGCGATGGTGGTCGATCGGACGGCCTGCCCGGTTCCAGCTGCGTGGCCGGGTGTGGGCGGCGGCCGGCCGGCTCTACACCTCAGAGATCGGCTCCCATGGCAGCGATCGTTGTCTGCGTGATGGCGAGCGGGCCGCCCAGGATCGTGAAACGGGTCACCCGCGCACCGCCGATGCCCGTCGTCCCCGCTGCGTGGAGGAAGCCGGCCAGAGCTGTCCCCACGCTCGTCGGGCCGACCGTCAGGACGAGCGGCTCGGGCGCCGTTGCCGCCGGGCCGTCCGCGGCGACCGCCGCCCCAGCCAGCGCGTCGGTGAAGCCATTGCCTCGTGCGACGGTGAGCGCCCCAGTGCCCGTCCATCCGAGACCGCCGCCTGCCCCCGCAGTCTCGAATTCGGCGAGCTCGACCGACGTGCCCGAGCAGGTCTGTCCGGCGACTCGAAGCACGGAGACCCCGAGGTCCTCGAGCGAGGTCACCACGGCGTTCGAGACCGCCAGCGGGCCCCCGACCACGATCACCTGGCGGATGCCAAGGGCCTCGATCGCCGACGTGACCTCCGGGGAGAGCACCACTGGTGTGGTGAGGAGGATCGGGAAGCGCTCCGCATAGGACAGGGCGCTCGCCGCTTGCGCGTCCTGGAAGCCCTTCCCCGCGGCCACGATCGCGGTGGACGGAGCTGTCGCGCTCGAGGGCGCCACGGAAGCGGTGCCGGCCGTGTCGTTGTACCTGCCCTCCCCGCCGGAGCTGTTCGTCCCTGCGTAGGCCCCTGGGAACGAGGCTTCACCCACCTGCGTCGCCGCCACGCTCTCGGCGATCTTCGCTGCGGTGTCGTATGCGGTGGCTCCCGCGACGCGGGTCACCTCGAGATCCACAGGGCCCGGCAGCGCGGCGACACCGCCGCAGGTGTCGGCCGGAGTGGACGTCAGCCGTTCCACCACCGCTGTCGTGACGGCGAGTGGGCCGCCCACCACGACCACCCTCGTGATGCCCTCCTCGGCGATCGCGCCGAGCGCCGCAGGAGATAGGGAAGCAGGGCCGGTGAGCAGCGTTCCCGTCCCGAGATCTCGTGCAAGGTACGCGCTCGCGAGCGCGTCGGGGTACGCCGCGGCGGTCGCGAGGACCACGGGCCGTGTGCCTGTGGTGCCCGGGCACTGGCCTGTGGTCGCTGGGAACTGGTGCTCGAGCTCGGCGGCCGCCGTCGCGTCGGCTGTCGCACCGAAGATGCGGGTCGTCCCGGGCCCGACGACGACGAACGTCGACGCGTCCGTCACCGCGCTCGTCCCGTCGGTGGTCGAGACCGTCACGTGGACGACGCCGGGCGGCTCGGCTGGCGTCGTGACCGTGATCACGCCGCCGGAGTCGCCGGTCACCGTCGCCGGGTATGTCCCGAAGTTCACCGACTCGAGCAGTGTCGGCACGAGGTATGTGCCCTTGATCGTCACGCTTGTCCCACCGCTCGAGCTTCCCTGCGACGGGGTAACGGACGTCACGGTCGGCAGCGGCGTACCGTAGTAGTCGGTGAAATTGCCTGTTGTCGACGATGTGGGTGCGCTCGGATAAGCAATGACCACTGTCGCTGTGTTGGTCATGTAGACGCTCGAGAGAGACGCCGCTGTCAGGTTCGTCCCTGTGACCAGCAAGTGCGTGAACCGCGTCGAGCCGAAGTCCGCCAGTGTGGTGAACGTCCCGCGTGTGACTGTGAGCGGGCGCTCCGTGATCCACTCGGCCGTTGTCTGCGGTCCTGCTGTGTAGCGGACTGTCGTTGTCTCGGCGCGCCATCCCTGCGTCACGTCCTCGATCTCGATCGTCCACACCCCGGCCGCACGCTCCTCGATGAGCGCCTCCATCGCGTCGCCGGGGTGGACCACGGCGTCGACGTAGGCCGGCGCTGTGGGGAGGAGCTCGACCCAGGCGAAGTAGCGCACCGTGCCACCGCTCACTGTCACTGTCGTGCCCGTCTGGATCAGCCTTGTCGTCCCCACGCCGCCGATGCCGACCCATGTCGAGACGTTCTCAGCCCCGGCCGTCGCCGTCACCGACGGCACGTGCCAGGACCCCGAGACCGCGCTGAACACGGTCCCAGCCGCCGTTCCTCTGCCGGCGTGCCCTGAAGCTGTGTCGATCTGTCCTGCCCAGTTCAACGACGCCGTCGGGGCCCCGTGGGCGATCGCACCGGCGTGCTTCGTCCCGCCTGCGGTCGGCGTCTCGGTCGGCGTCGCGCCCGACCATGCCGGGAGATCGGGTCCGCGACCGGGCAAGGGGTGCTCGACCGAACGCAGCGGCAGGACGCGCCCTACATGCTGCAGCGCGTAGTCCGCGCCCATCCTCCGTGCCCCGGGTCCCCGAGCCGGAGAGGATGGCAGCGCTCGGGTGAGGCCCGGCTGCAGCGAGCTCGCGGACGCGGCCGACACGTTGGCCTGCACGACGCCCGCGCCCGACAGGAGAAGGACGGCGAACGCGGCGAGCACGCTCCATCTGCGAATGCCCCGACGTCGCATGACCCTGTCTCCTCGTGCTGGGAGCGAGATGACAAGGGGCCTCGCCCTCCCCGGCCCTGGGCAGCCGATCTGCTCCAGGCTCAGTCTGCTCCAGGTTCGAAGCTCGCCTCCACCCGGTCGGGTCTCGCCCTCACCCAGCTGGGACCCCGACCGTCCGACCCGACCCCAACGCGGCGGTCACGTCAGGCCGAAACTGGCGGCGACCATGCACAGCCCCAATGCGATCACGATCAGGCACAGCGCCTGAGAGCAGGGCGCCGATCGTCGAAAGGAACAGGGCGCTTTCGCACCGTCATCTCTCGGGCCACGTAGAGGATGGAGACGAGGACGATCTCGGGCAGCGCGATGCGGTCTGCCCACCGGGCGCCCGACTGCGCCGCGATGCTGAAGGACCCGGCATCGGTGTCGGCCAGCATCACCATGAGGCCCGCCCCCAGGTGGCGAGGAAGCCAAGCCGCACCAGCCAGCGAAGCCGGGGCGGCGTGCCTACAGCCGCGCGATCAGGTCGTCGGCCCAGCCGGCGAGCAGGCTGGCGTAGGAGGGGGCAATGACCTTCTTGTACTTGGTCAGGTCGCCCACGAACTGCTTCAGGTCGGTGATCGCTGCGGCTGTCTCGTGGGCGCTGACCGCGCGCTGGGCCTTGGCGAGGGCTGTCTCGAGCACCGTGAGCGCTGTCGACGACGTGATGTACCGCTGGGCGGCGCCGTAGTCGACCCCGGCGAGCAGGCCGGCCACGGTGGCGTGCACGGCCAGGGTCAGCGTCTGGGTGGTGACGTTGCCGGCGGCGTCGGTGGCGGAGATGTCCAGGGTGTGGTCGCCGGCCGACAGCGTCGCGGTGTCGAGCGCGGCGCCGAGGCTCCAGGCCTTCCCATCCAAGGTGGCGCTCACCGACACGACCGGGTCGGCGGCGGTGGCGGCGGCGGTGAGCGTGATCTGCTGGCCGACGTCGTAGGAGCCGGCGTTGGTCGGCGCGGTGAGCGTGTAGGAGATCGTGGCGGCGCTCCTCACCAGGTCGACGACCGCGCTGAAGACGGCCGCGTTCCCTGCCAGGTCGGTGACGGAGACTGCGACGGTGTAGGTCCCTGTGGCTTCCGGCAGGCTGACGACGCCGCTCGTCGCGTAGGCGAGCGCCGTGCCGAAGGTGGCGCCGCCGTCGGTCGAGAAGGCCATCTGGTAGAGGCCCGCCGGAGCCCCGGAGAAGGCGAGCGACAGGGAGAGCGCCGGGTCGTCCGTGTAGGTGACGCCGCCGAGCGTCGTCCCCTTCACGCTGAAGCTCCCCGTCGGCGGGTTGGTGTCGATCACGAGGGTCTTCGGCGCGTCTGCCACGTAGGAGGGGTTCCCGGCCACGTTGTCGCTGACCGCCGTCACGGTGTAGGTGCCGGTGCCGAGCGCCTGGCCGGTGTAGGGGACGCCGTTCACGTAGACCGTCGTGGAGACCGCTGTCGCCCCGGGGGTGACGAGGAAGCTCGGCGTGGCCACGTTGGTGATGTAGTCGGTGCTCGACGGGCCACTGTCGCTCGCCGGTGTGAGCGCCACGGTCGGGGACCCGGGTCGCCTGGTTGTCTTGGTGACCTGGTACGTCCTCACGACGACGTTGCCGTAGGGGTCGGTCTCTTCGACCGTGAGGGTGATGGGCCCGTCATGGAGCGTGGAGAGGTTCCACTTGCTGGTGAGCCAGGTCATGCTCCCGTTGAGCCAGCCCGAGTCGGTGAGCGTGGTCGTCCCGTCGGACGCCGAGATCGAGACTGTCGCGAACTTGGCGCCGCTGATGAGGACCTGGTAGTTCGACTCGTTCGCCAGGTTGACGTAGGGCGGCGCCGAGACCGTGAGCGGCGGCGGCGCGGTGTCCTTCAGCACCTTCCAGGTCGTGGGCGAGCTGTTGCCCGAACCGTTGGTGAGGGTCACCGAGACGGTGAGCGGGCCCTCGGCGAGCAGGGAGACCTGGAACGGCATGGTCAGCACGCCGCTCGGGCCGATCACGTCCATGCCGTTCAGCACCGCCGGGGTCGGTGTCGCGCTGTCGCTGATCACGATGTCGGCGATGCTCCCGGCCTGTCCCTTCACGGTGACGACGAATGTTGTCTGGTTCTGGTTGTTGGCGTACCTGGGCGTCGCCGAGAGTGTCGGCGACGGGGGCGGCACGGTGCTCTTCGTCGTGAACCCGTGGAGCGTGGTCGTCGAGCCGGCGCTCGAGATGACGACTGTGACTGTGACGACGCCTGTCTTGAATGTCGCGAGGTCCACCGTCGCGCCGAAGAGGCCGCCCTTCCCGACGACCCCGGTCCCCGTGACCTGCGTGTGGTGCAGGCGGAAGCTGTACGTGACGGTCGCGCCCACCGGGCCGCGCACGACGAAGGGGACCGCTGTCGCCCCTGTGGCGTCGGTGCCCGAGGGCAGGCCGGCGCCCATGCCTGTCACGAAGGCGAGCACGCCTGCCGATGCGGTTGCCGAGACGGTGTCGACGCCCGACGAGCCGATCGGGAGCGTGTTGGCCGTCTTGGGCACGTCGGTGCCCACGCCGCCGAGGTTCTCTGGCATCTTGTCGAAGGGCGGGCCCATCATCGTGTGCCAGGCGGCGTCGTGCTGGAGCACGAGGCCCAGCTCGCCGAACGGCTCGCCGTTGCGTGTGGGCGCGCCGCCGTATCGCAGACCGAGGAGCGGGTCGGCGCCGTCGCTCTTGGAGAGGGCGTAGAGGAACTGAGGCAGGAACGGCTGGAGCGTCCGGCTCACCGTCGGCATCCCGAAGTTCGAGAACGGCACGTAGTAGGTGTTGTGGTTGCCGACCCAGTCGATGAGCCGATCGCCTGCGGTCCCGGCGAAGAAGATGTCCTGGCCGGCGCCGCCGTAGGCGAGACCCTCCCACCCCGGCGTCCCGTAGGTGCCGGTGATCGGGTTCGGCACGGGGCCGTCGTTCAGACCGCCGTCGACTGTGAGTGTCGCCCGGAGGTCGATGAGGTCGTTGCCGAAGCCGCCGAAGACCTGCGTGCGGCCCTGGCCGCCCATGATCCAGTCATTGCCGAGGTCGCCGAAGATGACGTCTGTGCCGCTCCAAGGCGTCGGCCCGTATGTGCCGTTCGCCCAGGTCGTGTTGACCGGCTCGACCGCGAGGTCGGCGGGCGTGTAGTCCATGATCCACGGCAGGCAGCCGGCCTTTGTCCGTGTCGGTGCTGCGTACCCTGTCCCCCACTTGCAGAGGGCGCCTGTCGACGTGAGCATGACCTTGCGGCGCGGGTCTGTGCCTGTGAACATCTTGAACTTGCCGTCAGGCGGGTTCGGCCCGTGGTGTGTCGTCGGCGTCGTCCAGCCGAGCACGTTGCCCGGGTTGTACGGGTGGTACCAGTCGCTCCGGATCGCCGCCTTGTTCAGCTGGTGGACGTCTGTCGGTGTGCAGCGCTCCCCTGTCGGGGCTGTCGCGCTGAACGTGCAGGTGTTCGAGAAGTTGTCGGTGAAGGCGTACGTCGGAGCCTCTGCGCCCGAGATCGCCGAGTCGCCCGGACCGCCGTGGATCGAGTCGGACCCCCACCCGCCGTAGATGACGTTGTGGCCGTAGCGGTCCCAGTACGGCGGGCAGGCGGTGTTGGTCTTGCAGCCGTCCGCCCATGTCGGGTTCGTGAAGCTCGTTGTCGGGTTCACGCTGTAGGGCCACATGTAGGCGGTGTACTTGAGCGACCCTGTCACGTTGATCATCGCCGTCTGGACGTTCCCCGGGGTGGCGATGAGCTGTGTGACGGCGGCGAGCTTCGAGATGCCGTAGAGGGGCTCGCCGTAGGTCGTCGAGTTCCTGCTCGCGAGGCACTGCCCGCTCGCCACGATGCACTGGTCGCCCCGGCCTCCCGAGACCCAGTTGTCGCCGTAGCCGAGCAGGATCGTGTCGTTCTGGCCGCCGCCGTAGATCACTGTGTCGGCCGGTCCGCCGTAGATGAAGGCGGCCCCCGATGTCGCGTGGATCTCCGAGCCCTTCTGGAGCCTGACTCCTGTGACGGTCTCGGGGTGGCCGCCGATGTCGCCCACGCCGTTGGTCGCCGCGCTCCCGGTGACGAGGGGGCCGGCCTGGTGGGCGAGGTCGGGGCCACCCAGCGTGTAGTCGAGGCGGGTGACCGCCCGCGGGACGATCCACTCGGTGGCGCCCGGGTTCCCGTAGAGGTCGTAGTTGAAGGTGAGGAACCCGAGCGGCGAGAGCGTGCCGCCGGCCGGGGCCTTGCCCACCGTTCCACCCGCGCCGACCGCCGTCACGACGTCGCCGTTGTTGGCCACGATCACGTTGGCGTCGTGGGCCTCGAGGTTGGCGATCGCGGTCGATGACGTTGTCCGCGGCCGTGTCTTTGTCGGCGTTGTGCCGCGGCCACCTGTCCCAGGGGACGGCGTGTGCGGTGTTGTCGCTGTTGTGTGGTGAGGATGTGTGCCCGGTGTTGTTGTCCGGTGTGTTGTCGGCGGCGGTGTCGTCGGTGTGGACGGGACGGACACCCGCACCTTGAAGGCGTCGTACTTGCAGCTCGCGGGGTCGACCCCGGGAGCGCCTGTGGCGGTCGCTGTCGCTGTCGCCGGCACCCTGCAGATGGCCAGGATGTAGACGCCGCCGGGGTTGGTGGTGTCGGCGTAGGGCATGGCCTGGATGCGTCCGTTCGCCGCGTCGAAGGCGTGGGTGCCGGTGTAGGTCACGGTGCCGCTCGAGCTGATCGTGAACTCGCGGTTCGTCCACGCGTCGCCCGACCCCGACCCTGTCTGGAACGAGAGGTTCTTCACGTCGCCGAGCGTGTCGTTGGGTGTCGTCTGGCCGCTCGGGACGAGCACGGCGAAGAAGTAGGTGCCCGGGCCGAGGGCGCCGGCGAGCGGCCCGCCGTTCAGCCATACGGCGTTCTTGCTCGGGTACAGGTTGCAGTTGACCGCGTCGAGCGTGCCTGTCGCGGTCCGGCCGTTCAGGCAGGCGGCGTTGGCGGCGGTCTGCGGCTTCGCTGTGCCTGTGAGTGTCCCGCTCGGCGTCCCGGTGATCGGGTGTGTCGGGGAGCCGGCAGCGACGTCGGTCGAGGTGAACGTCGACCCGCGGGTCGAGGTGCGGCCCGCGACCGGGCCGAGGATCGCGCTGGTGCCGCCGACGAGCGAGCTCTGCCCGCTGCCTGCGCCTGTGGTGAGGCCGGCGGTGCCCGCGACGCTCCTCGACGTCGGGCCCTGCGCGCCGCCCTTGGCCGGCGGGTCCGGGAGCAGCCCTGGTGTGCTCCGCCCGGCGTTGGCGCCCGAGCCGCCGAAGATCAGGTTGGAGCCGCTCGCCCGCTCGCTCGGCAGCGTCAGGCCGAAGAGGTCCGAGCTCCCGCCGATGATCGTGTTCTGGCCCTCGTCGGCGAAGATCGTGTTGTTGCCCCGGCCACCCTCGACATACGCGGTGCCGTCGGTCGCCACGACCGTCGCCGTCGTGAGCTTGCAGGGCAGCGCGGCCGACCCTGTGGGGGCGCAGCCCCTCGGTGCCGCCTCGGCGGTGACCGTCATGGTCTGTGTGTGTGTCCCGCTCAGCGAGACGACCACGCCGACCGGGAGACCGTTCACGTCGATGGTGTCGCCCTTTGCGAAGCCGAAGTCCCGCCACGACTGCGTGTCGGTCCGGGTGATGGCGAGCTCGGCCGTACACACCTTGGGTGTCGTCGCCGTGCAGAAGGAGCCGGCCACGGCGACCGTGAACGTGCCGGTCGAGGTGTACTCCAGGGCTGTGTAGTTGTCGACCGACTGGTTGAGGAGGAGCGCGTTCGTCGAGCTCCGGCACGCCCCCACCCGGTTCCCCAGGGGAGCGCGCCGGAATGTACAGGTCGCAGCGCCGCCGAAGACCGTCCCTGTGGTGACCGAGCCGTTGCCGGCGCTGCCCGCGCCCTCGTCGGTGATGTCGATCGAGCCGTGTGCCTGGATGATGTTTGTATTGGACTCGCCGAAGATCATCGAGCTGCCCGGGCCACCCGCGATGTAGTCGGCCCCCTTCACTGTGGAGTCCCGCAGTGTCATCGGGTATGTGGCGGGGAGGCCCGCCGCGCCGAGCGGGACCGAGAGCTCGATCCCCGGCTTCGCTGTCGGTGTCGGTCTCTTCCCGGCGGAGAGGAAGTCGCCCCACCAGTCGTGGCAGTTCACGTGGGTTGTCGCGCCGAAGCAGGTCCCCGTCTGGGTCGGGTCTGTCTGCGGCACGCCGTCGGTCAGGGCTTTGCCTGTGCCTGTCGTCTTCGTGACTGTGTAGAGAAGTGTCCCCGACAGGGTCTGGAAGCGAAGGGTCTTGTATGTGAAGAGGCGTGTGTCGTTCTTGCGTGTGAGGGCGACGCTCCCGCCGATGATGAGGTTGTTCCCAGGTCCGCCCTGGATGTTGTCTGTGCCGTCGCCGCCGATGATGACGCTGTCGCCGCCGCTGCCGTAGATCGTGTCGTTGCCATGGTTGTACGGCTCGGTCGAGGCGATGCCGTAGACGTCGCCGGTCGTCTGGAGCGTCTCGAGCCGCGGCGTGCCCCAGGCGGTCGTCCCGCTCGGCGCGCAGTACGCGCTGTTCGAGCTGGTCCCGCTCGGCCTGCAGTAGCCGTAGGCGGGGCCGACTGTGGCCGGAAGCGTCGGGACGGTGATCCCCTTGGTCGCCGCGTTGCGCGAGAGGATGGCGACCTTCCCTGTTGTGGCGAGCTTCACGATGACGGTCCCCGACGAGAGGTGTCTCGCGGCCGTGGCGACTGTGGCGGCTGTCGCGACTGTGAGGCCGACCTCTGTCGGGGTGAAGCACGACGTCAAGCAGGTGAGCGTCGCGACCCGGATGCCGTTCACTGTCGCGGCTGTCGCGCTGAGCGTCGCGCTGACCTTCTCCGCTGTGCGGAGCTTGCCGATCGTCGCCGTCAGCGTTGTCTGGGTGACCACGCCCATGGCTCCGAAGATGATGTCGTTGTAGTTGCCGTAGGCGTCGGTGGTGGTCTCCCCTGTCGGGGTGTTGCCGTAGATGAGGTTCCTGCCGGCGATGAGCGGGTCGGCGTTCGGGTAGACGCTGCGGTTGGCCGTCGGGAAGCTGACGGTCCTGGTGATGACTGTGACGTTGACGCCGTCGCTCCCGAGGAGGATGTTGTCGCCCCGCTCGCCGTAGATGGTGTTGTTGCCCGAGCCGCCGGCAATGAAGTCTGGGGCCTGGCTGCCGAGGATCGTGTCGTTGCCCGGGCCGCCGTAGAGGACGAGGCCGACGCTCGGCACCTGTGTCTCGGGGACTGTCGCGAAGTCCTTGCTCGCGTTGATCACGTTGTTGCCGGCGTGGGCGAACTGGTCGGCGACCGGGAAGATGAATGTGGTCGATCCGCCGCCCACCTGGTTCGGGAAGGGGGTCGACCCGAAGACCTGCCCGGACATCGTGTACGGGTTGCCGCTGTACCAGATGCCGCTCTGTGTGGTGCTCCCGTAGACGACGAGGGGCGAGGGGGCGAAGCCGGTCGCGCTGATCTCGACCGGTTGTGTCTTCGATGTGAGCGCGGCGCCGCTCACGGTGAGCGTGGTCGCCGAGACGGCGGTCACCCTCCAGCCCGCGGTGCCTGTGATTGTGAGCACCATGGAGTAGAGGAAGCCTGTGGTGATCCACGAGCCCGTGCTGCGGGTGAGCGTGCTCACCGCGGACGTGCCGTTCGTGGATGTCGCCGGCGCCTTCAGCGCCTCGATCACTGTCAGCGTCGCCATCGGCGGTGTGAGCCCCGGACCAGGGCCGCCGCCGCCGACCACTGTGATGCGGTTGCCGCCGTAGGCGACCTGTGTGGCGGTCGGGTCGAAGACGTCGACCGTTGTGCCGGTGGTGGGGACGGAGCAGAGCGCGGTGGCGCACGGCGCGTAGACGAGGACGTTCCCGGTGATCCCGCCGAACCCGGTGATGGTCCCGGCGAGCACGCCGTCGACCGTGATCTCCTGGCCGACCGCGAAGCCGAGCGACGTCCACGAGCGCAGGTCGGTCCGCCGGATCGAGTCCGCTGTGGTGTATGTGAAGGGGGCGGACGCCGCGGCGGTCGAGCTGATCGACGGGGCGAACACCGCGACGGTCGCCGCGACGTCGTGTCCGGTCATCCCCGCGGTCACCACGCCGCGATACGTCAGCGTGGTCCCGCTCACTGTGGTCACGGTCCCGACCGGGACCCCTGTCAAGAGGAGCTCCTGGCCCTTCGTGAACTCGTGGGTCGCCCAGACGTAGCCGGTCTCGCTGATCGTCCTTGTCACGACTGTCGACGCGTTCTCGAGCGATGTGGTGATGAGGAAGGTGGGTGTTGTCGAGCTGGCGACGATCTGGCGGGCGCCGCCGCCCTGGACCACCGTGAGCCCACCCTGGACGAACGTGCAGGGCTCACCGTTCGCCTTCGTGCAGGCCTTCCCTGTTGTCTGCGAGTAGGGACCGTCGACCACGCTGCCGGTCACGGTGAGGTGTGTGTTGCCCGAGCCGAGCATGAGGTTCACGACCTGGACCGTCGAGAGGCTCGCGTTGGTCGAGACGCGGCCTGTCGGGGCGACGGCGATCGAGCCGAAGCTGATGCCGCTCGGGAACACCGGCGGCTCGCCGAAGGTGGGCCCGCCACTCGTGTAGGCCGGGTCCTTCTCGAATGTGAGGCCCTTCCCCATGCCGAACCCGGTCAGGCTCGTCGAGCTAAGCGTCCCGCTCGAATCCTGCTCCGACCCGTCGTCGAAGATGTTGAGGACGTTCACCTGCTGGGACTCTGTGGGCTGGGTGCCGATCCCGAAGGGTGCGGCGTTCGTCTCGCCCGGGAGCATGACCGCGTCGGTGAGCGCGCCGTAGACGTCATTGGTCGGGCCGCCCTGGACGGACAAGGGGCCCTGGATGTTGGAGAGCAGGTGCGGGGCCTTCGGGAACTGGAGGAGATCGCGCTGTGTGACCGGGACTGTGAAGAACGGGTCCGCGACGACGGGAATTGTGACCGGCGTGTACCAGTTCGTGCTCGTGAAGGAGATCGAGGCGGCCCACGACTGCAGCGACACCGTGGCCGTGCCCGACCCGGTGAACGGCAGCGTCCCTGCCATCTCTGCGCCCGTTGTCGGGTCGATCGTGGCGGGGGTCACCACGAGGACGTCTGTGGGGCGTGACGCTGTCGTCGAGGTGACCGACTCGACCTTGTACAGCGGGCTCTTCCCTGTGAGCTCGAACAGGGTCCCCACGACGAAGCCGTCTGTGAGCCAGCTCGAGCCGTCAGCGGTAGTGAGCGTGCCCTTGGCGACATCGAAGGCCACGGTGCCGGTGAAGACGCCGTCGTTCACGACCCGGCTGATCGACACCCCTGTGAACGTCGTCGCCGTCGCCGCCGCCGAGCTTGTGAGGGTGATCGTCGAGGGCGTGACCGCCGTGATCGTGAACTGGCCGAGGGACGTCGCGGTCGTGTGCTCCACCGTTGTGATCTGGATCAGCTGGCCCGCGGCGAACCCTGAGGTCTCGAAGTTCGCGAGCAGCGAACCCGTCGCGAGGGAGACCGCCGGACCTGTGATCGCGATATCACCCTGGAACAGGCGCTTCAGCGAAGGGCCGCCGACCGACCGGTAGGCGACGCGCTTTGTCGGTGTCGCCTCGGGGGTCACGACGGTCTGGCCGTCGGTGACGAGGGCGACGGTGACTGTGGTCTTGTGCGCGGATGTCGGTGTGGTTGTCCGTGTCGGCGCCTCGGTCAGCCGCATCGAGTAGCTGGACCCTGGACCTGGGCTCAGACATGTGGTTGTCCCGCACTTGATGACCGTCATTGTTGTGGGCGACTGGACGACGCCGCCTGCCTCGTTGTCGTCGAGCACCCGGACGACGAACGGGTGGGCTGTCGTGTTGACCGCCGGGTGCGTCGTGGTCGCCCCGTAGCCTGTTGTCGCTGCTGTCACGACGGCGGCGGTGATGAAGGTGTCGTGCGGGTCGAGCGGTGCGGACTGGGGGAAGGCGGTCACCTCGACCACGACGGGCATGTTCCAGTCTGTCGGGGTGAACGTGACGTCGTAGACCCCGCCTGTCGGCCCTGTTACGCCTGTCGGTCCTGTCCGGTACGGCACCGTCTTCACGCTGAAGCGGCTGTCGGTGCTCGTCAGTGTCACCCTGGCGTCGCCCGGGGTGAGCGCGACCGTCACGTCAGAAGTGGGCTTGCTCGCAAGCGTCACGCCGAAGTGGCTCACGATCTGGGTGGTCGTCGACCCCTCGAGGACCACGTTGCTCGTGTTGCGCGCGGGAAGGGCGAAGGCGACTGTTGTCGCCGTCGCGGCCGCAGCCGTCGAGAGCGTGACCGTCGCCGGGCCTGTGACCGCGCTGATCGTGGTCCCGGCCGGGATCGCGCCCTTGCCGTCGGTCTCCACGATCGGTCGGCCGAGGTCTGTGGCGTTGAATCCGGCGGTCTTCGAGGTGAACGTGGTGGAACCTGACGTCGCGCTGCCGTCTCGGTAGGAGGCGTAGCCGTCGAGCCGGCTCGGGAGCTCGAAGTGGATCGTGGCGCCGGCTGTCGCAGCGGTCGCAGCCGCCGACAGCGTGACGGTCGTGGCGCTTGTGACCTTGACGATGACGGTGCCCGCAGGGATGTGGCCGGTGCCGTCAGTCTCGACGATGGGCTGGCCGAGATCGCTCAGGGTGAAGTGGGCGCGCGCCGAGGTGAACACCGTCGTGCCGTTGGCCACCCCGTCGGTGAAGTTGGCCGGTGTCGTGAATGTCCTCGGCGTGTTGGAGTTCCCGAGGTTCGTGACGTCGATCGCGGGCGCGATGCCGAGCTTGGTGACCGCCACCATGGTGACCTCAGCGTGAGCGTACGTCGGATCTGTGCTCAGGACCGAGTTGCTCACCTCGTAGACGCGCGTCACTGTGACCTTGGCGCTGTTGATCGCGCCCACCCACACCTTCTGGGGGATCTCCCAGTTCGCCGGGGTGAAGATGAGCACTAGCGAGCGCTGCGGGAGGTTGGCTGCCGCACCGTCTGTGATCGTGTGGATGTAGAATCCAGAGCTTGTCTCGGTGCTGCCGCGTGCCGGCGGTGTCGTGCCCGTGGCGACGAGGATCGAGTCCCCTGAGGGTGTCGCGGTGCGGTTCTGGAGGAGCCCGGGCTCCGCGGTGACGTCGACGTAGACGTCGGAGGTGGGCTGGCTCGCCAGTCGCACGGTGTATGTGTCGATGGTGCCGATCGGCACCCTTGCCGCCTGCGGCTTTGTGGTTGTCGTCTCCTGGACCACGGTGCCGCCCGGATGCTGGGTGACGATGACCTGGCCCTGTGTGGCCTGGGCGACGTTCACGCTGACGCCGGGAATCGTGAGGTCCTTGTAGAGCTCGTTTGTCGTGAGCAACTGGTTGTCGATCGTCGAGCTGGTGCCGTTGATGTCCTGGGAGTAGACGTTGCCGATCACGTCGCTTGCAACGTTGATCTGGTTGCTCCCCGTTGTGCCGATCACCCGGACCGCCACACCCGGCGGCGTCGACAGCACGTCGATCGTGTCGTTGCCCTGGAGCGCGTCGATCTCGAGGACCTGGATGTTCGTGTAGGAGACCGACATGCCGGCGCCGAAGACACCGGTGGCGGTGACGACGATGTGGTCGGCGAACTCGGTCCCGAGGATCACGAGCTTGTTGAAGCCGGTCCCGCCGTCGACCGACAGCGGCGCGTTCATGTTGTACTCGACCTGGTTGTTTCCGGCGCCGGTCTTGATGTCGGTCGACGCCGCGGTCGAGTAGCCGTTGGTGGTGAGCGGGATCGGGAGGCAGTAGGGCGCTGAGATCGTGCTGCATCCGGTGGGAAGAATGATGTTGCCGTACGTCTTTGTCGTCTCCGCGAGGGCGAAGCCACGGACGATGAAGAGGTTGTTGCCTGTGTCCCCCTCGAGGTGGACAGGCGCCTGGTTCGAGTAGACGGTGAACGTGTCGTTCCCGGTGCCGCCCTGGATCACGAGCGGGTAGCTGTTCCCCCGGCTGAGCCAGCCTCTCGTCGTCGCCACCGTGGCCACGTCGAAGACGTTCTCCGCGGCGAGAGTGCCCGATCCGTTGAAGGTCGGATGTGTCGGTGTGGAGCCCGTCACAGTCGGTGTGGCCGCGGTGTTGCGCCGAAGTCCGTAGAGCTGGCCCACCTGGAACCTGTCGTTGCCCGGGCCGCCGTCGATGTAGGTGTTGGCCGCGTTGTTGTCCACGGCGAAGTAGTCGTTGCCCCCGATGCCGTAGACGTGGAGGCCGCCGGTCATCGCGGAGTCGTAGTTGATGCGCTCCACCCCGAAGCTCGCCGCGATCCCCGGCTGCCCGGTCCCCGGTGTGATCCCTTCGGCCTTTGTGAGTGTGGCGTGCAGGAGTGCCACGAAGCCGGCGGGCTGGGGAGCGTGGGTGTTGGTCTCGGTGTAGAGGCCCGGGCGGGCTGTGGACTCGCCGGGGATCGTTGTGATGCCGCGGAGGAGGAAGATGTCGTTGGTCGGGTACTGGACCGCGCTTGTCCCGCTGCCCGACTCGACGCCTGTGTCGTTGAACCGCTGGCTAGTTGTTGTGTAGGAGTCGTAGCCGTAGACGTTCAGGGTGTCGGTCCCTGTTGTCGGGGCGTGGGTGCCGAGGACGTCGATCACGTAGTTACGTGTTGTGAACCGGCTGCCGCTGGTGAAGATGTCGTAGGTGTTCGAGCCTGCCTGGCCGTCGAGCGTGAGCGTGTCGTGGAGCCCGCTCGCCTCCTGTGCCACCATGGACTGGAGCCGGTTCACGATGAACGTGTCGTTGCAGCTGCTCTGCCCTGTCGTCGGGCACTTGCCTGCCGGGGAGCCGTCGCCGGCCGGGGCATATTGGCCGGCGGGGGTGGGCGTGGCGCTCCCGTAGGCGCGAGTCTCTCCTCCGAGATGCGTCCGGTCGAAGATGATCGTGTCGGCCTCTGTGTTGCCGAAGACCCTGGTGAGGCCGAAGGTGCCGGCGCTGCCCTTGCCGGGCGTGATTGTCCCCCGGAGCACGATCACGGTGCCGTAGCCCGGCGTCGGGTTCGGTGTCGTCTCGACGCCCGACGGGTGCACGTCGCCGTAGATTGTGATGTTGCCGGTCTTGTCGGTCGGTGTGCTCGGGTCCTTTGTAGGTGTCGACCCGGTCCCCGGTGTCCCCCCCGCGGTTGTCGCGAGGATCAGGCTGCTCGGGTCGGTGACGATGTCGTTGGCCGACCGGAGCGTCGCGTTTCCGCTGATGGCCCGGACGATCCCCTGCGGGACCGTCTCAGGGCTGTTCTCCACGACCAGCGTGCTCCCCGAGTGGAGGAGGAAGATGCTGTTCCACAGGATCCGTGTCGACCCGATGCGATTGGTCAGTGTCCCCGTAGCGGTCGTGGTCAGCCGGACGTTCCCGTGGCGGGCAAGGGCCTGGAGCACGTTCATCGGGCCCTGGGTCTGGGTGACGTAGACGCTTGTGTCCGCCTGGGCGGCGAGGTCGCAGTTGGCGGTCACCGCTCGCGCTGTTGTTGTGATGTTCTGGTAGTGGGCGCCCTGGTACAGGAGCGTCGCTGTCGTGTGGCAAGCCGACCCGGCAGCCGACCAGACCTTGAGGTCGTTCGTCCCTGTGACTGTCGTCCGTGTGGCCGCCGCCTTCGTGGTTGTGGCTGTGCGGACCTTCCCGCCGATGCTCCCGCCGAGGGCCTGCAGGTCGATCGTGTCGCCCTGCACGTTGGGGGTGGTGCCGCCGTTGCCTGTGTCGTGCCCGTCGGTGATCGACCCCTGGTCGGTCGCCAGGCTGATTGTGCTGCAGGTCCTCTCACTGGAGCCGTAGCAGGTGGTCACCAGGCCGACGTGGAGGTTGCTTGTCCTCTGCGTCGCGGTGACGAGGCTCAGCGGGAAGGTCTGGGTGATCGGGTCGGTCTGGGTGATCCGGATCACCCCGGGGGCGCGCGCTGTCAGGGTGCCGAAGCGGTCGACGGAGGTGTCGATCTCCAAGAAGTTCGAGTTCTGGCCGATGGAACCGTGCTCGGCGATGAGTGTGACCTTCACGCCGATCACGTCGGGGTTGGTCGCCGGTGTCGAGTCCCCCGGTGTCGGTGCGGGGTACGAGGTCGAAGAGGCCGTCGGCGGCGCGTCGAAGATCGACCCCGGCGCCGTCAGGGTGACGGTTGTGTCCGTGGACTCGATCCTCCCGGCACGGAGGTCGCCTGCGTTGACGCCTGCCGCCTCGGTGAGCGTGACGAAGCCGTTGGTGTCGGTGTTGACGTTGCCCCCGTGCCAGACCTCCACCGTGCCGGCGATGTCGATCCGGTTCCCGTTGGGCGCCGGTGTGCCCGTGGGCGTCGGTGTCGGTGTGGGCTGTGGTGTGGCGGCGAACACGTCGATGCTGCCCGGCGTCACGGCTCTGCCGGCCGGAGTGACCGCCTTCCCGGCGTCGAGCAGGCTGAATGTGTAGGTGCTCGGGACTTTCTTCGGTGTAGAGCCGAAGACCCCGATGGGGAATGTCCCTCGTGTGCCTGAATTCGGCTCGTAGTAGTCGTAGTACGGGTTGTGACCGTTCAGTGTCGAGGAGGTCGAGTTCCGGACTGTCACCCCCGGGAGCTTCCTCGTGCCTGTCCCTTTCTCGGTCGGCCGGAGCCGGACGTTGATGCTATTGCCGGCAGTGAACGGGCTCATCTCGACGACGTAGGGCGCGGTCTTCGTCGGGGACGGGATGATCGCCTCGCGGATCCAGGTGAGCAGGTCGAGGTTGATGCTTGTGCCAGCAGACGGCGTGAGTGTCAGCTTCAGCGCAGGTGTTGTCGAGTACTGGACCATGTCGACGTTCACGTAATTCCCGTCGCCCGAGATGACGATCGACGCGCTCGGGTAGGTCCCCGTGGCCTTCATCGACATCGTGACCTCGGTTGTACTTGTGACCTTCAGGATCACCGCGCCGGCGGGGACCCCTGTCCCCGAGATCGGCAGCCCGACGTCCTGTGGCGTGAAGTCACTGCCCGTGGCCGTCAGGCTCGCCGAGCCACTCGTCACGCTGCCGACGAGCGTTTGGCTCGCCGAGCCGATGCTCCCGGTCTCCGCGGTGATCGTCAGCCGGCTCGTGATGATCAAGGAGGTGTGTGTGTGTGTCGAGGTCTCCCCGCGGACGGTCGTCGCCAGGATGCTCCCGCCGGTGTCGACGATCTCGGTCTGTCCGACCGGGTTGTTGATCGTGCCATTGAGTGTGATGTCGGCCGCGCTGTTGCCCTGGATCGTCACCAGCGTCGGCGTGATCGTCTGGTCGATGGTGAAACCGTGTGATGTCGCGGACTTGGCGAATGTGACCGTTCCTGCGTCGAGGGTCACCTTCGGCTGCGATGTCGGTGTGAAGACGAAGATGTTGTCGACCGTCATGGGGGTCGTCGATGTGTTGATCAGCGTCACCGATGTGAAGTTCTGCCGCATGGTGAACGTGCCCCAGTGGTGTGTATCGACTGTCTTCCCCCCCTTGATCGTCCCGCCTCCGGCTGTCATGTAGACGTCGCCGACGTCGTTGTTGACGATGTCCGCGACCGTGCCGTTGAACGACGTCCCGTGCTTCGGGTACTTCGCGCATGTCGTCGACGTTGTGGGCGTCGTGCAGTTGATCGTGACGTTGACGGCCTTTGTCACCTTCCCTGTCTTGTTGATGAGCAGGTACGGACTCGGCCCGGAGTAGATGTTGACATCCGAGGACCAGAAGATCTTGTTCGTTGTATGGACGCCGCTCGTGACCCCTGGCCCCCTGTTCGCCTCCACGTACAGCGCCAGTTGCTCCTTCCGTGTCCTTGTGGAGCTCAGTGTGTGATAGAGGGGGGTCTCCGGTGTTGTTGTGCTCTCGTTGACACCCTGGAGGAACCGCGGAGCGGTCGTCACCACTGCGCCCTTGTGCCCCGACGAGGTGTTGTGCGCCTGGAGTGTCGAGCCGTGCGGCGAGCCGCCACCGCCGAAGAGGCAGTAGCAGGTCCCTGTCGAGCTGTCTGTGGAGCTCAGTGTCGCGTGGTAGGCGCGCACGTCGACGCCGTCGTGCCCGGTCACCCGGGTGGGACTCGTGGTAGTGGTGTTGCCCTCGACGAAGGCGCTGTCGTACGAGGTGACGTCGTTGTGCTCGGAGGCTGTCGCGCCGCCGGCGAAGGCGATGAACGTCGATGTCGCGCTCCCGTGGTGCGTGCCGCCCGACGACGTGTCGATCGCCACGGTCTGGCCGGTCACACTGGCTTCCGCACCGATCGCCGACGCCGCGTAGTCCTTGACGGTCGTCTGCGCGTCGGCGATCGAGGCACCGCCGAGGCCGCCGCTCGTCGATGTCGCGCTGATTGTGGTGGCGTCTGCGGTGCTGGAGCGGATGGTGACCGCGCCGCCGGCTGTGATGGTCGACCCTTCGCCTGTGATGTATGTGGCGCTTGTGGTGCCTGTGTCGCCCGAGATGAGGCTGCTTGTGAGTCTGTGCCCGACGTAGGCGTAGCTGACGTTATGGCCGATTGTGATCGTCGATGTCACCTTGGCGACGGAGATGAACCCGCCGGACCCGTTGTCGGTCGTCGCCGAGTCGTGCGTGTCCGAGGTGCTCGTGACTGTGACGTCCCCGGTCGCCGTGATGCTCGCGCCTGCGGCGTACGCCTGCACTGTCGGGGTGTTCGTGACCTTCGCGGACGGCACGGTGACGGCTACGAAGCCGCCGCCGCCGCCGTTGGCCACCGCGGAGGTCACGCCGTTCCCCGATGGGGGGTTCACCGAGCGCAGCGACACGCATGTGCTGGGTCTGGTGATCGAGCAGGACGCGTAGAGGAAGTTCGGCACGTCCGGGAGGGTTGTCGTGCTCTTCTCTGTGGCTGTCTTGTAGAAGGCGAGCCGCACCGTGTCGACGGGCTTCTGCGCTGGGACGAGCTGGTCCCCGCCGTGGACGTCACCTCCCGTGTCGGCCGGGCAGTGGGAGTCGCCCGAGCAGGGCGTGATGGCGGCGCCTGTCGTCGTCTCGAGGCTGAAGCTTGTGGGGGTGGGCGTCGCCACCTCGTAGGTCGCGCCGGCGAAGAGGCCGCTCAACGGCGAGGGGAGCAGCTGCTGGGTCACTGTGGCGTTCGTGTTGGCAGGTGCAGAGATCGGGATCGCCGCAGACGTGAGGGCCCCTGTGTAGCTCGCCGACAGTGCGACCGCCCCGGTCTGCACGATCAGGTAGTACGTGGCGTCGTTGGTGAGACCCTTGAGCGATGTGCCCGGTGTCGTCGTCAGCACGAGCTTCTTCTTTGTCGCCGTTGTCGGTTGGAGGCTCTGGTAGACGACCTTCTCGCCGGTGAAGAGCCCTGTGGTCGGGACGGCGATGGATCTCGTCGTGGCGTCGACGCTCGAGTTCGTGAAGACGAGCGGTGTCGGGGCCTTGTAGGTGACCTTCTCCCCTGCGGTGAAGGAGTTGGCCGCGTGGATCTGGCTGCCTGCGACCGCGCTGCGCGGTGTGAACGTCACACCCGACGACGTGCTCGGCGCGGTGAGGGCGACCCCTGCGGCGAAGAACCGGTCACCGGCTGCCGCGTGGTAGACGTTTGTCTCCACGGCATTGTCGCCGCCCGCGTCCTTCGGGCAGTGCGGGTCACCGCTGCAAAGGGTGACGACTGCCGTCCCCAGCTTCAGCTCGAACGCTGTCTTTGTCCGTGTGGCGATCGTGTAGGTGAGCCCGTTCTCGAGGCCTGCGATCGGGGCGGGCACGAGCTCCTGGACCCCTGTGTAGCCGCTCGGGGCGGTGATCGTGATCACGACCGGCGATGTCCAGCATGTTGCCTTTGTTGTCGTGCCGCACTTGTGCTTGTTGTGTGTGAAGGCGTCTGTGTAGCTCGAGGCCAGCTGCACTGCGTATGTGCCGTCGGGGATGACGTAGTAGGCCGCCCCGGGAGTGAGGCCGCCGACAGGAGAGCTGCTCGTCGTCTCGTAGACCACCTTCTCGCCGCGGAAGACGCCGTCGGGGTGCTTGGTCACTGTCGACGGTGTCGTCCCGTGGGTGAAGGGTGCGACGATGATGTCGTGTGCTGTCGATGTCGGCGCGGGAGCCTTCCTCTTCACCTTCGTCCCTGACACTGTCACTGTGACTGTGACGCGTGTTGTGGGGTTCGGCTTCACGTCCACGAGTGTCCTGGTGAACGTGAGCGGTGGGGGGGCCTCGTAGGTGACGCGCGTTGTGTTCGCGAGCGAGCTCGGGACTGTCGAGGCTTCGATCTTGTTCCCTGTGATGCGAAGCGTGCCGGTGCACGATGTCACCTTCGTGCAGCTTGTCGTTGTGCTCGACGGCGTGAACGGGACGACGGTGACGCCGGATGTCTCGGCGAGGGCGGATGTCGAGTAGACCTCGATCGTGTAGGGGTCGATCACCCGCACGTAGTACGGCTGTGTCAACGTGAGGCCGCCGACGTGTGTGCCGGTCAGCTCCACCACGTCGCCCGTCGCGAAGTGGTCGGGCGTGGCGAACCGGATCATCGCCCGGGAGGGGTCGATGCCTGCGCCGCCGGGATTGCCGCTGGGGATGCCGCCGGCTGTCACTGTCGCGACCGGGAAGACGTCGCCGAACTGGACGGTGTTGGCTGTGAGGACGACCACCGTGTAGGTGTCGCCGCTCGTGAGCCCTGGGATCGCCCCACCTGCTGGAGCCGTGTAGACGACCGTGTCGCCGGTGATGAGCCCGCTCTCCCGGAAGGTGATCGTGCCTTTGGCCTGGTCGACTGTCGGTGTGCCGGCGTAGAAGCAGTTCACTGTGGTCGTGCCGTGGTTTGTGCAGCCGAGCTTCGTGGTCGGCTGGCTCAGGAGCTCTGCGTCGACGATCACGTTCCCGCCGGCCACCACGGTGGTCCCGCTTGTCACGTAGGCGTGCACCGTCGGGCTGGATGTCGCGTGCGCGTTGGCGGCGCCCACCTGCACCACGCCCCCGCCGTACGATGTGGCCTTCGAGTGCCCCTCGGCGTATGTGAGCCGGGCTGTCACCGTCAGTGTGCCGTCCAGGAGCAGGTGGTCTGTCGTCCCGAGGTACGCATCGAGGTGAGGCGCGACCGTCGATGTGGCTGTGGTGCCGCCGGCGCTCACGATGCCCCCGGTGCCGCTCGACGCGACGACGTTGGTCCCGACCGCCCCGGTCGCCGACAGGCTGAGCGAGCCGGCTCGCGCGGTCGCTGTGCCGAACGTGACTGTGCTGCCGAGGTAGGCCTCGACGGTGGGGCTGGCGGTCCCGCTGGACTCGATGACGGCGACGCCGACCGCACCCCCGGCCCCGCCGGTCGAGTGCGACCGGGCTGTGGCCTTCTCGTTGGCTGTGAGGCTCACCGCGGTGCCGGCCGTGCTGTTCGAGCCATCGATGGTGGTGTTCGACGCGATGAAGGCTTCGGTCGTCCCGCCCACCGTGGCCTTCGAGTGCGTGCCCCCGCCTGCGCCGAGACCGATGCTCAGCAGTGTGATCGTCGCTGTGGCGACGTTTGTTGTGCCCGCTGTCGCCCTCCCGCCGGCGACGAGGCTCAGCTGGCCGGCGCTGACCAGCGTCCCGCCGAACGACGCAGAGGCGCCGCCGTCATCCGTCGCTGTCGCATCGACGGCGCTCACCGAGATGCCGCCGGCGCTGACGGTGTCGGTGTGCGCCTTCGCAAGGTTGTGGTCGTGCGCGGTCACGTCGACGGCACCAGTACCGGTGACCGTCACTCGTCCCGACACCGAGGCGTACGAGGTCGCTGTCGCCGAGATGGTCGCTGTGGCCTTCGCGCCCGACCCGCTGAAGAGGCCGACGGAGACGGGGACCGCTGTCGCGGTGGCTGTGTTGCGCTCCGTGGCCGTCACCGTGACCTGCGCCGCCTCTTTGATCGTGCTCGCGAGCTGGGCCTCGACCGCGCCGCTGATCGTGGCGATCGGCTCCGCCACGCCGATCGAGAGAAGCCCTGCCGAACCGACGTCGGAGACCGCAGTCGCGGTGCTCGTGCCTGTGGCGGTGTCCGTCACCGTGCCGCTCACGTGGATGGATCCGCCTGTCCCACCGGCTTCGACGACAGCGTCGCTCGTGATCACCGCACCGGCGCGCGCCCCTGCCCCGGAGAACCCGAAGCTCCCCGAGATGACGAGGGTTGTCGCCCTTGCTGCGTGCACGCCGGTGGCGCTGAGGGTGAGCGCCGTCCCGCTGGTGATGTGCCCGTCCATCTGGGCGCGCACGGCACCACCGATCGTGGCTGTGGCGACCATCACCGAGCCCGAGAGCACGAGACCCCCGGAACCCCCCTTGGCATCGGCTGTCGCCTTGTCGCCTGTTGTGCGGGTCGCTGCCGACACCGTGATCGTCGTCTGTGCGGACACGGTGGCTGCCGAACCGATCGCGGCGTCGATCGACGCCCCTGTGGTGACCTGCGCGTCGGCGAAGGCGCCGCTCACGCCGCCGATCGACAGCGAGACGACGATCGCCGTCGCCTTTGCCACGTTGTCCGCCCGTGCCGCCACGTCGACGGACGACGCACCTGTCACGCTGCCGTCGAGCGCCGCCGTCGTTGTCCCCGACACGATGGCGAAGGGCAGCATGGCCACGATCGACACCCCGCCCGCACTCCCGCCAGGCGCGCTCGACGTGGCGGTGTTGGAGGCTGTCGCGCTGACATCGAGCGGTCCGGAGGTGGAGATCCAGCCGCCCGTCACCTCGGCCTTCGTCGCGCGGCCGTCGGTCGCCTTGGCCACGGTGAGCCCCAGGGCGAGACCCGCGCCCGTGCTGATGCTGAGCGTTGTCGTGGTGACGTGGTGGCGACCGGTCGCCTTCACCGTCTCACCGCCGCTCCCGACCTGCCCACTGGCGTCCGAGGACGCCGCGGTGCGGCCGGTCAGTGTCACGACCGCCACGGCCCCGCCGATCCCCGCTCCCACCCCCGCCTCGACCGAGTACACCTTCGCCGTCACCGGCAGTGTGTCCGAGGCGGTCACCTCGAGCGTCGACACGCTCCTACCGGCACTGGCTGTCCCGAGCGTCACCGACCCGTTGGTTGTGCAGGGGTTGTGGCCGGTGCCGTTCCCCTCGCTTCCGACGGTGGCGCAGGTGTCGCCGCTCACGTTCACGACGCCGACCGAGGCGCCGGCGGCCACGCCGGCAAGCGCGCCGCCGACCGCGAGAGCTGTCACCTTCCGCCTGGCACTTGCTGTCACGGTGAGCCCGCCGCCTGCCTGGGTGACCTTGGCGCCGCTGTCGACGTGCGCGTGCTGGCTGCTCGAGTCGTTGATCACGACGACCTGGGCGCCGATCGCCACGATGCCGGCCTCGCCCGCGAACGCCAGACCGAAGACGGTCTCTGTCGTGTGGGCGCTCACCGCCACGTCGCCTGTGCTCGTGGCTCCCGCCTGGATGCTCGCGCCCGGACCCACGCCGGCGTCGACCGGCGCCTGGACGTTGAGGACGAGGATCGACGCTCCAAGGGCGCCGAGCCCGCCGGCAGCCGTGCCGGCGACGCCTGTCAGTGTCAGCTTGTCGTTGGCGGTGACGTGGACGTGCCCGCCGACCACGATCGTCCCGCCGACATAGGCAGAGGTGCCCTGCGGCACTGTCGTCGCCGAGAGGGCCCTGTTGATGGCGTCTGTTCCCGGCAGTCCCGTGATTCCGCTCGATGCCGTGGCGTCAGCCGCCGACAAGCGCTGATTGCCTCTCACAGCCGATGAGCTGATCTGCTCCCACCGACTGGGATCTGTCGCGGGAGCAGCATTCGACGATGTGCCGGTGATCGACGTCTTCGCTTCGTACGACGCAGCATCGTAGGAGACGATGTCGCCCTCTTGGTAGCTCGTCGTTGCTGACCAGGTGCCGTCTGTCGTCCCAGAGCTCCCCCCGAGGATGCCCTGGTACGCCCCGCCGCCGTTCGCCACGGCGCCCGCGTCTGTGGCCGAGTTGCCCGTCCCTCCGCTGCTCCCCACGCTCCAGACTGTCGGATCGGAGGGCGGCGGCGTCGAGGAGGCCCCGACTGTCTTCTTCGCGACGTAGACCTTGCCTGTGTAGGTGACCGTTGTTGTCTTGCTGTAGGACTTCGTCGAGCTCCACGTCGGCGGCGGCTTCTTGGCCGAGTAGCCGAGGGCTGTCTGGGCGGTCTGCCACTGCCCCGTGTCTGTCTTTGGGCTCGGGTTCGACGGTGTGCCCTTGATCTGTGTGCTCGACTTGTCGGCGTAGGTGGTGCCTTGATAGGTGACCCTGTCGCCCTTTGTGTAGGTGGCCGTCGGAGACCATGTGCCCTTTGTCGGACCACCGCTCGCTGTTGTGAACTTCGATGACGGCGCGGTCCCGACGGTCCACACCGACACCGAGCCGGTCACCCCCACCACCCCGCCGGCGAGCCCAAGGGCGTAGGTGGCGACGTGCTGGAGCGATGTGGCGCTCACGTCCACGTTCTTCTGGGCGTAGACGGCGGTCCCGTTGCCGACCACTGCCGCCACCGACGTATCGGCGACGCCGATGTCCACGCCGCCAGAGACCCCGACGAAGCCTCCGGCCGCGCCGCCGGCGATGGTGAGCGAGTGGAGGTCGTCTCGCGCTGTGACCACCACCGACTGTGTCGAGCTTCCAGTTCCCGGCGCGTCGATCGTCGTTGTTGTGCCGATCGACGCAGTCGTCGTGGTGGTGAGGAGGTGCACACCGACGCCACCCGCCGCGCCGACGAAGCCACCGCCTACCGAGGCCGCCAGGCCGAAGACGTGCTCTGTGGTTGTCGCGTCGACGCGAACACCGCTGTAGCCGCTCACGACGTCGTGGTTGCCGATTGCGGCGGTGGTCGTCTTCTTGGCGATGACCACGCCGACCGAGGCGCCCACCCCGACGTAGCCGGCGGCCAGCGACGCGTCCACCGTCGTCAAGGAGGTGTCGTCCTTGGCGGCGACGCCGACGCTGCCCCCGGCGTGGATGGTCACTGCTGTCGCCGTCGTCGCCTGGGTCGTGTCTGTGAGCACCGTGACGTCGGCGGTGCCGGCGACCCCCACGGTGCCGCCCGCCGCCCCGGCGGCCACCGAGACCACCGAGTCGGAGGTCGAGGCCGACAGTGTGACTGTGCGGGCAGCGCGGATCGTGGTGCCGGACCCCACGGTGGCCTCGGTCGTGAGCTTGACCACCCGCACGGCGGCACCGGCGCCGACTCCTGCGTCCCCGCCCACCGCGAGGGTGGCGGCGATCCCCAGCTGGTGGAAGTGGTCGCTCGCGTTGACGGTCACCGACTGCGTGCCCGTCGTCGTCCGGCATGTGCTTGTCGCGCAGTCGATCTTGGCGGTGTCGCCGATGTGGGCGATGGTTGTGACCGTCAGGACCGCCACCGAGCCGCTGAGCGCCACGCCGGCGCTCCCGCTGATCGCGGCGCTCACGCCGACGGTTGCCAGGTTGTCGCTGTTGGTCGCGCTGACGGCGACCCCGTGAACCGCCGTCGTCGTGGGGGTCGACGTCGCCGGGTTCTCTGTCTGAGCATTGGCGGAGGGCTGTGTGCCCTGCTTCACGATGCTCTGCGAGTTGCTCTTCGCGGTGATCGCCTTTGTCGCCGAGAGCCCGGTGAGGGGGACGTAGTGCGGCGATGTTGTTGTCCTTGTTGTCGCCGGCCGCTCGTAGAGCTGGATCTCCGGTCGTGTTGTGCTTGCTGTGCCGACCTTCACCGCGTAGTAGACGCCGCCGTCGGTGAGCCCTGTGATCGGGGTGCCGCCCCCATCGCTGTAGACGACCGGAGTGGGATGGGAGGCTGTGGTCGAGAATGTCCTGACCTTGTAGGGAAGGACGAAGTCGTTCGTGGAAGCTGTGTAGTCCGAGGGCCTGAACCTCGGCGAGGTGTCCCGTGCGACCCCAGCTTCTGTGGCCGGGACGAAGCGCTGGGACTCGGTGGTGATACCCGGCGCAGGTGCCGAGATGGCAATGACCGTTGTCTTGCTGAACGGGGGCCCGTGGGGCGCGTTGGCCAGTGTCTGCAGGTAGACGCAGTGCGCGCACACGTCGGGGGCGAAGATGATGTAGTACGTCTGCCCCGGCGTGCTTCCTTTGCCGCCTGTCAGCCCAGTGATGTTGTTGCCGCCGCCGTTTGTGTAGATCACCTTCTCGCCGTCCTTGTAGACCGTGCCGGGTGTGAAGGGGAGGTCAACCGCGTCGCCCCTGACGATTGTCTTGCCGACTGTTGTGGCCGGGTAGCCAGCTGCAGCCGTCGCCTTGCCGCCCGGGTCGAACCGGATTGTCGGGGTGGAGGTGGTGGTGCCGGTCACCACTGTGTAGCCGGCGCCGCCGCCCGCCGCGTTCACGGTTGCACCTGTGCACACGAGGGCTTCGACGTGCTTGGTCACGATGGGCACCGCGGCGGCCGCGCCGACGGCCGCGGTGCTGCTGCCGGCGAGGCTGCCCGCGATCACGTCGAGCTGCAGGCCGTCCGTGGCCGACACGACCACGCTGCCGCCGGCTGTCACGAAGGCGTCAGCGCCGATCGTGGCCTTGGTCGTCACGTTGATCACGATCACACCGGCGTTGAGCGTGATGCCTGCGTCGCCGCCGAAGGTCCCCCCGACGGCGATCGACTTCAGGTCCATGCTGGATGTGGCGATCACGAGGACGTTGCGCGTTGCGTACACCTGGTCGTTGCCGCCGATCGAGGCCTCGGTGTCCTTGGTCACGACCTGCGCGTCCACGCCGGCACCCACCCCGGCCGAGCTCCCGACGGCCAGTTCCCCGGCCACGTCGAGGAGTGTGGTGTGGTCGGTCGCCGTGACCGACACGGACTGTGTGGTCCCGGCACCTGTGTTGGGGTCGTTGACCGTCGTTGTTGTGCCGATCGACGCGATCGTGGAGTCGGTCAGGACGTCGATCGTGGCGGACCCTGCGATCCCCGCCGATGTGCCGCCCGCCCCGCCGACCGCCAGCAGGAAGACGTTGCCTGTCTGCGCGGCGTTCACCTTGACCCCGGCTGTCGATGTGCTCTTGCCGGTTGCCAGTCCTGAGACGTCGTCGTGTGTCCCGATCTTGGCGTGCACTCGGCTCGTCCGGACCAGCACAGCAGCCGACGCCCCGACCCCGGCCTTGCCGCCGAAGGCAACGGCGCCGGAGTAGAGGCCGAACTTGTCGGGTGTCGAGGACACCGGGTTGCCGTTCGGGTTGTACGTGTTGTCCACCGCGCTCACCAGGAGGTTGCCCTTGGCGTGCACGGAGGACCCTGTGGCCGCCGTCGCGCTCCCCCCGATCGAGGCGTCGGTGCCGGGTGTACCACTCCCCTGGTCGTAGACGTCGGCGATGATCGAGCCCGCGACGCCGGCCTTCGACGTCCCGACACCGGCCGAGGCCGCGATCTCGAACGCCTGCTCAGTCGACGACGCCTCGACCGCGACGTCGCCTCCGAGTGTCGCGGTGACGTCGCTGCCCATCGTCGCAGCCACGTTCTTTGTGACCACATCGACGATCACCGCGAACCCCACTCCGGCTGTCCCGTCGGTGAGGCCGATGCCGCCTGCGAGGTTCCATAGGCCGGTGTCGTCCTTGGCCGCCACGGTCAGGCTCTGGGTGCTCGTCCCGTGTGTCCGCTGGTCGATCTCTGCCCCTGTCCCGATGGAGGCGGTGGTCGAGAGTGTGAGCACGTCGACGATGAAGGAGCCTCCGAGCGCGACCTTGCTTGTCGTACCGGCTCCCCCGGCGATCGCGATCGACGAGACCGGCGGGAACGCTGTCTCGACTGTCTTGGCGACCGTCTGGATGAAGCTCGGCACCGATGTGAGCCGGAGGAAGCCGAATGTGATCTTCAACGGCACGAGGCGCGACGTCGCCGAGACGGTGATGCCTGTCGTGGCGTTGACCGAGGTCCGTGTGGCGGTCGTCGAGTCGATCGATGCAGCCGTCGAGAGCGGCTCGAGCACGTTCACGGCGATGGCGGCGCCGACAGCGCTTCCTGTCTTGGCCAGCGCCCCGCTGGCGGCGATGTCCTGGAGGCCGAACGGGGCGAGCGCGAGCACTGTGACGCCCGCGCCCGATGTCACCTGTGCGCCCGTGCCGATCGTCGCGCTCGTGTGGTAGATGACGACGTTGAGCCCGACCGAGCCGGCGACGCCGGGATCGGACTTCCCGCCGGCCGCGGCAAGACCCCAGGCGATCACGTCGATCTGCTTGGGAGCTGTTGTGTGTGTCGATGTCTTGGGCGTCGAGGCCGAGACCTTGACGCCGACGCCGGTCACGTGCGCCTTCGAGCCGATCGAGGCATCGTTTCGCACGTTGAGGTAGTTGAACCCGACGGCGGCCCCGATCGCCGTCTGGGAGGACTGGCCTGTCGTTGTCGTCGTCAGCTTTGTGAGGTCGGCGGTGCCAGTGCCCTTGGCGGTGGCGGCAGTGAAGTCCTGCGCTGTGACCGTGACCGGGTTGTTGGTGGCGTCGACGGTGACGTTCGTGCCGATACTGGCTGTCGTCGAGGTTGTCAGCCAGACGATGGCGATGGCGGCGGCCACGCCGACCCCGCTCGAGGACGCGCCGGTCTGCCCACCAGAGCTCGAGCTTCCCTTGGACGCGGCTGTGCTCGCGTTCGGGCCTGTGGCCCCGACCCCTGTCGCGCCCTTCTTGCCTGCGTTCGGGTCTGTCGCCACGGTGGTGTGCGAGGTTGTGTCTGCGCTCTTTCCGCTGCTCTTGTTCCCCTTGGCGCTTGCCTTTGCTGTGGCGGCGCTCTTCGCTGTCGAGGAGGCCGAGACCGTGACTGCGGTCGCGGTGGTGCTGCGGTCGAGCTGTGCGGTGGTGGTCCAGCCGACGACCAGGGGAAGGACGACGTCGGCCCCGACGCCCACCTTTGTAGTGGCGGCTGTCGCTGTCGCGGTGCTCTTCGTGAGGTCGACGCTGTGACTCGCCTTCACCGTGACCGTACCGGTCGGGTGGAGCGGCGTCGCCGACCTCCCGATCCTGGCGGTGGTCGCATCGCCGACGTCGACGACCAGGGCGACCGCCGGGCTCACCGCGACCTTGCCACCAGAGGTGCCGGCGTGGACGGTGGTGGCCACCGTCCGGGTGGATGTGGCAGTGACTTCCACGCTCGACCCGCCGATCACGGCTGCTGTTGTGCCGATCTCGGCGGTGGTCACCGTCGGGGTGAGCACCTGGACGGCGACGGAGGCCCCGACGCCGACGGCTGTCTTTCCGCCTGACGCCTTCGAGGTGGCCGTGGCGGTGTCGCTCTCCTTCTGCACGGCCTTGACTGTGACGTTCCCCGTCCCGGCGTCGACCGTCGACCCGGATGTCACCTCTGCGATCGTGCGTTCGCTCACGATGTTGATGGCCAGTGCGCCGGCGACCACGACCTTTGTCGCGTTGCTCGCGCCCGACACTGCGGTCGAGCTCACCGTCTCGGTCGTTGTCTTCGTCTTCTTCGTCTTCGTCTTTGTCACGGTGACCGTCGTGCCGGTGGCTTCCACGGTCAGACCGTCAGCCGTGATGGTGGAGGCGCCGGTCAGCGCCTCATTCGAGACCGACACGTCGTTCACGACGACGCCGGCACCGATCCCCACCTTCGCCTTGGTGGCCGATGTGCCCCTGCCTGTCCCCACGGAGTGGGTGTTGGCAGAGCTCTCCAGGGACACACTGCCGGTGGCCGAGGTCACGGTGACGTCTGTGAGCGAGGCGCGCGATGTGGTTGTCACGATCAGGACGACGACGCCGCCCGCCGCCGACAACGACGCGCCGCCGGTGCTGCTGTCCCCTGCGGTGGGCGTCTTGGACGCGTTCTGCGTGTACCCCGTGTTCTTCTGATCGGCCGTGTTGCCGGCGGTCCGCTGGGCTGTGACCTGGCTGTTGACTGTGCCCTTTGTCGACGGTCCGCCTGTGGCACTGGCGTAGGCCGTCCCGGCATTGAACGACGACCCCGAGGCGTCGAAGAGGACGGAGCCCGACGCGTCGATGTTCCGCGCCGTGGAAGCACGGACGTGGTCGGTCACGACGGCGATCGGGAGGGAGATGGCGACTCCCACCTTCTCGCCCTCGACGTCGCCCCTGGCGGTCGATGTCGTCGCCGCCGCCTGTGTCGCCCTCACCGTGACAGACCCGCCGTTGGTGCTGACGTCGAGCCCGGTCCCCGTTCCGAGGAGGGCGTCGGTGGTCACGTTGGTGATGACCAGCGCGACGCTCGGGGCGAGTGTGACCTCGCCGCCGGCACCGGCGCCACCGTCTGCTTCGGTGGTTGCGGTGTTGGTGTCGGTGGCAATGACTGTGACGTTCCTCCCGCCGGTGAGCGTGGTGTCGTTCTGCAGGCCCGCCAGGGTTGTCTGATTGTCGAGGTTCATGGCGAACGAGGCACCGAGACCGAGTTTCGGGGCCGGTGTTGTACGGATCTCGATCATCTGGTCGGTGCCCGTCGCCCGTGTCGGCTCGAGCGAGATCGGTGTTGTCTTGGCTGTGCACTTGGCGATCTGAATGGCAGTCGCGCTCAGGACGATGGCGCAGTACTTGGGCGTTGTCTTCAGGTTGCTGTCCGTAAGACCGCCGATCGGCTTCCCGCCGCCGGTGTGGTATGCGATCGGTGTCCCGCTCTTCAGCGGGGATCCTGTGCCCTTGATGAGCGCCTGCGAGAGGTAGATGGCGTTCTTGTACGGGTGCAGTGTCGTCGTGGTTGTCCCGGTCACGTCAGTTGCCGGGTTGAAGGTGTTGCGCGCCTGATCCGCGTGCGCGGTGGCGGCCACCGATGAACCGGCGGTGAGCGACACTGTGCCGGTCGCGGCCGTCGCGCTCGACGCTGTGGAACCTGTGCTCTTGCTCAGCAGTCGGGCGCTCGTTGTGACGGCGAAGATGTTGATGGCGACCGATCCCGACACGTTGGCGACGCTGCCCCCGCCTGCCCCCGACGTCGACTCCGCGTCGAAGGAGTCTGTCGAGTTGCCCGAGACTGTCCTCGTCTCGGCCCTGAGCGACAGTCCGTCGGCGACCACGGACGAGCCCGGTGTGAGATCGGCCGTGTTGTGGACCTTGGCCAGGTTGACACCCACGCCCACACCGACGGCCGCGGACCCGCCCTCCGTAGCCGCCTCGCCGTCCCCGTTCGCCGATGCGTGGGTGCTGTTGCTCGAAGCCAAGGTGACCGCACCGGTCGACGTGATCGTCGAACCCGAGGGAAGCGAGGCGTCGCTCGTGCTTGTCACGATGTTGAACGCGGCGGCGGCGGCCACGCTCACCCCCCCCGAGCCCGTGGAGGCAGAGGGGGTTGCGGTAGTGCTCGGGCCGCTGGCACTGTCGTTCGAGGCGTCGCTTTTGGCTTGTGAGAGCTGGGCATTGCCCTGTGTGTTGGGACTGCTCTTTGTTGTCTTATCCGCCCCGTCCACACCGGCCCGGGCGATGCTGGTCGTGGTCGAGGAACCGTTGGCGGTGAACCCCACCGCACCGTGCGCTGTCACACTGCGGTGGGTCTGGGCGGTGACGGTGTGTGTCGCGACCGTGACGGCGACCGAGGCGCCGATGGCGGCGGTGGCGCCCGTGGTGTTGCCCTTCGCGCTGGTTGTGACCGTGGCCGACTGTGTGCCCGTGGCGCTCAGGGTCCCGGCGAGCACCAATGGCGAGCTTGCCGAGGGTGCCGTCCCGAGGTCGGCGTGGGTCTGGACGTTCGAGATGGACACGGCTACGACGGGGGTGATCGCCACACCGCCCTCTGAGCCCGAGGCTGCCTCGGTACCCATGGTGTCCACGGTGGTCGCCTCGAGGGTGAGGTTCTTCGCCCCGGTCAGCGTCGCCGCTGTCCCGATCGTCGCCTGGCCGGTGTCGTTCACGACGTTGACGGCCACCCCAAGCCCCACGCCCACGCCACTGACCTTCTCTGCAGGGAGCAACGACTGCTCGTCCCCTGTCGTTGTCGTCGTTGTCAGGTACAGGGCCGTGGTTGTCGGCTTTGCTGTTGTCGGCTTCGGCTTCGTCGCTCCTGCGGCGAGCTTGAAGCTCGGGTGTGGGGTCGTCCCTGTCTTGACTGTGAAGGCGTAGTAGGTCCCGCCTGTGGCGAGCCCGCCGATGTCGGTGCCCCCGCCGTTGGAGTAGACGAGGGTGGTCCCTGTCTTCAGTGTTGTGACCTTGTACGGCAGCGTGATCGTGTGGTGGTCCGGTCCCACCGCGGTCTTGGGGTCGAAGACCTTCTCCTTCGGGACGGCCTTGGTGTCCGAGGTGGTGGTGTGTGTGCTCGACAACGTCACTGTCGCCGGGCCGACGGATCGGCCGAGGGCGATGGATGCCGAGGGTGAGATCGACGCTGTGTGGTCGACGGTGACCACGTTGAGGGCGAAAGACCCCTTGAAGGCGACTGTCTTGGGGTCGCCCAGCCCGGAGGTGGCCGACGCTTTGAACGTGTCGGCGCTCGGCTGGGTGCTCCCCCCCGTGCTGACGTCGACAGCGGAGGTGGTCAGAGCCTGTGTGCCAGCAAGGTAGGCCCGGGTGGTGTCCTTGGCCACGTTGACGGCGATCCCGACTCCTACGCCGGTGCTCGCGGCCTTGTTGGTGGATCCGTTGCCGGTCGTGGCGACGGAGTTCGACGTTGTGGCGTGGATGCCGATGCCGGCGGCCTTTGTCGTGGTGAGCCCGAAGCTGCCAGTCGTCGGAGCGATGGCGGCCACCGTTGTGTCCCCCAGGTAGCTGAAGGCCAGTGCGCCTCCAACAGAGATGGCGCCTGTGCTGGTGTTGGCATTGCCCGAGGGGACTGTCGGGGCGTTCTGGTTGGTGGAGTGAGGGTTGGTCGTCGCGTCAGGTGACTGTGTGTCCGAGGTGGCGCCCCCGACGCTGGCCTTGGCTGTCGTCTTCAGGTTGTTGGTGGCTGTCGCCTCGACTGTGAGGCTCGCCGCCGTGCTCCCCGACGAGGTGGCCGTGATCTCGGACTTGGTGGACTCGACCAGTACGCCGACCGCCACCCCTGCGCCATCGCCCGATCCACTGGCATTGCCGATGGTGTTCATCGTCACCGCGTTGGTCGACGTGAGGGAGAACTTACCCCCGACGTTGAAGGTGGTGGTGCCCGAGAGCGTGCTCGAGGCGTCGGAGGTGACGGCCACGGCCGAGGCGGCGGCGTCCTTCGATCCCGATGCAGGTTTCCAGTATGTCCCTGCCGTTGTGGCCTTGGGTGTGTGGCCCGTGTTTGTCGCAGCCTGGGAGGTGTAGATCGCTGTTGTCTTTGTGACGGTGACTGTCTTGGCGTAGGTCGTCGAGGCTGACCAGGCACCCTGGTATGTGGACCCGGCCGAGGTGGCGGTGGCTGTGACGTGCGACGAGCTCGAGACCGTCACGTTCCCCGTGCTCTCAATGGTCGAGTTGGCGACCGAGACGGTGGCTGTCGCTGTCACGACCACGACGTTCAGGTGGCCGGAGGCCTTCGGCGTCGAGGTGGCGCTGGCAGCCAGGGTGATTGTCCCGGCGGAAAGCGTTGCCCCTGTGAGCGTGATCGACGCCTTCGGCTTGGCTGGCGTGAAGACTGTGAGGGTCGAGCTCCCGTTGTCGGTGGCCGTCGCTGTGAGATCGACGGTCCCGGTGGTGGAGATCGCGACGTTGAGGACTGTGATCTTGGCGACCTTGACGTCGAGGGTGGCGCCGGACAGTGCGAGCGCCGTCGTGAAGGTGATGGACTCCTTGTTCCCGTTGCCGTTGATCGTGGCCTTGGCGAGGCCCGTCGTCGAGAACGTCACCGACTCGATGCTCACCGTCGTGGTCGACACGGTGACTGTCGACCCGGTCTGGGAAACGGTGAGGTTGTCCGTCCCGGTGCCTGTGATGGTCACTGTCGGAGCCCCGCTGACGGTGATCGGCGCCATCCCCGCGTAGCCGACCGGGACCCCGCCGACGACCACCGTGCCAGAGTGGGGCCCGGTCGCCTCGTCGGTGAAGCTCTGTGAGCCGTTGACCTCGAGGATCCCCGATCCGCCACCGTCCACGTAGCTCGCCGATCCACCGGGCTGGAGGACGAACGTGGCGGCGTACCCAGCCGCGCCGATGAGGTCCTGGAAGCCGCTGAACGCGACCCCGGCGACCGTCCCCGAGTCGGCGCCGGTCAGTGTCCAGGTCGAGCTCCCGGCCGGGCCGAAGAGGGTGTTGGTCCCGCCCTCGCCGTTCACGGTGACGGGCACCGGGAAGGTACCGCCCGCGATGCCCAGCTGGTCGTTGCCGGGCCCCCCGTTGACCACGACGGCAGTCAGACCGCTCGCCGAGATCCCGTCGGCCGCACCGCTCGGGGCGACGAGCTCGATGGTCTTGGTTGTCGCGTTGTAGCCGAGATCACCGACGAGCACCTCGCCCGCCGGCACCTGGTAGGTGGCGGTCGTCCCTGTCACGGTCCAGTTGGATGCCGGCGTCGGTGTGCCAGACGTCGTCGTGGTCGTGGGTGTGCCCGACGTCGTGGTGGTGGGTGTGGTGGTCGTGGGTGTGCCCGACGTCGTGGTGGTGGGTGTGGTGGTCGTGGGTGTGCCCGACGTCGTGGTGGTCGGTGTGGTGGTCGTGGGTGTGCCCGACGTCGTGGTCGTCGGTGTGGCGGTCGTGGGTGTGCCCGACGTCGTGGTCGTGGGTGTGGTGGTCGTGGGTGTGCCCGACGTCGTGGTGGTCGTGGGTGTGGTGGTC